>JANPLG010000407.1:0-19404 GCA_031426395.1 Actinomycetes bacterium
CCCACGCATCCGTGCCGCGCCGCAGGACGTCTCGCTCCGATAGGGTGGCGAGGGATGCGTAGACGGCGTCGGTACTCTTTCGCAGCATGAAGAGCGTGACGAGGGCAAGCGCGAGCCAATTGCTCCACCACACCAGGCCCCCGACGTCCGCCGCTGCCGCCGCGACGAGAAGCGGGTTGAAGCCGCGCACCAGCAACTCCATGGCCCCACGGATGAAGCCGACCGCCGTTCTCGCGATCTGGAGTCCGCTAGGCAGGAACCCGAGCAGAGGCCAGATCCCCGCGCAGAGGCCCAGCAGCGTCCACCCAATCCAGAGCGGTAGGAATGGTCCCAGGAACCACCACTTGCTCAAGGAGACGATGGATGACGATCGCCGCAGGGTGAACGCCAGCCCCCATCCCATCCCGAACCACACGCCAAGCGCTCCCACGGGTGCCAGAGAGAGGACCATCCGGACGCCCGACCATGGACTGGTTCCACCGATTGCACACATGAAGATGCACACCGGCGCGGCGGCGGCCACTAGCCACAGGGAGGCCACCGCAGACCCCAGCGCTTCCCCCATCGCGATGTCTGCCGGCGAGCAGCGCGTGAGCATCAGCTCATCCAGGCGGTGGTTGTAAAGATCACGGCGTAGGCGGCGGACCGTCCATTGGGCCATCAGGATGGCCAGGAGTGCCTGGAGTCCGTAGCCCGCGAACATCTGCCACTCCGTTCCGGTGGGGCGGTCCATTCCGGCGCTGTGGCCGCGGTACAGGAGCGCTCCCAGCAGCAGGGAGGTGGTGAGCGTGAGCCAGATCAGGGAGAAGCGTCCCCAATCCGGGGAGCGCATGATCAGCGAGAACTCGCGGGACGCCATCTCGGCTACGGCCTTGGCGTCCGCTGCCCCCATCACGGAGCTGATCAGCCGGATTCCAACCTGCCGCCCTCCGGCACGTAGCCTAGCGCCGATCGGCAGCTTACTCTGGGGTTCGGAGCGGGACGAGGCGTGACCTGTCGTCCGGGATGAAAGCGGCGATGCCTCCACCCTCGGACCTGGAGGGCTTCCGGGTAGGTTCCCGGGGGCACTCACCCCAGCCTGATCCATTCTTCACCACTCTGGGCCGTCTAGGCGGCAGCCTCATTGCTGTCGCCAGAGTTCGCGTTCCGTGCTTCAACCGCAGGTGGCCGGGACTGAGTTCTCAGTTCGAGGCCCCGACTGCGGGGCCGATGAACCGGAACTTCGACCACCTATGCAGGACGCTAGGACGCGACGAATGGTGAGGCGTTCTACGAACCGGGCGGGGTGTCCTTCGCGCCTCGGCTGGCGCTGCCCCGAGGCGGGGCAGCGCGATTGCTTGCAGCGACCACCTGTCGCCCCACCAGCTTCAGGACTAGGACCACATGCGGCAGGGTCACCCCTCCCACCACCCAGAGGAGGTTGATCGCCCGGTACTTGGCTCCCAGGGCCAGCAGTACGCCCACCACCACGAGGCCAAGCATCTTGCCCAAGCTGGCCAGTACCAGACCTGTAGGGTTTGCGTTCTCCTTGGCGAGGAAGCGCGTCACCGTGGTCTCCAGCAGCCAGTACATGGAGAGCGAGAGCGAAACGCCGACCAGCCAGCCCAGTGCGGCGGGCACGCTGAAACGGCTCCAGATCATCAAGCCGGTGAACGCCGCCACCAGGGCCGTGGTCCGATAAAGGCGCTTAAGCAGACCGAGTTCGAGGAGAGAAATCCCCGGCAGCGCCGGAGGCGGGAGGTTTGGCTGCGACATCGATTCAATCCTGATCCCTGATAACCGATTCATCCGTCATTCTAACGTGTGCCCCGTAAATCGCCGTTGCGGCGTCCCAGGCTGGCCGCACTACCGGGGTGGTGTGTATCCCCTCGGCAGGCCGCGCGGCAGCTCACGACGGTGACCGCTGATCGCTGTGCCCTGGAGCCAGGTCGGCGAGAGTACCGCTAGCGGGATGCAGCCTTGCGCTGAACCGCCCGCTTCGCCTACCAGAATGAGCTGGCGGTCGGCGGTGATGCGCCAGACGGACCCCTCAACCTGGCTCACCTCCAGTGCCGCCTCGCTCTCCGCCAGGGCGTCCGAACCTACCTGCGCATAGAGCAATGGCTGGAGGACCGGGTGCTGGAGTGACGCGGGGAGACCGCTCCACCACCTGCGGCGCGCGCCGAAACTGCGCAGCGTGGCGGGCGTATACCCCTGCGACCTTGCCGAGTCCAGAACCGACAGGACGGTCTTCCGTGCCTCGGAGATGGTCAACGCGAATGCGGCGGTGATGTAGAGCACCAATCCGCCCGGCGCTACGGCGGGCAACCACCCCACGCAGAGCACGCAACCGTCATCCTCTCGCACCCATCCAGCGAAGTCGGTCAAATCGAAGGTCTGCGAGCGGCCTGCTCCTACATCCCGCATCCGCTCCAGCACCTCGGGTGAGTCGGGAGGACGGGGAACGACCTGCACTTGCGTTCCGTCCACCCCCGTGACCCGGATGCAGAGCACTGGCAGGCCCAGCAGAACGGTAGCCCGCAGCATGGCCGCCTTGCCGCGGGACTGAAGCTCCACCTCGGCCTCGCCCGTTTCCAGCGTGACGGTGCAGGCCTCCAGCGACCACTCCGATGGAAGCTCCAGGTCGATGCGGCCGAGAGGAAGCGGCTCCGATTCGGGGCACGACGGCTGACGTTCACCGGGTGGTAGCGAAAGGGTGAGCCGGACACTGGCCCGGTCCCCCCATAGCAGTACGCCGAACGAGGGGTTCACCAGCGGAATCCCGACCGCGGGCTCCGCCATCGGCAGGGGGAACTCCAGGCGTGGTGGACGGTGGCTCATGGCTCGGCGGTCAACCACGGTCGGACATCGACACCCTGCATCCCCGCGCGCTGCGCCGCCTGCAGACCGAGGTCAGCGTCCTCGAAAACGACGCATCGCTCCGGCGGGACGCCAAGCTTCTCGGCGGCGAGCAGGAAGAGGTCGGGCGCTGGCTTCCCGTGGACCACGTCCTCAGCCGTGCAGACCGCAGCGAAATAGTCCTGGATGTGCATCGCCTGGAGCGTCTTGTCTACCAGCCGACGCAGGCCTCCCGAGGCCACGGCCATCGGGAGAGAACCATGAAAGCGATGCACCAGCTCGACCACGCAGGCGATGGGCGAGAGCTGCGGCAGAAGCTCTTCGTAGAGGAGTTCCTTCCCGTGAGCCGTCTCCTCTGGGTCGAGTTGGAATCCGAACCGGTCGTTAAGAATCTCCACGATGCGGACGGTCGGCACACCCGCCAACTCGTAGAAGATCGCCTCGGACATAGTCCCACCTCGCGCCTGGAGAGCCTCGTCCCAGGCACGATAGTGAAGGCTCATCGTGTCCGCCAGAGTCCCGTCGCAGTCGAAGATGAGCGCCGCGGTGCCGGGTGTCAGCTCAAAGGGACGATGGTTGTGGGGGTTGTTTGATACGGTGACAGTTTGTGGCATATCTGGCAACTGCCGGGACAATGGCACGGCGTGTGATAGGTTAGAGAGCGACTTAGAGCCGTTCCTCCCAGGGCTGTGCTCGCCTGGTTTGCGGCTGCTAGCCTGGGGGAAGAGTAGGTCAGCGGTTTGGTGGCCTTACTATCGAACAGTTCAATCGAACACCGGTTGACCTGCTTCCTGGGATTCGGATAAGATGCAAACAAGGGTTTGCAGGCCTAGTGCCGTGATGCCGGACAAGCGACTGGGAGCAAGAGTGAGATGAGCACGCAAAAGATCTATCGGAAGCTGCGCGATACGCTCGTGGCCTGGGGAGTCGTTGCCCGTCCGCAGTTCCAGTTGTGCCGCCGAGCGACCGGAAGCGTGCGCGCCTCACTTCAGAACCGCGGTACCTCCCGGCGCTTCCGCCGTGTCTCCCTGCAGCGCCTCCTGCGATAACTGCTCACCCATTTCCCGTTGGTCGGGCTCGCCTTTAGACCGGCCATTCGCCCTCAGAACCATAGCCAGCAGCCTTGTGCTGTGTTCGATCAAGGTAGCGGTTCCGGTAACCCGTGCCACCCCTTGGACAGGGTCGTTCAGCCAGGCGGCTACCGCAACCGCAAGTCATCGTATCCGAGGGGTTTTGCGAGTCCACCGAGCATCCACCGTGATCGAACGCGGCGCGAGGCCGCTGGCTATGGTCCAAGGAACCCTTTCAGCAGGTAGGTGACCGAGCCGTCCATGCCGGTCACCACTACCCCGTCTGCTCCTGCCCGGTCAGAAGTCACTGCAGTGGGGTCGCTGAAGACATAGGCGTCGGGCGTTGTTTGATAGTCCCAGCGGCGGGTTCCATCGGCCGCGTTGAGCGCCACGACCCAGCCCGTCCCGCTGACCGAGTAGACGAGGTCCCCGTGCTCCACGGGCGCTGTGGGCACCACGCTGGTCCTCGCTGGCGATGTCCAGAGCGTCCTGCCATCAAATGCCACCTTGCGCAGACCGCCGCCGCTTCCGCGCAGGTAGACTCCCGACCCCGCTGACCGGGCCACGCTCACCACATTCGGCTCCTGGCGGATCAGCGTGCCGGTTGCCGCATCCATGACGCTCAGTCGGAACATGCGGTCGGCCACCCACACCTGCTCGGCGGCCGCAGTATTCACTGACGTGCCCACCACCACCGGAGCAGTGTCCGCCGGGCTGTAGTAGCGCACCAGGCCGGGAAGCGATGCCGCGGAGCCAGCCCCCTGGTTGCGCCAGCGTGTGCGTCCGTCAGAAGCGTTGATCGCGTAGACGTAGCCGTCCCAGCACCCGTAGTAGAGCGTCTCCCCGGAAACAGCGGGAGCGCTTTCGATGGAGTAGCCGGGTTCACCGTTCTCCCACACCTTGGTTCCGTCACGCGGGGCGAGGCCGTGGATGTGGCCGTTCGTATCGGCGACCACCACCCGGCCAGCAGCGGTCGTCGCGGCTGATGCCACGGGATTCCCCGTGTCGTAGCTCCACAGGCGCTTGCCGCTCTGGGTGACGCAGTAGAGGCTGCCGTCGCCCGAGCCCACGTAGATCCGGCCCTCGTGTAGAAGCGGCTTCGCCAGAATCTCTCCGCCCGTCTTGAAACGCCAGCGCCGCTTCCCGCTCTCGCGGTCGAAGGCATAAAGATAACCGTCCTGGCTCCCGGCGATCACGAGGTCCTTCGTCACCAGCGGGGCGGCCTTGCCGGCACCCTCCATCCGGGCGCGCCACTTCACTCGAGGGGCTGCTCCGTCCACGTAAAACTGAACGGAGCGACGATAGACAGCGCCATCACGTGCGGTGAAGAATACCCGCAGCCGGTGACATCCCTCGTTCCAGGCAGAGGGGTCGAAGGCAGCCGACCATCCTCCCTTGCCCTCTGCTCGAAGCTCACCCTTACGGATCGGCTCCCCATCGCTCTCCCACGTCACCGAAGCGATATCTTCGCGATCGATGCGGGCCTCAATACGCGCCGGCTTCGCGGCGAAGGTGGCAAGGTCGGCCGGGGAGGAAATGGTGATGCGGGGATAGGTGGGCCGCACCGGCAGTGGCTTCTCCAGCAACGGCTTCTCCGGTCCAACGCCGTCCGCCCGCCGGTAGGCGACCCGCAGCATCCCGTCCTTGACGGAGACAACGGAGTAGCCCGGTACATTCCCGAAGGTGCTGCCGCCCATGACCTGGTCCACGCCATCCACCTTGCGATAGACCGGCGCGTGCCCATGGCCCACCAGGATCAGCGCCAGGTTGTAGGGGCGAAGGAGATCAAGGAGCCGGTCGCGCTCGTAGGCCGACGCGAACTCTTTGCTCTCCAGCGGATGGTGGCAGTAGATGAAGAGCGGCGTGGTGCGGCTGATCTTCTTGAGGTCCTCCTTCAGCCATTGGAACTGCTCCTCTCCGAAAGAAGGACGTGGGTCCTGCGGCGTGGCAGAGTCGAGGGCGATGAAGTGCGCGCCGTGCCGGTCGAAGCTGTAGTAGGGGCTGCCGTACAGCTTCTTGATGTTGGAGCGGTTGCTCACCCAGGTGGAATCGTGGTTTCCTGATTGGTGGAAGACCGGGAACGGGGTGTCCTTCCACAGTCCCAGGTACTGCTCCCACCAGGCCGGCGCGCGCTCGAAGCTGCCGCCGCCGAACTCGCACAGGTCGCCCGTGACGATGGCGAAGGAGGGGGCGGGTACGGTCACCTTGTAGGCCCCGACAGTGATGGGAGAGGTCAGCGACTTGATCTGCGCCACCACCTCGGTCGATCCGAATTGGGCTCTGCCAGCCACGCCGGTCCGTCGCTGCACTCCTGGTGGAACATGGATGTCCGAGCAGTGAACGAAGGTGAAGTCGGCATCCGCGCCGGTGGCCCGGACGGTGCCAGAGAGCATAGCGCCTGCCGCGAGCGCGCCGAATAAAATGGGGAAGAGTGGGCGGATCACGCCCGGAGTCTAGCACGCTCGCCGCATCGGCAACCACGGGAGTGAGCGATAGGAGACAGGGAGTTGGCAAGGCTTGATGAGTTGATCGAGGTGTATGCCGGCAACCGCGAGGAGTGGCGCGCTTGGCTCAGCGAGCATCACGCCACCTCGCCCGGCTGCTGGCTGGTCTACTACAAAGTCGGAAGCGGGCAGCCGAGCGTCTGCTACGATGAAGTGGTCGAGGAGTGCCTCTGCTTCGGCTGGATCGACAGCAAGATCGGCCCGATCGATGGATCACGGTACCGCCAGCTCATCACGCCGCGCAAGCCGAAGAGCGTTTGGTCGAAGGTGAACAAGGAACGTCTGGTCCGCCTCATCGCCGAGGGGCGCATGATGCCCGCTGGATTGGCCAAGCTGGAAGCAGCAAAGCTCGACGGTTCCTGGACTACGCTCGATACGGTGGAGGAAGGGGTCGTCCCGGCCGACCTGGCCGAAGCCTTGAACGCCGTGCCCGAGGCGGCCCGCAACTTCCACGCGTTCCCCTTTGGTGCTCGGAAGCAGTACCTTTACTGGATTGAGATGGCCAAGCGAGCGGATACTCGCGCTCTGCGCATCGCGGAGACGGTCCGGTTTGCGGCCGCAAACATCAAGCAGCGGCCGTAAACGATCACGATGGAGCTATTGAGAGATAGAGGGACGGAGAGATTCAAGGTTGCCGTTTCCCACACCCGCCAACCGCTTGTCGGAAATGTGTCCAGCAGATCCGAGCTTCGAGATTGCGCGACCGGCCTAGGGTAGCAGTGAACGCTTTGTCGATGGATGAGCAGAGAGCCGACCTGCGTTTGCAGAGGCAACGGGAATCGGGGCGGTGCCGCCTGATCATCAACGCTGACGACTTCGGATGGTCGCCCGGCGTCAACCGGGCGGTTGCGGAACTCTACGACGCGGGTGCCATCACCAGCGCCAGCCTGATGGTGAGCGGTCCCGCCGTCGCTGAAGCGGTTGAACTGGCGAGGGCGCGTCCGGGGCTTGCAGTCGGGCTGCACGTTTCAGTGGCGGATGCGCCCACCGTGCTGCCAAGAGAGCAGGTGCGCCTGATCATCGACGAGCGCGGCTGGACCCATCGCGATCCGGTCATGGCCGGGCTCCGGTACACTGTGCATCCTGCGGCGCGCGGCCAGATGGAGCGCGAGGTGGCAGCCCAGTTCGCACGGTTCGATTCCCACGGCCTGGAATGGTCCCACGTCGATACGCACATCCACATGGGCCTCACCCCTGCGGTGGAAAGCGCGGCCCTCGCGGAATCACGCCGCTATCCGGTGACAGGGTGGCGCGTTCCTGAGGACGACTGGCGGGCCTACCGGCGCTACGACCCGGCCGATGCGCATAAGAAATGGCTGCATGGGCGGTGGTTCAGCCATCAGAGCCGGACTCAGCGAGTGCGCGTGCGGAGTATCGCTTCTGGCAGTGGCCGCCCCCTCACCACCACGGATCGCTGTTATGGCTTCTTCCGGAGCGGTCGACTGGATGTTGAGTATTTGATCCATCTGGTCCAGAATCTGCCGGATGGGGACCTCGAGCTTCACTGTCATCCGGATATCCAAACCGAGCAAGGCCGACGCGAGCTCAATGCGCTCCTGCACCCAAGAATGCGCCAGGAGTGCCTGAAACGGGGCGTGGAACAGGTCACCTACCGCCAGTTGGCCGACGCTGCCTCGCAACGGTAAGCGCACCATCAGGGGGTTTCTGCCCGCACACTTCTGCAAAGCCAACGGGCGTGCGATACAACCACCGGGAGGTTGGATTGCGGGATCGCCGAGGATTTCGCCGACATTCTCCGTGTGCTGGCAAGTTCCGACAAAGCGTGTCGGGCGTCGCTGCGATACACCTGGAGCAAGCGAAGACCCTTATGGCGGTGCCCCTGCCCGGCGCGGATCTCCTCCCGCCCCAACAGCAAACTCTTGAACGCGAAGTAGTCTTTACCGGCATTGGTCTCCACACCGGCAGGCGCACGCGGGTGACGGTCTGCCCAGCCCCCACGGATCACGGCGTCGTTTTCGTCAGCGAGGGGCAGCGCATTCCCGCCCTCGCGGAGAACATCGGCGATACCACCCGCTGCAGCGCCCTGATCAAGGGCGATACCGTCATCCACACGGTGGAGCACCTGATGGCCGCGCTCTACGCGCTTGGCGTGGACAACGCTGAGATTCACGTGGAAGGCCCGGAGCCGCCTGCTTTGGATGGCAGCGCGCTACCCTTCGCGGAAGCCCTGCTGGACGCGGGCATCCGCCTTCAGGACCGCCTTGCGCATCAGATCCACCTGGATGATTGGGCGTGGGTGCAGGAAGGGGACCGGCACGTCCTCGTTGTCCCGGATGACCGCCTCACCGTAATCGCCGCGGTCGACTTTGGCAGACCCTTTGCTGGGCCGCAGTGCTTCTGCTACTCACTGGAAGGCCGTCAGCAGAGCCGCAAGGCGCTGGGCTTGGTGGGACAGGCCAGCAGCAAAGTAGCCGCGATGCTCCCTCCGATGCGGCAGCCGGCCGCGGAGGGCGGCACACCGCTTAGCGTCTTCATGGATGAGCTCGCTCCCGCCAGAACGTTCTGCTTCGAGGACTGGATTGCTTCCATCCGCGCCGCAGGCCTGGGCGAGGGCGGCAGCATCGACAACACCCTGGTGCTCTCGGAAACAGGAACCAGCACCCCCATGCGCTTCCCCGACGAGCTGGCGAGGCACAAGACCCTCGACCTGCTGGGAGACCTCGCCCTGGTTGGTGGGCGCCTCCGTGCCTGCGTCGTTGCAATCAAAGCCGGGCACTCACTTCACATCGCCGCGGCGCGGCGGATTAGGAGAACGCTCCATGGTGCTCAACAGCCAGCAAATTAGCGATCTCTTGCCGCACCGGTACCCGTTCCTGCTTGTTGACCGGGTGACGGATCTGGTGCCGGGCAAGTACTGCCGGGCCATCAAGAACGTCACCATCAATGAGCCGTTCTTCCAGGGTCACTTTCCCGGCCTCCCGACCATGCCCGGCGTGCTCATCCTGGAGTCGCTCGCGCAGGCGGGGGCGCTGATCCTGCTGAGCATGGAAGAGGGACAGGGCAAGATCCTCTATCTTGCCGGAGCGGAGAAGGTCCGCTTCAAGAAGCCCGTGGTTCCCGGCGACGTCCTCAACCTAGAGGTCGACATCATCTGGCACCGGCGCGGTTTCGGACGGATTGACTGCAAGGCGCTGGTAGACGGAGAAGTCGTGGCCGAGGCCGTGATGGCCTACTCACTTTCCGCCCGCCAGGGGTAACCACCACGTTCAACGTGGGTTGCCTCGGGCGGTCTTCCTGACGTGCGTCGCCGATTGGCGGGGCGCGTCCCAAAGGAACTGGAATGACCATACATCCCACGGCGGTCATTGACCCGACCGCGGAGCTGGCGGCTGACGTCAGCATCGGACCATTTTGCGTGGTCGGCGCGCATGCCGTGCTCGGCAATCGCACCCGACTTGAATCTCATGTAGCCATCGAGCCGCACACCACCCTGGGGGACGACTGCCACGTCCGACAGGGAGCGGTGCTTGGGGGTCCGCCGCAGGACCACAAGTACAAGGGCGAACGGAGCTACGTGATCATCGGCGACCGGAACATCATCCGAGAGTTCGTCACGATCCATCGCGCCACTGGGGAAGGCGAGGCCACCCGGATTGGCGATGACAACATGATCATGGCCTATTGCCACATCGGGCATAACTCCGAGCTTGGCAACGGCATCATGATGGCTAACCAGGTAGGAATCAGCGGGCACTGCGTGGTCGAGGACCGGGTGGTGTTCGGTGGGATCGTCGGGATTCACCAGTTCGTGCGGATCGGGAAGTTTGCTATGATAGGGGGGATGTCTAAAGTGGTCACAGACGTCCCACCGTTCATGATGGTGGATGGTCGGCCCACGGAAGTGATCGGCCTCAACGTGCTCGGCCTCAGACGGGCGGGCATTCCACCGAATGTGCGGGTCGGCTTGAAGCAGGGGTTCCGTCTCCTCTACCGGAGCAACTTGAACCTTTCGCAGGGAATTGAGTCCGCATACAACGAGGTGGACCCCAGCGACGAGCGTGATTACCTGCTAGAGTTCCTCACCAACATACGGCGCGGATACGCGGGGCGTCAGAACGACCCGAACCGGCCGCGACAGAGGTAGTAGCACGGGTGTCGAGCCGGGAAGCTAGCCGGGAAACCAGGAACCAGGCAGGGACGACGCTGGTGGAGCCGCCGCCTGCGGAAGAGTCAGGCTTGCCATCCATTTCGCTCCGCAATGAGGATGGCGCGCTCACACCGTTTGACGAGATCGTGACGCCGCATCCGGTGGTCGCCTTCCTCTTCCGCAGGCGCACCGCCATCGTCCTGCTGGGCATCGTGCTCATGGTGCCGTGGGCGCGCCCCAAAACGGAGATGCTCGCCATTGGCGTTGTCCTCGCGCTGTTGGCGGAATGCTGGCGGGTCTGGGCGGCCGGAACCATCCATAAGACGGAAGAGTTGACCACCGGCGGGCCCTACGCCTTCGTGCGCCACCCTCTTTACGTGGGCAGCTTTCTCCACGCGGTGGCTTACTGCTTCATGTCTGGGCGCTGGGAGAGCTTCCTCTTCGCCATCCCGCTCTTCCTCCTGCTCTACAGCGCGGCTGTCAGCACCGAGGAAGCGATGCTTCACAAGATCTTCCCCCGTAAGTACGAAGAGTACTGCCGGAGAGTCCCTCGCTTCGTGCCGCGCATCGCGAAGCCACACTCGGGCGAGGGCTGCTTCTCCTGGAAGCAGGTGATGGCCAACAAGGAGTGGGTGAATATCGCCTGGATGGTGGTTCTCACCGCACTCTATGTCTGGAAGCTTGTCTTCCCCGCCTGACTGGCGCCTTGAACACCCGCCTCGAGTCCGACCGACAGAGGCGCACCCAAGCGGCGTGAGCGGAATACCTCACCCGTCCGAGTCACTGCAAGAGCTCGCCTCCCCAGTGCGTTGAGATGGATGCGGAGCCGCGATATTGCCGGCCCGAAGGAGTGCTCGTGTCCAAAAGGAAGCGGCGGACCATATCGCTGGGCAGCGAAGATGCGCTTGCCGGACAGTTGGGGCAGCGCGAGGCGCTGAAGCGGCTGAGTAGCTACCTCTGGGAGCTTCGGCTGGCCCTCGGCGCCGGTCTCGTATTGACCCTGATCTGGTCCGCGGTGGGGATCGGCTTCGGAGGCCTCGCGAAGGTCTTCTTTGACACGATCCAGAAGGCACAAGGCTCCGGTGAGCTCAAGTCGCTCAATGTCACCACCGCCCTGGCCGTCAGCGCGATGGTGGGCAAGGGCGTCATCTTTTTCCTTCAGAACTTCTGCTGGGCCTACATCAGCAGCCACCTCACCTACCGGCTGCGCAACGAGGTGTACGCGCACCTCCATTCACAGTCGATGTCGTTCTTCGACCACCGGAAGACGGGGCAACTCCTCGCTTCTCTGAGCAACGATGTCCCCCAAGTGACCAATGTCCTGGACGCCATCCAGGACATGATCAGCGCCCCGTTCATCCTGGTGGGCGGGACCATAGTCCTCTTCTGGCTGAACTGGCAACTGGCTCTCGTCTCCATGGTCTGCCTGCCGCCCACCGCTCTCCTCATCGTCTGGGCGACGCGCAAGGTGCAGGCCTACACGCAGGAGCTTCAGGCCAACCGCGCGCAGGTGCTGGACATCGCGGAGGAAACGATCTCGGGCATCCGCGTGGTGAAAGCGTTCGCGAACGAGCGGTATGAGATCCAGCGGTTCCTGCGCCAGAGCCGGGGCGTCATGCGCTCTATCATGCGGACCGTCCGCGTCAAGGCCACCCTCCGCCCGATGGTCGAATTCCTGGGCGGCACCGCCATCATCCTGGTGCTCTGGGTGGGCGGTCAGCAGATGATTGCCGACCCCAATTCGCTCACCTTCGGCAGCCTCGTCTGGTTCGTGATGGTGCTCCAGCAGGTGGCGGATGCCGCCCGCAACGTGGGGAACATCTCCGTCAACCTCGCCACTGCAGGGGTGGCCGCCGACCGTGTCTTCACGCTCATCGACCAGAAGAGCGAGATTGTGGAGAAGCCGGAGGCGATTGAGCTGGGCCGCGTAGAAGGCCGCGTCACCCTCGACCGCGTTCGTTTCGCCTATCGATCCGGCATCCCCGTTCTGGACGGCATCTCCTTCACCATGGAACCGGGCGAAGTCGTGGCACTGGTGGGTCCCACCGGCTCCGGAAAGACGACCATCGCGTCCCTCGTGCCTCGCTTCTACGACATCGTTGATGGCGCGGTGAAGGTCGATGGGATTGATGTCCGTGACTGCACGGTGGAGTCGCTTCGGAAGCAGATCGGGATCGTGCCGCAGGAGACGGTGCTCTTCGCCGGGACGCTCCGCGACAACATTCGGTACGGCCGGCTGGACGCCACCGATGCCGAGATCGTGGCAGCGGCCAAGACCGCGAACGCATGGGAGTTCATCGAACGGTTCCCGGATGGGCTGGAGACGCTGGTCGGCGAGCGGGGCACGCGCCTCTCCGGCGGCCAGAAGCAGCGCATCGCCATTGCGCGCGCCGTGCTGAGGAACCCCCGCATCCTCATCCTGGACGAGGCGACATCCTCTCTGGACGCCCAGAGCGAAGCGCTGGTGCAGGACGCGCTTCAGAACCTGGTCAAGGACCGCACCACGCTCGTCATTGCCCACCGGCTCTCGACCATCCGCAACGCGGACAAGATTGTGGTGCTGAAGGAAGGGCGCATCGTCGAGGCCGGCAATCACCAGCAGCTCATCGCAGGGCACGGGGTGTACAGCAAGCTGTACAAGACGCAGTTCCGCGACCTCGATTCTCCCCTCGCTGACGCACCTTTGGCGCTGGACGACCGGCTCCCACTGGACGAGTAAACGGATGCGAGGAAAGCCCTCCTCATTCACTGCGATGAGGGGGTGTGACCCTATGAGCGCCATCAGTTGAGTGGGTCGCACACGTTTGGTCGGCAGCTCGACTATCCGCCCAGCGGGCAGAAAAGGTCGGTCGGGTTGCCGTCCGGATCCTCGACCACAGCATAGCGCTGCCCCCAGAAGGCGTCCCACGGTTCCTTTCTGTTGGCATGACCCGCCGACACCAACTTCTGGTAGACCTCGTCGGCCTTCATCGGGCTTTCGCTCCTGAAGGCGAGGCCGATGCGGTAGCCGCCGCTGGGCCGCTCCCACTCCGGGTCGATCTCCTTCATCATCGACTCAGCATTCCAGGAGAGGCGGTAGCCGTTGGGAGTGATCACTTTCACGAACGGCTCATCGTCCACGTTCTTCGGAATCTCGAGCCCAAGGAGCCGGTAGAAGCGCAACGTGGCGCCCATGTCCCGGACCACCATCCCAACCATGTCTGGCAATACAGGCATCTCAACCCCATTTCTGCGAACATGCGGGTGACGCAAGCTGCTGCGTCTCCCATTGTCATTTCGCAATCCCCCCGCCCCCCCGCGATGTCCTTTCCACTCAAGCCATTGCCTGCATCCGGCACCGTCGCATCCCCACGCCGACGATCTGCCGCCATGCTGGCCGTGGTACTGGTGCTAGTCCTGATGTTCCTGCCCGGCTTCTGGAATGCAGCCGCGTGGGTCCCGCTGTTCGGACTTTGGGGCACGCTCAACGCCGGCTTTGCGCTGGTGGCGGCCGGCTGGAGCCTCTTCCACCTGCGTGCCGTCCTCCCCGCCAGAGGCATCGCGACCCGGTGGGCACTGGGGATTTCGCTGCTTGCTTGCCTCTGGATTCCCTTCCTTATCGCGCAAGGCATGGCGCGACTATTGGGGATGGCCGTCTCATCCGTAGCCATTGCGGCCGTGTCCGTTGTGGTATTCGGCCTAGTCCTCACCGCGACTGCTGTCGGATGCCTCCTGCTTGCGGCAACCGGCGCGTGGGCCGCCCGGAATCTGCCAGAACCGGGACGGAACTGCGCAGCCGGAGCGGGGGTGGCAGCGGCAGGCATCACGCTTGTGGCAGCGGCTCTCTTCGGCAGCGGCCGGATCCCCTACCTCTCCGCGTTGGTCGGTCCGCTCCTGATCCTGGGTCTCCCTGCTGCCGCGCTGGCGGGCGGCTGGGCGGCGGCAGGCGACCGCCTCGGGCCGTTCTCCAGCCTTGATGGGTTCAGTAGCTGGCTGGAGCAGCGGCTGGTGGTGGGGCGGCGGCGGTGGGATTTGCGCGGTCCGGTGCTCGGCCTCCTCGCGGTGATGCCAGTGTTTGCGCTGGGGCAGGTGCAGTTCTTCGCTCCGCTGCAGGCTGCGGCACTGGTTGGCCTCATCCGCATTCGCAACCAGCCCATCATCGCCAGCGAGATCCCCATGAGTCTCGGGTCGATCGATCAGCCGGCGCTGAGGAAGGCGCAAGAGCAGATTGTGCTGTTGAGGCTCGACGCCAGCACCCGGCGCGGCATCGCCACCTCGACCTCCGAAGCGGCGCTCCAGGCGCAAGCGGTCCGCAAGTTGAAGCAGTGGGGTGCACGGCTGGTGGTGCTGCCCGCGCCGCTTCTAGAGCCGGCACCAGATGTGATGGGCCGCTCCCGCTGGGACGTTCCTCTCCTCGTGAAAGAGGAGACGGAGCGGAGCCGCCGGGACCTTCCTGAACTGGCACGCGCGATGCGTGAGGCGGGCAATGTCATCCTCTGCCTCGGGGACCCGATGGACCGGATGATCGGCACCCGCTTCTCAACCGATGACGCCCAGATGGAGCGAGCGGTTGGCGCGATGACGGGCAATGCCGGGAGCGAGTATCTGGACCTGACGAAAGCCGCGCTTTCTGTGGGAACGGATCAGCTCGGCGCTATGGGTGACGTGCGCCTCCCGACCCTCCGGATAGCGCTGAACAACCTTCGCGCTACCGCTCCCATCCCTTTGAGCATTGCTCGAGCCATCCGCCCCACTGAGGTGCCGGCGCGCTCTTTGCTACCCGTTGGGTTCTCGCCTACCGGCCCGAGTACGGATAAGGGCCTTGGCGCGGTCGGGGAACTGCTGTTGGACATCCGCAGCGCGCAGCCGGGTCGCGGTTTCACCTGGGTCGACTACCGGAGCCTGCTGGACGGAGAGCCGGTCTTCACCCGGCAGGCACCCACCGGCGACCCGGAGCACCCGTCGAGAGGGGAATGGAGGCCGGCTGCATCCTTCTATCGAGACAAGATCGTCTTCCTGGAGCCGATGGCGGGCTACACGCGGGAGACAGCGGTCGGGATCATGCCACGCAGCGAGGTCATGGCGCACGGCACAGCGATGCTGCTTGCGGGCACCGTCTTGACCCTCGCTCCCGTCGGTCCCTACTTCGCGGGGGTGCTGGCCCTGGGCGTCCTGGTAGGCGTACTCTGCAATCGGCGCTCTCCCGGTCAGTCGTTTGCTTGCGCGGGTGGGCTGGCGGTGCTCGTAGGCGTGGCCGCGGCCGCCGCGATGACTGAAAACGTCTGGCTCGACCCGATTACTCCTTGGTTCGCCATTGCTGCCGCGCTGCTACTGGTGGTCCAGGTGACCTTCGCCAGGGAGCGGCTGGAGCGTCAGCGCATCGGCGGCATCATGGAGCGCTACCTACCGCCGGCGCTGCTCAGCAGTTTCATGGCACCCAAACAGAACGCAGAGCGCAGCCTGGCCCTGCTGGGGGACCGTCGCAATGTGTGCGTCCTCTTCGCGGACATACGCAATTTCACCCAGTTCGCTGAGCGGCACCCACCGGAACTGGTCGTCGCGACCACCAACCGCTACCTCACCGCGATGGCGGAAGCGCTCTTCACGCACGGCGGCATCCTCGACAAGTTCACGGGCGACGGGCTCATGGCGTTTTTCCTGGTTGATGGACCGGATCGACTAGGAAGCTCGACGATCTCCTCACCGGTTGAGCACGTGGGTGTCCAGCAGGCGGTGCGGGCGGCGGTGGCGATGCGGGACGCGGCCCAGTGTGTCTCGGAAGAGTTGCGGTCGGAAGGAAAGGAGTGGCTCCAGATTGGGCTGGGAGTCCACTATGGGCCGGCGGTGGTTGGCCTCGTTGGCAGCCCCAAGCGGCCGGACTACACCGCGCTGGGGCACGCGGTCATCGTCAGCCATCGGCTGCAGGGACTCGCGAGCGGTGGCGAGATCGTGATCAGCGAAACGGTCTACCTTGCCACACGGGATGTCTTCCGCAGCGAAGCGGGCGAGCCGGTCCAGGTGAAGGGCATCACGGAGCTGATGACGCCCTACCGGGTGCTGGAAGCATTGCCGGCACCGGAGTTGGGGGCGGTCATCCAGGACGGACGAGGCTGACTACGGGCCGAGTCCCCTTCGTCAGGCAACAGTCTCGGGGGCGGGGGCCAGCAATTGCTCCAGCGAGTAGTCCGGCCGTGCGCTCTCGGGTCGTCGGTTGTCCACCAGCCACTCAGCAAACCGGTTCTCGCTGTCCACCAGGATCATCCGCGGCTGGATCACCTCGTCGGTCAGCACGAAGGAGGCCACAATCACCACATCGCCCTGGGAGAACTGGTGGGCCGCCGCGCCATTGACAATCACCTGACCGCTTCCGGCAGGGGCGGGTAGGGCGTAGGTCTCCACCCGCGCGCCGTTGGTGACATTCCAGATGGCGACCTTCTCACCCGGGATGATATCGACCCGCTCCAGCAGCTCCGTGTCCATCGCGATGCTGCCGATGTAGTCGACATTCGCCTCGGTGACCCTGGCGTGATGGATCTTCGATTTGCAGATGGCGCGGAGTTGCATGGATTGGCCAGGAAGTAAGCAATTCGAGACGGAGCGGCCCGCGACGGGTCAATCGCCCCAAAAACCATAGCCAGCAGCCTTGTGCTGCGTTCGATCACGGCGGTCGGCAGGTCTCTCCACCAGACCAGTCGTTCGCTCCGATCTCGTTGAAACTTTACGTCCCAGAATCGGCCAACCAGCACGAGGCTACGCACGCAATTCGCAACTCGAAATCCGAAATCCGAAATTGGCAGGTCAGTCTTCGGGTACCGTGAACGCGAGGCCATCATACGCCAGCCGTGCGTGAGCGGGCAACCGTCGCTCCGCGTCCGCATGGGATACCGTGTGCGCCATGTGGGTGAAGTAGGCCTGACGCGGACGGAGGTTCTCCACCACCGCCAGCGCTTCCTCAATCGAGAAGTGCGTGGGGTGGGGCTCCCACCGCAGGGCGTCCAGGATCAGCGTGTCGAGGCCCCGTAGCCGCTCCCGGCTTTCCGGCGGCAGCACGCTTAGGTCCGTGACATAGGCAAAGGAGCCGAACCGGAACGCCAGCACCTCCTGATTCCCGTGCAGCACCGGGATCGCCTCAATGGTGAGGCCGCCCCACTCGAGGCGGTCGCCTTCCAGCGGGGTGAGTGCCAGCCTCGGCTTTCCGCCGCCTAGCTGGGTCTCAATGAAAGCGTAGCGAAACGCCCGCCGGAGGTCGTCGAGCACCTGCGGTCGGCCGAACACGGGGAGGTCGCCGCCCTGCATCTCGTTGAAGCGGCGGACATCGTCCAGCCCGAAGATGTGGTCCGCGTGCGAATGCGTGTAGAGGATGGCGTCCACCCGCCGGATGTGACTACGGATGGCCTGCTGGCGCAACTCCGGCGCGGTGTCCACCAGAATGCTCTTGCCGCGCCACTCCACCAGGATGGAGCATCGGGTCCGCCGGTCACGCGGGTCCGGTGATGCGCAGATAGCGCACCCGCAGCCAATGCTGGGAACTCCATGCGAGGTTCCGGAACCCAGGATGGTAACCCGCACCGCAGCGACCCCCCTCGCATTCCCCGTCGCGCGCCCACATCATCGGCGCCCGCGCCACGATCATCATACCGCTGCTCCGCGAATCCCGGTTGAATGAACAGGAGATGGCGTGCAAACGAAAGAGGGGAGCGACCAGCCGGATGGCCAGGCCGCTCCCCCATGTTTTGTCGAATGCGCGGAACCTACTGCGCCGGCAACAGTTCCAGGCCGGAAAGCTTGCCATCTCCGCGGACGCCGGTCAGGCTGACGGTGACGTAGCCGCCGCTCGCCTGCGCGGTGAAGCTCTTCACCAGCGGGCGGTAGTTGCCTCCCGCTTCCGCGAAGATGTCGATACTGGAGAGAACCTGCTGCCCGTTCACCGCCACGTTGAATATCCGCTGGCCGGGGCCGTTGGCGTAGATTTCCGCGAAGTGCAGCTTCAGCGTGTACGACCCATCCGCCGCAGGCAGCCGGTAGGTCACGTTTCCGTACCGCTCGGAGCGGTAGAGCGTGGGGTCCGTGGAGCCGCTGATTGACTGGTAGGTGGCGTAGGTCCAGCCGCCGGTAAAGTACTGGTCCGCCAGCCACTGCGTGCCGTCCGCCGCCGTGTAGGCCGCGCCGCCCGCGTTGACCCGGATACCCCCCGTAGGCGGCGTGACCGGCGCGGTGGGTGTCGCCGAGACAGTGCTGGAGGGAGCGCTCTCGCCGGCCGCGTTGGAGGCGGTCACCTGGTAGAAGTAGGGGGTGCCGTTGGAGACGGCGATGTCTGCGTAGGTGGTTGCCGTGAGGCCGGAAGCGACGGCGCTGAAGGGACCGGCCGACGCAGTGCTGCGCTTGATTGAGTACGAGGTGGCCCCAGTGACGAAAGACCAGGCGAGATCGACCTGCGCATTGCCAGCCGTCGCTGTCAGACCCGTGGGTGCGGCGGGCACGGTTGGCGTGCTGCCGCCACCGTTTGAGAGGAGCTCGAGGGCGGAGAGCTTGCCATCGCCGCGGACACTGGCGAGGCTGACGGTGACGTAGCCGCCGCTCGCCTGACCGGTGAAGCTCTTCACCAGCGGGCGGTAGTTGCCTCCCGCTTCCGCGAAGATGTCGAGGCCGGCGAGCACCTGCTGCCCGTTCACCGCCACGTTGAAAAGCCGCTGCCCCGGGCCATTGGCGTAGATCTCAGCGAAGTGCAGCTTCAGCGTGTAAACCCCATCCGCTGCCGGAAGCCGATACGTCTGGTTCCCGTAACGCTCCGAGCGGTAAAGGAGAGGGTCCGTGGTTCCGCTGATCGACTGATGGGTGGCGTAGGTCCAGCCGCCGGTGAAGTACTGGTCTGCCAGCCACTGCGTGCCGTCCGCCGCCGTGTAGG
>JANPLG010000408.1:0-6168 GCA_031426395.1 Actinomycetes bacterium
TGCTGGCCAACATCTACCTGCACGGCTTCGACGTGCGGATGGAGCAGGCCGGCTACGGCGTGGTGCGGTACGCGGACGACTTCGTCGTGTTCGCGCGGAGCGAGAGCGAGGCGGCCGCCGCCCTGCAACTGGCCCGGGAGATCCTGGAAGGCCAGCTGGGGCTGCGGCTGCACCCGGAGAAGACGCGGGTGGTGACGGTCGCCCACGGCTTCGAGTTCCTGGGTTTCCACTACTACCACGACCCGAAGCACGGCCTGCGCAAGGAGGTGCGCCGCAAGTCGGCGCAGCGCTTTCGCGAGGCTGTGCGCGTGCGGACGCCCCGGCTGCGGGGCCAGCGCCTCCCGAAGCCCCGGCGACTGACCCCCGCCCGTCTGGCCCGAAACCAGCGGCTGCGGGAGATGATCCGGGGCCTCAACCGCCTCTTGCGGGGATGGCACTGGTACTTCAAGGGCGTGTGGCGGCCGTACGCGGAACCGTTCCTCTTCTTCGACAGCTTCGTGCGGCGGCGGCTGCGAAGCGCCATCACCGGACGGATCGGGATGGGCTGGTGGCACTCCGTCCTGCCGAACCGGCTGCTCGAGGAACTGGGCCTGGTGCCGTTGAACGAATGGCACCGACGGTATCTCGCGGGGGACGTGGCGGCTCCGGCCTGGAAGGGCCGACCTGATGGAGAGCCGTATGCGGGAAAACCGCACGTACGGTTCGGGTAGGCAGGGGGAATGGCAACATCCCCCTGACCCACATATCACGGTCGCCGGCGTGTGACCCCGCCGAGGTTTCGCCAGCAATTCGCGATCCGCCATCGCGTGACCGGTTGATTCGCCGTGTAAAGGCCGACGCAGCCGCCGAGTATTGCTGGATCCCCGAAGGTGACGGCTACCGCGCCCGGTTCGGGTGCCGTCGAGGATGACGGACGGGGGTGAGGGGCGGAAGAGCCAACTATTCGTCGGTAAGGGTCCAGGACTCCGCACACCTCGTCATCCTCGCCTGCCAACCCCGGTGCGAAGCGGCCCGTGTACTGCGGGGATCCAGCCACGCTTTCCCCGCACCGTGGACGAGCACTCGTTCGGTTACGCCGACGCATAAGCATGATACAGCCGGATCCCCGAAGGGGACGGCTAGCTCGCCCGGTTCAGGTGCCGTCGAGGATGACGGACGGGGGCGGAGAGCAAACCTGCTTGCCTCTCATCCAAAGGAGTGAGGAATCCGCGAGCACAACGTGTTCGATCCGGAAACAGGGAACAGGGAACAGGGAACCGGGAACAAGAGCCAGGTGCTATCATTGCGGGACCTCCGGCCAACCAGGCCGGCCAGGAACCTCAGGGACGGAAACCTCCGGCGATGCAGTGGCTCAACCAGCTCGGCCAGCGCGTGAGCGCCGACCAGCTTCAGATCATCAACGACTCGAAGACGCCCTCCGGGCGGGTACACGTGGGCGCGCTCCGGGGCGTGCTCATCCATGACGCGGCCTTCCGCTTCCTGAAGGAGCGCGGGGTTCCCGTCAAGTACCTCTTCGGCGTGGATGACTACGATCCGCTGGACGAGCTTCCCAAGGGCCGCGAGGAGTTCTTCCAGCCTTACCTGGGGGCGCCGCTCTGCAACGTGCCGCCGCCGGAAGGCAGCAGCGCGCCGGACATGGCGGAGCACTACATCGGCGAGTTTTTCCAGATCTTCACCGAGCTGGGCGTCGTCGCCGAAACCTACCGGATGCGCGACATCTACCGCTCCGGCCGCTTCAACGAGCCGATCGACACCATCCTCAGAAACGGCGACAAGGTCCGCAAGGTCTACCGCGAAGTGAGCGGCAGCATCCGCCCGGACGACTGGTACCCCTTCCAGGTGATCTGCGAGCAGTGCGGCCGCATCGGCACCACGCAGGTGACGGAGTACGATGGCCGCGAGGTGACCTACGTCTGCCGTCCGGACCTGGTGAAGTGGGCCACGGGCTGCGGCCAGCAGGGCAAGGTCTCGCCCTTCGATGGGAACGGCAAGCTGCCGTGGAAGCTGGAGTGGGTGGCCAAGTGGCACGTCTTCCCGGTCACCGTGGAAGGCGCGGGCAAGGACCACAGTACCAAAGGCGGCTCCCGCGATGTCTCCGCCGGCTGCCTCAAGGAGATCTGGGGCGAGCGGCCTCCCTACAACATCCCGTACGAGTTCTTCCTGGTCGAGGGCGCAAAGATGTCCTCGTCCAAGGGGATTGGCGCGGCGGCGCGGGAGATCGCCGACCTCTTGCCGCCGGAACTGCTCCGCTACCTGATGCTCGGAACCTGGCCAAGCCGGCCGGTCAACTTCAGCACGGGCGAGGAGTACTTCGTCAAGAGCTTCAACGAGTGGGATCGTCTGCACCAGCGAACCTTTCAGGACCCCAAGGCGAAGGAAGACGACCGTCTCCTCTTCCGCCTCACGGAGACTGCGCCGGAAGGCCCGTACTTCGACGTGCCGTTCCAACTGGTGCTCACGCTGATCCAGATGCCCCACGTCGACCTGGTCGGCGAGGTGGAGCTTCGGAAGGGGTCGCCGCTCACGGAGCTGGAGCGGGCGAAGCTGGAGCGCCGGATTCAGACCGCACGGCTCTGGCTGGATCGCTATGCGGAGGACGAGGAGAAGCTGACGCTGCAGGAGAGCCTGCCGGTCCGCGCCGCCGAGCTGAGCGCCTCCCAACGCGGCCTCCTCCACGGGCTCGCGGCGTCGCTTGAGACGGCCCCGTGGGAAGAGGAGGCTCTCCAGACGCTCATCTTCGACACGGCGCGCCTGACGCCCGTCGACGGACCCACCGCGTTCCAGGCGATCTACCGCGTGCTCTTCGACCGCGCCTCCGGCCCCAAGGCGGGGAATGTCCTCGCGTATCTCGACCGGGAGATGGTGGTACGGCGCTTCCGGGAAGTACCGCTCGACCTTGCTGGATTCTGGCGAGAGACCGGGATATCCGTCGAAGACTTGGAAGCCTTCTTCGTCAAGGAGCAGGCCAAGCTGGCGACGATCCAGGTTACTGAGGTGAGCACCGAGCCTCCCGTGACGGAAGTGACCGTCACGATGGCGGACGGGCGAGCGCACGGCCGGCGCGTCCTTGCTGCCAAAGCCGCCGTAGAAGCGGTGGCTGAGCGATTCTACGCCGAAATGACAAACGCGGCGGGCGAGTAGAGGAGCGCTTGATCCGGGAATCTCGGATCTGGATGGGATTCAGCTAATGGCGTTCAGGAGCAACGAGAAATGAAAGCCCTGGTGGTTACCAAGCCGGGAGATGCCCGCATTGAGCAGGTGCCGGAGCCAAACCTGGAGCAGTCGCCGTGGGGCGATTACCAGGCGCTGGTGCGGATCAAGGCGTCGTCCATCTGCAACAGCACGGACACCCAGATCCTCACGGGCCGGTTCCCCATGGACTGGCTGGACGGTCAACAGTACCCGGGAATCCTCGGCCACGAAGGCGTGGGCGAGGTCGTGAAGCTGGGGAAGAAGGTCAGCGCGTTCAAGGAAGGCGACCACGTCTTCCGCCCCCGCGCCGAGGTGGAGGGGCTGGGCTGCTTCTTCGGCAGTTTCGCGGAATACGGCGTGGTGACGGACTACCAGGCATTGCTCAAGGATCACCCCGAGACGCCGGTCCACTTCAACTGGCCGATGCAGCAGGTGATTCCAGCCGATGTTGACCCGTACACCGCGCCGGTTCTGATCAACCTCAAGGAATGCTACAGCGCGCTCCGCACCATCGGCGTGCGGTGGGAGAGCAGCGTCCTGGTGATGGGCGCGGGCGGCGTCGGCCTTGGCTTCACTGCCATGGCGAAGCTGCACGGCGTGCGCAACGTGATCACGGTCGGCCGGCGGGATGAGCGGCTGGCGATGGCCCGGCGGTTCGGGGCGGACGCCACCATCAACACCACCCAGCAAAACCTGCGGGAGCGGGTGCTGGAACTGACCGGCGGCAAAGGCGTCGACTTCATCATTGAGGCAACCGGTGACGCCTCGCTCTACATTGAGCTGTGCCGGCTGCTGGCCACGGATGGCAAGATGGGGGTGTACGGCATCAACAACCTGCAGGAGTTCCCGCTCTCCATGCGCCACATGCCACCCAGCTTCTGGTTTGGCTGCCTGGCGCCGGACGAGCCGGCCGCGCACAAGAGCATGATGGACTTCGTCCGGCTTGGCATCGTCAAGCCGCAGGAGTGGGCGAGCCACACGGTGAGCCTCGATGAAGCGCCCGACGCTTTCAACCGGGTCAAGGACAACGAGGTGGTGAAGATCGTCGTCAAGGTCGATTAGAGATGGCTGCCAAGGCACTGGTGAGGAGCTTTTCCGCAGGGATGGGATGGTTGCCCGCACCGAACAGCTGATGAAGGCGGCGCGCGTGGACGATCCCAACTGGCGTTGCAGGAACGGAAGCCGCAGCGCCCAGAACAGAGGCTGAATCCGCAACCGTAGAAGAGGCGCCCTGTAACGGAAATCCGGGTGCCGCTCCAGCAGAGCAGCGCCCGGCTTTCGCTTGAGTCTGCGGACTGCGTCTCGACCTACTTCCGAAGCGGCGTCACCTCAATCTTGCGGAAGTAGAGCTCGGCGCCCTCGGTCTGGAAGAGGATCTTCCCCTTGGTCAGCGTGCTGCCCCAGCCCTTGTTGACCACCTGCCCGTTGACGATGTTGGTGATCTTGTCACCGTCGCAGATCACTTCCACGCGGGTCCACTTGCCATCCGGGCTCTCCACGTCCTGCTTGCCCCGGAAGCCGAGGACGTCCTTCCAGTCAGGATCACGTCCCCACCAGTTGATGCGGCCACCCTGGAACGTCTTCTCCTCGCCTTTGGGGTCGTAAACGGTCTCGCCATCCCGGTCCTTGGTGATGGTGGTGGTCAGCTTCGGGACGTTGAACTTGCCTTCGCGGTCATAGCCGCCCACCAGGATGAAGTCGCCGACCCCACCCTCAATGATCTGGCACTCCTGAGACATCATCCACGGACCCTTGAAGTCCTTGCCGGTGTTGCCATCCTCGCCCTGGCAGTGGAGCAGGATACCGCTGTCCTTGGTGGCATTCTTCCGGCCGCCCCATGTGCCGATTCCCCAGCGGAACTCCGTCACCAGGTGGTAGTTCTCGAACTCCTCATTGGTGATGAAACCGCCGTAGCCGTTGCCGCTGACCCGAATAGCGGGCGCACCGTCCACTTGATCCACCACGGAGAAAACCTGGTTCTTATCGTCGCGGCCCGTGCCCGCCATCCAGGTGTAGAAGTTGGTCAGGTCCTTGCCGTTGAACAGCACGCGCGTCTGCGCCTGGGCCAGCGCCGGGGGACCCAGCAGGGCGCACGCGCACGCGGCAGCGGCAGTGAGGCTCAAGGTGGCTAGTCGAAAGGTGCGTGCGTTCATCCCAAGGCTACTCCAGAGTGGCGCCCTGACTTGAGCGGCCGTTGACTGGCCGTTCGCTGGGGTTGGGGCGGCGTCCTGCTCAGTTTCCGGGCGCGGGAGCTCATCTTGCGGAGTCAAGTTTGACCGCAGAACCAGATCTGCGGAGATCAGCCGAACAACTGGCCAACAGTCGCCTGCGTGCCGGGAAGCAGGGACGATTGGATACGCTCGTCGGCACCGAGGCGGTGATTCTGCACATACGAACCATTCACCAGGTTCATAACGACCAGCGTCCTGGTGTCCGGGTCCAGCAACCAGATCTCGCCGATGCCGAGGGAGGCATAATCGCGCAGCCTTCGGCTCATCTCGGATCGATGACTGCTGGGTGAGAGCACTTCTACGGCGAGGCTCGGTCGGAAGCACACTAACCGGTCCGTGCGGTAAGAGAGATCCTTGGGCAGGCTTGATGCCGGCACCAGGAAGACATCGGGCTGGCGAATGGTGAGTGGCTCTTCCCGAATCAAGAGATCCACGGGCGAGAGGAAAACTTCGCCGTCCCCACGGGCCTCGACCTCATCATCCAACAGGCGGCTGACGCGAAAGACGATCCGCTGGTGGAGGGGGGTTGGCATCTCAAGCAAGATCCTTTCCCCGCCAACAAACTCGGCCGGCCGCTCATCATCGGGCAGGCTCAGGTAGTCCGCTAGTGGGTCACTTGTCACGAGTGTTCGGATTTGCCATTTTTTGGCACCGGGTGGGTATGAAGAGGCCAGAGAGCACGCTGGCTGTGCCTTCCGAGGTCATTATGGCTCGCCCACAATCCGAACCGTTGCGTTCCTTCACC
>JANPLG010000409.1:0-21907 GCA_031426395.1 Actinomycetes bacterium
CCGGTGCGCTCCGGCGACGTGGTCCTCATCCTCGATCCGCAATGGCTCTCCGGCACGGCCCCCGTGGGAACCGGCACCTCGCACGGCACCCCGTTCCCCTACGACACGCATGTGCCGTTGCTCTTGTCCGGATGGGGCGTCAAGCAGGGGACCTACCTCCAGCCGGTGGCCCCCGCGCAGATCGCGCCCAGCCTTAGCTACCTGCTCCAGATCGCCCGCCCCTCCGGAGCCGACGAGCCGCTCCTCCCCGGCCTCCTGGAGCGCAGCCCGGACCGGTAGTCGCTGATGTTAGCCTTCCTCCGCGCATCACGCCGGAGGAAGGCGAATGCGGGCGCAGTGCCCTAGCCGATATCCGTTATGCGCGTGGGTTCAAGACCGCCTGCGGGAAGATCGAGCACCCGCGGGCCGCTTTCGGCTGGGCAGCGGCTGTGTGTTGCCGCCGTTCATTGCGGCTCGGGCCAAGAGCGATGCCAAATGCTCTTGATGCTCCTCAATGAGCTTCGCTTCCGGGATCCGCAGCCGCTTGGCATCGGTGAGCGCAAGGGCCAGTAGCGCCGTCGCCTCCCGCAGGTCGGCCCTTGCCTTGTCCTCCGTAAGACCATCACGTTCTGCTCGCCTCTGAATGTATAGCGCGAGCCACCACCGGCAGGCCAAAGCATCGTGCACTGCACCTAGCCGCTCGTAGACGGGAAGCACCTCTTCGCGGCGGATGCGCAGCGCCTCATCCATCTCGCCCCGCGCCTGCAGCACGTCCGCGATCTTCCCCATCACCACTGCCTTCTCCCGCGCGTCCCCCAGCCACTCAACGACGGGAAGCACCTCCTTGCGGCGGATACGAAGCGCCTCGTCCAGTTCCCCCCGCTCCTGCAGCACGTCGGCGATCTTCCCCATCGTCACTGCCTTCGACCGCACGTCCCCCAGTCGCTCATAGACCGGAAGCAGTTCCTCGCGGCGGATGCGCAGCGCCTCATCTAACTCTCCTTGCGCCTGAAGCACATCCGCGATCCTGCCCAAAGTCACCGCCGTCGACTGCACGTCTCCCAGCCGATCGAAGACCGGCAACACCTCCTCGCAGCGGATTCGCAGCGCCTCGTCCAGTTCACCCCGCGCCTGCAGCACATCCGCGATGTCGCTCATCGTCTCCGCCGTCAACTGCGCGTCCTCCAGCCGTTCGTAGACCGGCAATTCTTCCTTGCGGCGGATGCGCAGCGCCTCATCCAACTCCCCTAACCTAGTGATTAAATGCGCTAGACGATCCCACGCCCGTGCTACGGACCGGTAATCTCCTAGCTGCTTGAACTCACGGATAGCTGCTGCGAACCACTGCCGCGCATCGTCGTGTCGCCCCAGGAGGGCGGTGATCTCTCCCAGCCGCACGGCGCTCTCCGCCGCCGTAGTCGGTTCCTGATGAGGCCGCGCTTGCTCCAGAAGCGCCGCTTCCCGCCGCAGGCGCGGGCCTTCCTCATCCGTTGCCAGGCTCTTCCAACCAGGCACTTCCCATGCCCGGTGGAGCATCAGTTCGGGTCGCTCCGCTGCAGGAAATTGAAAGCCGGTGAGCATCACGTCCCACAGATCACGGGCGGTATCTGCAAGGGAACGGGCGGCGGCGGGGGAGAGGAAGAGGCACGTAGGTAGCGGTACCTGCTGTGGCAGGGCGTCCCGGCGGCGGTTGAGGCCGTGGATAGCGGCGGCGGCGGCGGGTCCGCCCAGGTTGTCCAGCAGCAACCGCTCCAGCCCGGTGACCAGCAGGGCGTCCGGCCGGCCCTCTTCACCCGGTGCCACGGCCGCTGCCAGCGCCTCTATCAGGTGCCCTTCCGCAGGAAACTCCGTCAGGTCCAGCACCTGGGGCCGCCGACCGGTTCGTTCGACGTCAGCGCAGACACGCTCCACCACGTCGCGCCGGACCTGATCCCCCTGGCACTGTGCCACCGCCAGCCCAAACTGCTTGCGCCCGGACGCCAGGAAGCGGACCAGCCGCTCATAGTCGCTGGGGAGGGGCGGGTCGGGGACCGGAGGGGCGTTCACCGCGCCAGGGGTGACAGCTTCTTCCATTCTTCCTCAAACCGGTCATCGAGGCGGACCAGCGGGTGAACGTCCCACCAAGGCTCACCGTCGTAGCTCAGGACATGCGAGTGGAGGAGCAGGTGACCATCATTCGCCGGGTCGTTTGCCACCTGCTTCTCCCGGTGAATCTGCGCCAGCCGCGCCCACTGACCGGGCCGGATAGCTGTCACCCGCTCCCCCCGCAGCCGCTGCGCCGCAATGCGGAGGTGCTGGATGGAAACACGGTCAGGGTCTGCGAGTTCGCAGGCGTGTCTCGCTAGGTGGAAGATGTCTCGGATTCGGCCACCCGAGCACCGCGCAATCTGCTGGACCGCAGCATCGGAGTCGTCGAAGACTTTTGCTAGGTCCGCGCGACGCTCCAACAGATCCCGCACAGCCCCCAGCGCCTTCGGGTCGAGATGGTCCGGTCCATCCCCCTTCTCCCGGATCGGCAGCACCGGCAGATAGACCACATCGAAGGCCTGGCTCGCCTGGATGGTCACCGGCGCGTACTGGTCCGCCGGGGCGAGGAAGAGCACCAGGTGGCACCGCAGCCGGCTGAGCTCATCCGCCCGCCGCAGCACCGCCCGATCCACCATCTCCCGGTCCTCAATCTTCTCCAGATTGTCCAGCACCACCACCAGCCGGGGGGTCTTGAGAGCTTTGGTGGCTGCATCGAGCAGCATGTTCACCCGGCGTATCAGGTCCTCGGGGTCCCGCTCGGCACGGCGGCGAATCTCAAGGCGATACTCATTATCGCTCTTCAACTGCGCCGTGATCTTGGCTGCTAGCTTGGCAATCAAGGGGATGCCGCCGCCCGCCGCCGCTTCGGTTTCAACGGAGCCCAGAATCTGCTTGCGGTGGGTTGCGGAAAGGAGCTCCTCAGAAAACCAGCTCCGCACCAATTCTGCTTCGTGGTCCGGAATGCGCGTGTCGGCCGCTTCAAGGCCATTGACCACCGCCTCGACAATCACCAGCAGCACCTCAGCAAAGCGGAAGTCTGCCCTGTCCAGGGTGGCCGTGGCATCCACGAAGACCGTCGCCATCCCGTTCTTGAGGTCGGCGGCCACCCGGCGGACCAGCGTCGTCTTACCCGTACCACCGTGGCCGACCAGACCTACCTGGACAAACTTCGGTCCAGACAGGGAAGGAAGGAGGCGCCGACCTAGCTGGCCCTGGACGCCGTAGTGTAGCTTGTCCAGGTGTGATTCCAGGTCGCAGTACCACGGGTCGCCTGGCTGAACCAGCGCGAACGGGTTGAAGGTCCAGAACGCTTCCGCAGGGTTCTGGGCCTGAACCTGCTGGGGTTCTTGCTGATCGGTGGGGAGAGGCATGGGGAGAAGGTCCTCCGGAAAAAGAGGACGCCAGCACCTGTCAGCGAGACGGCCTATCCGCGGGGAGCGGCAGAAGGTGCCTGGGCGGCCCAGTGCTACACGCCGCGAGAAGGAATGTTGGAAGCAGCGAACGATTCCGCGCTGCTTCCAACACGTCTCACCGAACGACCGCTAGGGATCCTTCTTCTCACCGGACTCGGTAGGATCGGCTTCCTTCTCCTTGTCCTTCTTGCTCTTCTTCGACTTCTTCTCCGGCTTCGGCTCGTCGGCCTTGGTTTCCGGCTTCTCGTCCTCGCCCGGCTTGACCTCGCGCTCGCCCTTGACCTTTTTCGGCTTCTCGGGCGGGAGGATGCTCATCCGCTCCTTGGGCGCCGTGATCTCCATGGCGCGGACCCCGCCCTGCGCCATCACTTCGCCGTACACCTTCAGCTTGTCGCCCGGCTTGAGGTCCGCGAAGGTCGCGCCGCCCTTGCCCGCCACGATGCGGCTGGGGCCGACGTCGATCATTACTTCCTTGGCTTCCTTCCCCTCACCGGCCGCGAGGGTCAAGACCTTCTTCTCGGCATCCGCCGCCTTCACCACGCCGGAAACGGTGCGGCGCTTGATCAGCAGACGCATCCCGGCCACGTTCTGGCCCTGGACGCCGGAACCCAGTCCGCCGCCTCCGCCGCCGCCGGGAATCCCACCGCCAGGGAAAACCTGCGCCTGGGAAGCTCCGGCCACGGTCAGGGCCAGACCGGTCAGCACACCCGCGCAGACGCGGATACCGTGAAATCGCATGTCACACTCCAATGGGCCAACGATAGAGGGCTAGGGGCGTGGAGAGCCTCCCGCAAGAACTCGCTGTGGAGCCCGAGAGCCGCCCGTCATGAAGGCATTCGCCTAATCCTATACGTCGGCGGCTGCTGTGACCACCTCTCTCAGCGCGATGGGTTTTCGCTGTGGGCCGGTGAATCCGCGTCAGGGCTGTGGTTGACGGCGACCCTGTAGGCCTGGTTGCTTGATTCCCGGTATACCGGTACAACCAAACGGTTGAGCAGGCGTCCGGTGCGGCACCGTGCGCCTGCGGGTGGCGACTCGTCCCTCAATTGCCGACTACTCACTTGCGGCAGGCTCCCCTGGCGCGATTTCGGATGCAGCTTATGCCACCCCAGAACCAGCCTTCCCGGTCTCAACTGTTTGGCCGATGCCTCGCGGCCGCTCTCGCGGGGTGCATCCTGACGGCCACGGTCCCCTCCCGCGCCGCACAGGATGGTAACGCGGACCCGCTTCGGGAGCGGCTCCGGCAGGCAGAGCTGCTTGCGGGGCTGACGGCTGCGGAGGGAAGCGGGGTCACGGTCGTCCTGCGTCACAGCCCCAAGACCACCCCTCGCGGCGTGGACCGGCGCAACCTGATGGTGCGGGAACGGGACGTGAACGCTGTCCTCAACGCCCTGCGAGCGGCCAGCGCCGAGGCCATCGCCATTGGCGGAACGGCGGGGCCTGCGGCCGAGCGCATCACGGCGCTCACCGCCCTGCGGGAGACGCCGACTGGCCTGAGCGTGAATGGCGCGGAACTGCGGCCGCCGTACAGGATCACGGCCATCGGCAGCGGCGCGGCGATCCGGGCGGAGCTGCTCCGGCCGGGCGGCGTGGTGAAGTCCGCTGGACTCGACCTGCTCCATATGATCGACATCCAGGACGAGGCGTCCGTCACCATTCCAGGCCTGCGCTCGGCACCGGGCTTTCAGTATGCCCGCGCCGTAGAGACTTCCACTGCAATCTCTGAGTTCGTTGCGCTGAAGCCCAATCTGGCAGCACCCGCACAGCCTTACATCGCACGCCGCGCGACTCCAGTCTCCAAGCCAGTCTCCCAACCTGTGGAGAACGTGACACCGACAGTTACACCACCGGTCACGGTGGCCAAAAGCCGTCCAACGTCTCCCAAGCCGAATCCCGAAGTCCTGCCGAAGGAGCCGAAGACCAGCACCGTGATGCCAGGCGGGAGCACGATGGCCACCGGCCCCGGAACGGGAAAGGTCTATGGGGGCAAGGGGCTAGCGAAGTACCATGTCGGGGCGTGCCGCTTCGGAGAGCGGGTGGACCCTTCCCAGCGCGTCCACTTCAGCACCGTGGACGAGGCGGTCAAGGCGGGAAGGCAGCCGTGCCAGATTTGCAACCCGATGCAGCAGGCGAGCCGTCCCAGCCCTGGCGGCTCTCGATGAGAGGAGCACGGATGCCCTGCGTTGCCACCATGGCGCTGGCCACGCTCTCCCTGCTGACAAGCGTACCGGCCAGCGCGGCTCCCCCTAAAGGTGCGCCGGGTCGGAAGCCCTCCAAGGTCGTCATCCCCCCCGGTGCGCCTCCGGTCATCTCCACCACCCACCGCGAACCCTCTTATCGAGAAGCGCAGCAGCGGCTGGCCCGCTTCATCACGGCGCTACAGGCCGGGAAGCGGCAGCGAGCGGTAACCTTCTTCTCCAGCCGCGTGCTCCCTGCGGAGCGGCAGGCGTTCCTGACCGACCGCTGGCTCCGTCGCGACCGGGGCAGTTCCAGCTTCACCCAGGTGCTCTTCTTCCGCGACCTCCAGATCACGGCCAAGGGCGTCATCCAGGGTGACCGCGTGCGCCTGCTGGTGATGCCTCGCACCATTCCCTATGCCGGCCCTAATCCGAAGAAGTCGCGCGGGCGGACGGTGCTCGGAGCACTGGTGGTCCCGATGCGCATGGAGTACGGCAAGTGGTTCGTAGAGCTTCGGCCGGAGCGCGCCCGGCCGAAGGCGTAACCGACCGCCGCCAACCCGCTACGCGGTCCCGCCGTCCCGCATCGTCTTGTCGACGATCTTCAGGAAGTCGTCGTTGTTGCGGGTGTTGCGCAGACGGTCGAGGAGCAGCTCCGTGGCGTCCACCGTGTTGAGAGCGGCGAGGGCGCGATGGAGCTTAACCACCTGCTTCAGCTCGTTCTCGTCCATCAGCAGCTCCTCGTGGCGGGTGCCGGAGCGCTTGATGTCGATGGCGGGGAAGACGCGGCGCTCCTGAAGCTCCCGGCTCAGATGCAGCTCCCAGTTGCCGGTCCCCTTGAACTCCTCGAAGATCAGCTCATCCATGCGGCTGCCGGTGTCGACCAGCACACTGGCGATGATCGTGAGGCTTCCGCCCTCCTCGATGTTGCGTGCTGCCCCGAAGAAGCGCTTCGGCCGGTGGAGCGCGGCGGGATCGAGGCCGCCGGTCATCGTGCGACCGCTCGGGTTCACGGTCAGGTTGGAGGCGCGCGCCAGCCGGGTGAGGCTGTCCAGCAGGATCACCACGTCCCGCCCGCTCTCCACCAGCCGCTTCGCCTCCTCCAGCACCATTTCCGCCACCCGCATGTGGTTCTCGGGGTGCTCGTCAAAGGTGGAGCTGACCACCTGGCCCTTGACCGACCGGCGCATGTCGGTTACTTCCTCTGGCCGCTCGTCCACCAGCAGCACAATGAGGAAGACGCCCGGATCGTTGGTCGTGATCCCGTGGGCAATCTGCTTGAGCAGCGTTGTCTTGCCCGCCTTGGGCGGCGCGACGATGAGGCCGCGCTGCCCCTTGCCGACCGGCGAAATCAGATCAATGAAGCGGCCCGCCAGCGCGTCGCCGAAATCGAGTTTGTCCGTCTCCATCCGCAAGCGGTGGTTCGGGTAGACGGTGGTGAGGTCGGCGTAGTTGCGCCGTTCGCGGGCCTGCTCCGCTTCCAGCCCGTTCACCGCTTCCACGCGCAGGAGGCCGTAGTATTTCTCGTTCTCCTTCGGGGGCCGCACCTGGCCGCTCACCCAGTCGCCCGTCTTCAGGTTGAAGCGCTTGATCTGGGACTGCGAGACGTAGATGTCATCCACGGCGGGCGCGAAGTTGTCGTGGCGAAGGAAGCCCCAGCCGTCCGAAAGCACTTCCAGCACGCCCTGGCCGTAGATCAGCCCGCTGCTCTCCGCCTGCATCTGCAAAATCTTCAGCGTGAGATCCTGCTTGCGGAGACGGTCCGTCCCGGTGATCTTGAGCTGCCGGGCGATCCCTTGCAGTTCCTCGACCGTCTTCGATTCCAGTTCGGAGAGTTCCATCACGGCCTCGGCGGGGGAGCCGCCAGGGGCGGACGCTTGGGGCTGGGACGAAAGCCCAAGGGCCTGGTCTTCCGTTACGCTCAGCGTATCCGGTAGCGTTGACAGCGTCATGGCGGAACTCTCCGTGGCTTTGCAATACCGACCGCTTGCCTGACATCTGCTTACTCGCAAGCTGGTTACCCTCCTGATTGTCCCGCTCTTGCTACCCTCCGTAAACTTCCGGCCTGAGAACGCCAATGTAGGGGAGTCCCCGGTAGAACTGGTTGTAGTCCAGGCCGTACCCCACCACGAAGGCGTCCGGCACGGTGAACCCCACGTATCGCGCCTGCACCGGGGCTTTCCGCGCGGCTGGCTTATCCAGCAGCGCGCACACCTCCAGGCTGGCGGCGCTCCGGTCCGCCAGCAGATTGACCAGGTAGTTGAGCGTAAGGCCGGTGTCGATGATGTCCTCGACCACGATCACGTGCCGCCCCTCCACGCTGCTCTCCAGGTCCTTGTTCAGCCGCACCACGCCGCTGGAGCGGGTGTTCGAGCCGTAGCTGGAGATGGCGATGAAATCGAGGCTCACCGGCACGGTGATCTCGCGGATCAGGTCGGCGACCAGCAGCGCAGAGCCGCGAAGAACCCCCACCAGGTGCACCTCGCGGCCCGCGTACTCCGCCGAAATCTGGCGCCCCAGTTCCCGCACCCGCTCAGCAATCTGCTCCGCGCTGAACAGCACTTCCTGGATATCGGGATGGATCTCAGGTGCAGGCATCTTCAAATTGCCATGTCCGAAAGCATGGGCGGCTCTGTTGCTTCAACCGCCAAGAGCGCCAAGAGCGCCAAGAGTGGAGGGCGGAGGAACAATTGCCATGAAGGCCCTCGATTGATGCGGCTCGTCTCGTTTCAGACTCTCTGAAATGCCTTGGCGTCCTTGGCGGCCTGGCGGTTAGATCGCCCGATCCGCGTTGATCCTTCAAATCCGCGTCATCCGCGTTCCATTCCCCTACTTCCGCGCTTTAGGGCCGCGCCCTACTCCCACTCTATGGTGCCGGGCGGCTTGGAGGTGACATCGTAGACCAGGCGGGTGACACCGGGCACCTCGTTGACCACGCGGTTGCTGATGCGCTCCAGGACCGGGAACGGAATGCGTGCCCAGTCCGCGGTCATGAAATCCTCGGACGTCACCGCCCGCATCACGATGAAGTAGCCGTAGGTGCGCTGGTCGCCCTGGACGCCTACGGTCCGGTCGTTGGGGAGCACCGCGAAGGCCTGCGCCAACTGCCGGTAGAGCCCCGCGCCCTCCAGCTCTTCCATCACGATGGCGTCCGCATGCTGCAGCGTCTTGACCTTCTCCGGCGTCACCTCGCCCAGCACCCGCACCGCGAGGCCGGGTCCTGGGAACGGATGCCGCCACACCTGGTTGGAGGGAAGGCCAAGCTGCTCCCCAAGCGCGCGGACCTCATCCTTGAACAGGTAGCGCAGCGGTTCGATCAGTTCAAGCACCATGTCCTCCGGGAGGCCGCCGACGTTGTGGTGCGTCTTGATGGTCGCCGCCTTGCCTGGACCGCTCTCAATCACGTCCGGGTAGAGGGTGCCCTGCACCAGGTAGCGCACCTCGCCCAGCTTGGTCGCTTCTTCCTCGAAGACCCGGATGAATTCGTTTCCAATGATCTTGCGCTTCGTCTCCGGCTCGGTGACCCCGGCCAGCTTGGAGAGGAAGCGGTCGGCGGCGTCCACGTAGACCAGGGGGATATGGAAGTGCCCGGCAAAGGTCTCCCGCACCCGCTCCGCCTCGCCCTGACGCAGCAGGCCGTGGTCCACGAAGATGCAGGTGAGCTGATCGCCGATGGCCCGGTGGACCAGCGCGGCGGCCACGGCGCTGTCCACGCCACCGCTCAGGCCGCAAATGACCCGTCCCGTTCCCGCCTGCTCGCGGATGACCTCGGCTTCCTTCTGCAGGAAGTTCTCCATGGTCCAGTTCGGCTCGCAGCGGCAGGCGCGGAAGAGGAAGTTCTTAAGGATCGCTTTGCCAGGCTCCGTGTGCGTCACCTCCGGATGGAACTGCACTCCGTAGAAACGACGGGCGGAGTCCGCCATCGCGGCGACCGGCGTGCTGCCCGTGGTGGCCAGCACTTCAAAGCCAGGCGGGGCGCTCTCCACGCGGTCGCCGTGGCTCATCCAGCAGACGTGCAGGCCGTCCAGATCCTCGAAGATGTCGCCGCCACCCCTGAGGCGGAGGTCGGTCTTCCCGAACTCCCGGTGCGTTCCGGCGGGGACCACGTCTCCCCCCAATTGCCGCGCCATGAGCTGCATGCCGTAGCAGATGCCCAGGATCGGGATGCCCAGTTCGTAGATGCCGGGGTCGACCGACGGCGCGCTCGCCTCGTAGACGCTGGGCGGGCCACCGCTGAAGACGATGCCGGAGGGAGCGCGCTGCCGCAGTTCCTCCAGGGAGACATCGTGTGGGAGGATCTCGCAGTAGACGCGGCACTCCCGGATGCGTCGCGCGATGAGCTGCGCGTACTGCGCTCCGAAATCAAGGACAACAACGTTCTGCGCGGGAGTGGGGACCATTCGCTCCGACCTGTCGCTCGCACCGGCGGGGCTTTGCGAGCCGAAAAACAACACGGCCACGCCTGAAGCGCGGCCAACAAGAAACTATAGCTTATCGCCCGGCCCAAGCGAATGACCCGACCGGAAGACCGCGTCATCTCTTGCGCCGCAGCCGGCGATTTGACATGAATCTCCCGACGTGTGGAAATGCGGCCGTAGACGAGGGGGTTCTTGATGAGTGTGGATCCTATGGATCTGGTCCAGCAGGACGACGACGCGAAGAGCGGGGACGCGCAGACCGATGCCGCGAAGAATCGGCTGAATGTCTGGGTCGCCCTGACGGTGGCGCTGCTGGCTACGTTCCTGGCCATCTGCAGCATCAAGGGCGGCAACATCGCGCAGGGGATGCAGGAAGCGCAGAAGCAGTCGATTGACAACTGGGGCTGGTATCAGGCGAAGAAGACGCGCCTGGAGCTCTATCAGGCCACCCTCGCGCAACTCCAGCTTGCGTCCGTCTCCACCGCGCCGGCTGCCCGGGCGGGCTATGCGGAGCAGATCCGCAAGTACGAGGCGAAGATCAAGGAGCAGACCGCCCCGATGGCCGGAACGACCGTCTCCGAGATGGAGCAGAAGCAGACCGATGCGGCTGACCAGGACAAGCTCTACGGTGAGCTCAATCATCGCGACGACCAGTTCGACCTCGCGGAGGCGATGATCTCGCTCGCCATTGCGCTCCTGGCGCTGACCTCACTCACCGGCAAGCGCTGGTTGTTCGGACTGGCTATGATCCCCGCCGTCTTCGGGGTGGTGATGGGGGTCTGCGGTCTGGTGGGGATTCCCTTCCACCCGGACGCCCTAATTGTGCCGCTGACATAGAACAGCGGCACAGCGGGAGTGTGAGCGGACGCGCGTCGTGTGAGGGACAAAACCAAGCTGAAGGCGAAGAACGCGCCGGATGTGGCCGCATCATTCGGCCGGAGCCGCAGTAAGGGCCGTCGTGAAAGGAATCACTTCGGTAGCTGGCCAGCTGGTTGCAAGACGCAGGGGTGAGGTCGATCGCTGCAGGTAGTGCGCTACTTCTGTTCGGCGTTTGTGCTATTTGAACGGCAAAGATTTCGCCATGCAGCGTGGCGTCTGATTGATGTCGTCATACCCAATGACGTAGATCACGAGGAAGCTGTTCTCTCGATATGGCCGCGTTTCTACGCTTACCTTATCCGACCACTTCTCCTTTTTCTTGATAACACCCTTTTTCTTCTGCAGTGCCGCCTTAAAACTACTAGGCGGAGGTGGCACCTCACCGTCCACCCGGTGGCTGGCAATGTCGGTAACCACTTCAAATGTGCGGTCCCTGTTCTCGTGAGGCGGCTCCGCAGCCCTGACATATACTCCCACTACGCCGCCGGGTGCAACCGCATAATCGGGGGTTGTAAGCACCTCGACGGGGATGACCCCCAGTTGGTCCTGACGGCGTGGCTTGCCCTCCCCGGCACGCGCGACCGAGGAAAGGGAGAACGCCAACAGCCCGACAAGGAAGGACAGTCCCAAAAAGATGGGGATCGTTGCTCGTGTTCGCACCATTTCAAACTCCTCGCCACGAAAAGTGGTTGGTTCTCGCGGAGACATCCACCGGCAATGCTCACTCAAGAAAGGCATCAAACGCGCCTAGGTCACTTGCCCAAAGTTCAATTCCAATTGCACGCAACCTTCCCAAGGAAGCGGATCCCCCAGCGAAAAGATCGAGACCCGCGCCGGTGCGCACTACCTGAAACGAAGCGTCTTCACGGCGTAGCAGTAGGTTCCGTCGTCATCTCTGCCTTCAGCCACAACATTTAGAAAGCGTCCGGAAGGGAAGTTAGGTGTCCTGAACCTGAGCTTGTCCCCCTTGTTAGACCCCTTCGTGATCTTTACCTTCTGTCTGTCATCAGGTGCAATCGCCTTAAACAGCGACTCCTCAGAAACTTCGAAATCTGGAACTTGCAGCGGCTGATCAGAAAAAACGAGGTATGCCTCCGCAAAGACGCCCGAGTCGTCTGCGGGTCCGTCGGCAAAGACGGTAACGTCTACATTGCCTCCGGGATTCACGGTGGCGTACTCCGTAGGAAGCGTCACGATCTCAACAGGGATGACACCCAGCTGATCCAGCCTGCGCTTGACCTCCTGGGCTCGAGTGCTTTGAGCCGCTACTGCCTCAGTGACCGGTTGGGCACCACCGAGCAGGCCAGTGAAGGCCACTGCGCCAAGCATCAGGCGTAAGGGAAGGATCGGGATCTTCATAGTGGGCTGCCGGCGGGAAGAGAGGGAAGAAATTGGTGCCCGTATCACTCTTCTACACCGCCTACTCGCCCACCTCCCAGGCAAGGGCATCCTTCACCGCATTATCGATTGATAACTCGGCCCCCTTCTCCCTGGCAGCTTGAAAGCGCTCTCCTCCGAGTTTCCGGCGCATCTCCTGAAGCCGATCTTCCCGCTTGGGGATGTCCGCTGGCGGGATTGGAGCGCCCATCGACTCGCGAATCCCTGTCTCGACAGCCATGAACTCAACTGCCCGCTCAAGAACACCGAGTTGAAAGGCGGCGACGGCGAGGCCGTTGAACCCCAGCGTGAGGATGCTGCCTGCACCCAGTTCATGGGCCAGGGAGAGGCTGCGCTTGTAGAGCGTGACCGACTCTTCGGCCCGGTCTTGCCGAAATCGAACCTGTCCTAGATTGTGGTAAACGATTGCCAGGAACCACTGATTCCCATCCCGGGTGTAGATCAGCCTACTCTCTTCGAGACCGGCGGCCGCCGCTTCGTCGTTTCCACGCTCCAACTGGATGTTCGAAAGGTTGAGGAGTGCTGCGGCAACCCGTGGTGCATCCCCCAATTCACGCAGGATGCGGAGGCTTTCTCCGAGGTACTCCTCTGCAGCGTCCAGATCGCCCAGGCTCCTGGCGGTTGTCCCCATGTTGATGAGCGAGCGAGCGATCCCGGCGCGATCCCCTTCGGTGCTTCGGAGTTGATAGCTCCGTTGGAACAACTCAAAAGCAGCCTTGTAATCGGCCTGGAGGTGAGCCAGATTACCTGCGGCACTCAGCGCCCGAGCACGCATCTCGGGAACTGCGCCAGAGCTTCGGGCCAGCGCTCCCTCCAGCCAGGCGCGGCCTTCCGCCGCCGGACCGCGCTGATACCAGTAGCGCCAAAGGGCGGTGGCCAGGCGGAGCCTCTCCTCTCCATCCACGGACCATGCCAGGGCGGCCCGGAAGTTCGGCATCTCCAGTTGCAGGCGGCTGAGCCACTGCTGGCAGTCCGCCGCTTCCAGATGCGGGCTTGCTTCCTCGGCAAGGCCGGTGAAGTACTCCCTGTGCCGCGTGCGCAGCCCCAGTTCCTCCGCCCCGTTCTCCTTCAGCCGCTCCGCCGCATAGGCGCGGAGGGTGTCCAGCAGCCGGTAGCGGCGGTCCTCCTCCTCGGAATCGCTGCCCCCGCTCTCGGCCACCACCAGTGACCGGTCCACTAGTCGGGAGAGGTTCTCCAGCACATCGAAGCTATCGAGGGTGTCGTCCGCGCAGACCGTCTCAGCAGCTTCCAGCGCAAAGCCGCCAGCAAAGACTCCCAGCCTTCGGAAGAGAGTCCTCTCCACGGGCGCGAGGAGGTCGTAGCTCCAGTCGATGGTAGCCCGCAAGGTCTGCTTGTGGGGGAGCGCGGTCGTTCCGCCGCCGGTGAGCAGGCGGAAGCGGTCGTCCAGGCGCTGGGCGATCTGATGGGGCGAGAGCACCCGGATTCGGACCGCCGCCAGCTCCAGCGCCAGGGGGATGCCATCCAGCCGACGGCAGATCTGCGCCACGGCCGTGGCGTTGGAAGCGGTCAACTCGAACCGGGGAAGCGCCGCCGTGGCGCGTTCGACAAAGAGGCGGACCGACTCCACCCGCCGCATCAGCTCGAGTTCGTGATTGGTTGGCGCCCGGTTCTCAATCGGGGAGGGGGTGGCGAGGGAGGGGACCGCGTAGGTCACCTCGCCGGAGCAGCCCAGGGGCAGCCGACTCGTGGTCAGCACCGTCAGCCGAGGTCCCAGCTTCAGCAGCCGTTCCACCAAGTGGGCCGCGGCTTCCACCAGGTGCTCGCAGTTGTCGAGGATGAGCAGCATGTCCTTTCGCTGCACGTACTCCTCAAGGACCGCCATTGGCGCGTGGTGCGCGTCAACCCGCAGCCCGAGCTGGATGCAGACGATGTCCGGCAGGCGCGCGCCATCGTCCAGAGAAGCAAGCTCCACCTGCCAGACTCCGTCCAGGCGTTCCGGAAGCACCTCGGCGGCGGCTTGCAGGGAGAGGCGCGTCTTGCCGGCACCACCGGGACCGGTCAGTGTCAGCAGCCGAGACTCGCGGAGCAGCCGACTCACATGACCCAGCACCTCCTCCCGCCCGATGAAGCTGGAGAGTTCCCTCGGCAGGTTGTTCGGGAGGCTGTCCAGCGAGCGGAGCGGCTCGAATTCCGCCGGCAGGGAAGGGTGCAGAAGCTGGTAGACATGCTCCGGCTGCGTGAGGTCCCGCAGCCGGTGCAGGCCCAGATCCTTGATTCCCCAACCTGCATTGCGGCTCCGCGGCAGGTGCTCCGCCACCAGGTCCCAGACCGCCTGGCTGAAGAGGATCTGGCCACCGTGTCCCACCCCAAGCAGCCGCGCCACTCGGTTCAGCGTTGGGCCGAAGTAGTCGCCGTGCCGCTCCTGGGAGGTGCCGGTGTGGAGGGCCTGCCGGACCCGCAGAGCGCCCAGCACCCCCCAGTCCTGACTCTGGAGTGCCTGCTGGATCTCCAGGCTGACGCAGATTGCCTCAACAGGTGAGGAGAAGGCAGCGCAGAAGGCGTCACCCATCATCTTGAAGACGTGGCCGCCGTTCGTTTCGATCGCCGCGCGCAGCAGGGCGTTGTGGAGAGAGAGGGCCGCATCCATCGCCTCCGGGTCCTGTTCCCAGAGGCGGGCGCTGCCCTCAATGTCCGTGAAGAGAAACGTAACGGTTCCGGTGGGGAGCTCGGCCACGGCGGTATCTCCTGCCGACCGGTGACACCCTCGTCACTCGTAACCACCCGTTCATACGGCCAAGCAGGGGTTCCTGCGCTACCTTGTGCCGTAATCGCGCTGACGCCGCGGACTTAGGCGATGATCTCGGTGATGGGATGGCCGAAGTCGACTTCCAGCCGCTTGCGCCCCGGGATCTCCATCCTGCTGCTGTTGAGTCCAAGCTGCCGCAAAACCGTGGCGTGAAGGTCGGTGACGTAATGGCGATCCTGCACGGCGTGGAACCCAAGCTCATCCGTCGCCCCGTGCGCGGTGCCGCCTTTGATCCCGCCTCCGGCCATCCACACGGAGAATCCGTAGGGGTGATGGTCCCGCCCATCGGACCCCTGCGCTCCCGGCGTGCGCCCGAACTCGGAGGCCCAGACCACCAGCGTGTCTTCCAGCATCCCGCGCTGCTTGAGGTCCTTCAGGAGCCCGGCAATCGGCTGGTCCACCTGCTGGCAGAGCGCGGTGTGCCCCGGCTTCAGTGAGGAATGGGCGTCCCAGGACCCCGCGCCGCCGTTGCTGCCGTGGTAGATCTGAATGAAGCGCACGCCGGTCTCGGCCATGCGCCGCGCCGCCAGACAGAGCTGCCCGAAGGGCCGCGTCACATCCTTGTCGAGACCGTACAGCTTCTTGACCCCGGTGCCTTCCTCGTCCAGGCGCAGGACATTGGGGACGGCGGCCTGCATCCGGAACGCCAGCTCGTAGCTCTTGATGCGGGCGCGGAGGGCGGGATCGTCCGGATACTGGATGCCGGCCATGCGGTTGAGGCGTCCCAGCAGGTCGAACTCCGCTTGCTGCTCCTCTCGGAACTTCTCCTTGCCGGGGCTGGCGAAGGGAAGCGGGTTCTTGGGGTCGACATTCAGCCGGACGCCGGCATGCTCCGGCCCGAGGTAGTTGCTGCCATGACCCATCACGCCGCCGCAGCAGTCAGCCAGCGGCGTCCCGAGCACCACGAACTGCGGCAGATCCTCATTCAGGGTGCCGAGGCCGTAATGAACCCATGATCCCAGCGTTGGGAAACCGCCCTCCAGCGCATGGCGTCCGGTCATGAACTGAAGCTGCGCGCCGTGGTTGTTGTCCGTGGTCCACATGGAGCGGACCAGCGCCAGGTCATCCGCGCATGACCCTACGTGCGGCCACCAGTCGCTGATCTCCAGCCCGCTCTGGCCCCACTTCCGGTAGCCGACCTGCATCGGGTAGATCTTGGGGTGGACCTGGTGCAGACCGGGCACGAACTCGCGAAGGTTCTCCTTGAGGTGGGGCGACTTCAACGTCGCGGCGTAGGGCGACTCCTCAATGGTCTTGCCCGCATGCCGGTTCAGCTCCGGCTTGGGGTCGAAGCTCTCCATGTGGCTGGTGCCACCCACCATGAAGAGGAAGATGACCCGTTTGGCGCGCGGAGTGAAGTCGAGGGGAAGGCTTCCGGTGGCGGTGCGCCGCGGAGTGCCGGGAGCGCTCTCGGCAGAGGCGGCGCTGTCCCGCAAGAGGATGGTGCCGAGCGCGAGGCCGGTGAAACCCATGCCCACGTCAGCGAGGAGGGTGCGGCGGGAGATGCCCGCACAACGGTAAACGGCGGGCTTTGGCTCCACAGTAGGCATCCTCGTCAGGCGGCCCGGGCCGGCTCAACGTTGAGGCCAGCCTGGGCTTCCCCATTCGTCACCGCAGGCGGCCAAGGGTTTCAACTTTGTGCGCGAATTCTTCCCATCCTGGGGCATTAGGCACGGGGCGATGGGCGTTGGGAGACGAGGTGGGTCCGCGTCCCTCTATCCCCACTTCCCTCCAACTCTCTAACTCAACGCCACCGGCTGCCACTCCGTCGCGGCTATCAGGCGCGCTTCAGGATGTAGTAGCTGGCGGATTCCTCTCCCACAGGCCCGGCGAGGAGGGGATTCCCGGTGAGCTGGCACCACTGCTGGATATCCGCCGCTGCCTCCGGGTCCGGTGCCACCAGCTCCACCACCTGCTCCACCTCCAGCCGCCGCATCGCCCTGCCGAGGAGCAGCATCACGTCGTCTGTCTCCGCCTCTTCCAGGTCGATGCGGAGGTCGGGCGCGGGAAGGTCGTCGGTGTCCGTCTTGCGGAAGAGCTCCGGCTGGAACCATGCGGGCGGGTTGGCGGCGTGCTCCAGTTGGCCGGGGCAGCACGGGGAAAAGGTGTCCTGGCCGCAAGTCTCCGCGCGACGCCAGTCTCGCCGGAAGCAGGGGCGCCGGATGAGGTAGCTGCCCACCCGCTCCGCCAACTGCTCCGGCGGGGTATCGAGGCTGCGGGAGAGGCAGCGGAGGCAGCGGCGCGTGGAGGGTCCGCCCAGCACCCGGCTCATCACCACCTGCCGCCCGCACATCTCCGTGCTGCAGGCTTCGCAGGGAGTGGTTTTGCAGCGGGTTTCGGTTGGCATGACGAGCTCTATCGGTTGAGGGGGAATGCGCCGGGTTGATGGGAGCATCATCGGCTGCCAGAAGGGGCGGCGGTCGCCCAGTGCCACTGATACTACTCGATTCGCTTGGCAGGGACTAGCGGGCGCGGCGGAAGCTTGCTGCTGGACGGGGATTGGGCGTGGGGGCGCGCGGCAGTGTTAGCATGGGTGCGCGGCAGATAGCCGCGCTCCGGCGCAAGCCTCTGTTCCCCTCGCCGCCCTCCTCTCACGATGCCCCTGATTGACGTCCGCAACCTCTCGAAGGTCTACCTCTCCCACCGGAAGCCTCCGGGGGTGATGGGCACCCTCCGCAGTCTGTTCAAGCGGGAGACGGTGCGGGTGGAGGCCGTGAAGTCGCTCACCTTCCAGGTGGAGGAGGGCGAGATGGTCGGCTTCCTGGGGCCGAACGGCGCGGGGAAGACTACGGCGTTGAAGATGCTCTCCGGCATCATCTACCCCACCTCGGGCGAGGCGCGCGTGATGGGCCATGTCCCGTGGGAGCGGCACCCCGATCTGCAGCGGCGGTTCGCGATCGTCATGGGACAGAAGAACCAGCTCTGGTGGGACCTGCCCCCCTCCGAGAGCTTCCGCATGCTGCGGGAGATCTACGAGGTGCCGGAGGCCGACTACCGCCGCCGCCTGGGAGAGCTGACCGACCTGCTGGAGTTGGGAAAGCTCCTTGACATCCAGGTGCGTAAGATGTCGCTGGGTGAGCGGATGAAGTGCGAGCTGGCGGCCTCGCTCCTGCACGCTCCCCGGCTGCTCTTCCTGGATGAGCCGACCATCGGCCTGGACGTGGTCTCCCAGAAGCGGCTGCGGGAGTTCCTGGCGGAGTACAACCGGCGGGAGCGGGTGACGGTCCTGCTCACCTCGCACTACATGCAGGACATCCAGGAGCTGTGTGACCGGGTCATCATCATCAACCACGGCGAAGTGGTCTACGACGACACGCTGCGCACGCTGCTTGCCCGGTACAGCACCACGAAGCGGCTGATCCTCGTCTTCGAGCGGGAGGTTGACCGGGAGGACGCCGCCCGCTTTGGCGAAGTGGTGGCGTGGGGCGAATTGACGGCCACGCTGGAGGTGCCGCGGGCACAGAGCGCCCAGGTTGCCGCTGCGGTGCTCACCCATTTGCCGGTGGCGGACATCGCGATTGCGGAGATGGATGCGGAGGAAGTGATCCGCCACATCTTCACCACACCCAAATCCGCTCACAGCGAATCGCAGGTGCCGGCATCAGGGCAGAATGAGCCCTAAAGCGGAAAATCCAAAACCCGCTTCCGATCACCGCTTGCCAGGCGATGCATACTCCGCGACGACCAGGCTGTGGATGGAGAGGGGCGGGACCTTCGCCACGGTGACGCTGCCAGACCGAGAGGTTTTCACTGCGTGGTTGCCGGGTTGGACCATCACCCGCCGTGGAGCCGGCCCCGTGAACCGGACCTCGACCCCATGGATGGGGACCGCCTCCTCTCGGAGGGGTACCTCTTGCGAGGGCAGGCCATGCCCGCCGGTGCTGTTAAGGCCATTGAAGAGCTGCACCACCGTCCGGCCGCCCGTCGATCCAATTCCGCCCCCCTGTTGCCAGTAGGTGGCCTGAACGCACATTGGGGCGCGCACCTGGACCGAAGGCGGGGTGGAGGCTGCGTCCCGCACCAGCGTCGCAAGTAGCCGGCGCTGGTAGGGGTAGGCGTAGCTCCAGTAGGCCGCATCCAGGCCCGCCGCCAGGTAATGGACCTTGCCCCGGCCAAAGCGCCGCGAGACGATGGCGGGGCTTCCCGCACCGGTAGCCCCCTCTTGGACCATCCGCGCGACCACCTCCCCGTCGGCAGGTTCGGAGACAGACACCGAAGGGCCACGGAAGGTGGTGCCGGCGGGCGCGCCCTCGCCGATCAATGGCTTCCATCGCTCTCCCGGACCGACAAGGGTGAGGCGGGAGACGCCCACCCGTTCCTGCCAGTAGCGCTCGTCCAGCGCGATGGAGAAGTTGGGGTCGAGGGCCGGCCTCGGGGCGGCGGACGACGTAGCGCCCCCCCGATAGGAGACGCCGAAGAGATCGGCCAGGGCGAAGTCGCCGCGTGGACGACCCAGTTCGTCGCAGAGGCTGGTGTCTGCGGTGGCGACCAGCCCGCCGCCATTCCGGACGTACTCCCGGACCGCGCCGACCTGCGCCTCGGAGAGGGCGGCAGCCGCCGGGAGGATCAGGATCGGGAAGCGCTTGAGCCGCTCCGGCGTGAGGTCCCAGTCGTTGATCAGCTCCAGCGGAAGGTGCTCCTCCAGCGCCATCCGGAACGCGCCGAAGAGGTGCGGCAGGTACCGACCGGCGACATCGCGGTAGGCGTGGAACTGCCGGGTCTGCTCGCTCACCAGCATCGCGGCCCAGGGCATGCGCCTCGCGCCGAGGGTCCACGGCTCCCGCGTCCGGATCTCCCGGAAGCACTGCTCCGTGGACGCAACCTGCCCCGGCCATCCCAGCGATTGCGGCGCGACGCTCCCGTGCGTGATCGCCAGCAGGGTGCGGGTGAGCCGCTCATGCGCCGGGAAGCTGTCCGAGCTGTAAGGGTTCCCTCGCGACATCAGGTACGGTTCGGAAGCCGCCGGACGGTCGCCCGCCGCCGCACGGACATAGGCCGCACCAAAGGTCGGCGCTACGCTGGCCCCGAGGTTGGTCTCGTCCAGCCACCACTCTTGCATCGGCAGGTCGAAGAGCTGGTTCATTCGGGCCGGCATCGCGCGGGGGTTGGTGAGGAAGTGCCCGTAGCGGCCCGCATTGACCGTCCATGACATCAGCACCGCGTCCGGGTTCGCGGACTTGATTGCGCGCTGCATCCGGGCGTAGTGGTCCTCCAGCCGCTCCCCTCGCCACGCCAGGTAGCGCCGGTATCCCTCGGCATCCAGGTCGACCTTCGGCGGTAGCTCCCGGCCGGTGTCCGCTCGATACCGCTGCTCGCACGCGGGGCAGTAGCAGAGCGCGGGCTGGTAGTTCCCGTCGAAGGAGAAGCCGTCGACCCCATAGTCGCGCACCAGCTCGGCGCAGACCTGGATCAGGTAGTCGCCCCATGGTCCCTGATTACATCCCAGGCGGGTGCCAAGGTTGTCTTCCTTCGGCTCCACCTTCAGCGCGTTCCCGCTCCGATCTGGGTGAACGCGCCACTCCGGATGCGCCCTCACCAGCGCGACCGAGGGGAACGGCGGCAGGCCGAGGGAGAGCTTCATCCCCTTCCGGTGGCACGCGGCCACGAGGTCGCGGAGTTGGCGGTCGTCGGTGGCAGAGAGGCCGCCGCCCGCGCTCTTGAGCGGATAGTGCGGCCAGACGAGGTTGGTGTGGACCACCTGGACGCCCATCGCCGCAGCGGCATCCACCTGCCCCGGCGTGAGGAACGCCATGCGGCTGATGCGGTGCACCCAGGCGGGAGGGCGCACCGGCTGGAAGGCATCCTCCGGGGCCGCACCACCCCGACCCGCGAACAGAAGTGCGAGCGCGCCGAGAACCAGCCCAACCCGTCGATTCATCGTCTCACCGCGCCTTCACGAGGGCACCCCGGAGTGGGCGAGAGGTTGTCGCCTCACCGAACCCTCGCCCGCTCCCAAATGGGGGCTTCTGTCCCTCTGTGTTCCCTCCGTGAAATCTGTGTTCCCTCCGTGAAATCTGTGTCCCCTCCGTGAAATCTGTGTCCCTCTGTGTCAATACGTCCGTCCCTACACCGGAGAGAAGCGCACCGAATAGACAGGCGGCAGATTGGCACCCAGGCTGATCCAGCTCTCGCCACGGTTCTCGGAGAGGTAGACGTTGCCGGTGGTGCTGCCGAAAGCCAGGCGGTCGCCGCTCTTGTCCAGGGCGTGGCGGTAGACCACGTCGTAGCAGTCCTGCTGCGGAAGGCCCTCACGCAGAGCGGTCCAGCTCTCCCCGCCGTCCTCGGTGCGGCTGACGCAGAGCGCGCCGTTCACCGCCATGCGGTGCTCGTCGCTGGTTGCGGGGACCACCCATGCCGTGCCGGGGTCGCGCTCGTCGGCACTGATGGGGAAGCCGAAGTGCGCGGGACCGCCCTCTTCCGAGATCTTCTTCCAGAGCTTGCCCGCGTCCAGGGAGCGGAAGATCCCGCAGTGGTTCTGCTGCCACATCACATCCGGCGCATTGCGGCAGACGTCCAGGAAGTGCGGGTCGTGCCCCACCTCCACCGAGGGATCCGGCAGGAAGTCCGCGCTGAGTCCCTTGTTCCGAGGCACCCAGGTCTCGCCTCCATCGACCGTCTCGAAGACGCCCGCGCAGGAGATTCCCACGAAGAGGTGACGGCTGTCCCGTGGGTCGACCACCACGGAGTGGATGGCGGGATGATCGCGTCCGCCGCCGGTCCAGCTTGTCATCCGAGAAGGGTGGTTCCAGAGTCCCTCGACCAGTTCGAAGCTGTCGCCGTTGTCGTCGCTGCGGAAGAGGCCGCCCGGCTCGGTGCCGATGTAGATGCGCCCCGGCTGATCCGCGCCGC
>JANPLG010000410.1:0-8143 GCA_031426395.1 Actinomycetes bacterium
CATGCACTTCGTTCGACTGACCGCCTGACGCACCCACCTCTGCCCGGATCACGGATCGCACTCCCGACGCACCGACCCTACCCATAGCCGGACAGAATGCTGGTTGAAGGGTGACAGCGGCCGCAGCGGCGCGCACTACCCGACACTTGTGGCGCTTCCATTGATCTTCTCACGAGAGCGGTGATCCACCGTCCTTGGGATAGGGGTGACCGCTGCGTGCGGATTATACTGGTATCATCCGAGTCAGGTTTCTCGCCCCGCGTCTCATTTGCCCCCCAGGTAAGGCGGCGCTATTGGGTCGAGGGCGGATCATCCGCTCGAAACCCCCTGGCTGCGAAGGCTTTCAACCCATGCCTCAACCCAAGTCCCTGCCTGTTGCCCAACGCCCCCGCCTCTTTCTGGCGGCGTGCGGTCTTCTCACGGTATCCGGGATGGCCTCCGCAGCGATGGCTCAGCCTGCCGACCACGTCACCGGGGCGGCGGCTCCAGGCCACCAGATCACCTGTGTTTCATCCAGGGCACTCCGTGATTACCGCGATGGTCTGAAGGCGCTTCACGAGGGCTCCCTTGAAGCAGCAGTGCGCGAGTTCCAGGCGGCGATCAAGCGTGAGCCAACCTGCGCGATGGCGCACTGGGGGCTCAGCCGGGTGCACCACCAAGCGGGGCGCGTCCCTGAGGCAACGGCGTCAGCAGAGAAGGCGCGCGAGCAGATCGCCGGCATTGACGACCGTGAGCAGCGGCTGATCACCAGCTGGGCTAACTACCTGAAAGCACAGGCCCAGCCGGAAGCGCAGCGGAAGGGCGAACTCGACCGCGTGCGATTCGCGCTTAACGAGGCGATTGCTCTTTATCCGGAAGACCCCGAAGTGTGGATCCAGCGGTCAGTCGTCTCCGAGAGCCCCCTGCGAGGTGCGCCGTTCCTGGTGGCCGCGTTCCGGCTTCAACCGGAGCATCCGCTTCGCAAGAACTGGAAGTTCACCCCACCCGCCGCGCCCGACCTCAAGCCCACTGCTACCCAACCCATAGGAACCTTGTCCACCACGCCCAAGCTCTTCGACGGCCTCGGCAAGCTGACCCATCGGGTAGCAACGAACAACGCCGTGGCGCAGGCGTTCTATGAGCAGGGGCTGCGAACGTTCCACTCTTACGTGGTGCCGGTCCAGCGCCCCAACAGCGCGCTCCAGTGCTTCCAGTACGCCGCGAACCTTGATCCCGATTTCGCGATGGCCTATTGGGGCCTCAGCTTCGGGAACATGTCTGGATACAAGGCGCTCGACGCCGCCAACCGCGCGCTTGAGCTGGCGATCAAGAACGGCAGTGACAAGGAGCGCCGCTTCGCTGCCGCGCGGGTGCTGGAGATGACCAACGGCAAGCGGGAAGAGTTCCTTGATGCGCTGGATGCCGCGCTGGTCGCCTATCCCACGGATGCGGAGCTCTGGACATGGCGGGGGAAGGTTTTCGGTGGTTATGGCTTCGGGACCGGCTCGCCGCAGGGCATTCCGTACCAGCTTGCGACCTTGATGATCAACCCGGAGCACCCCTCGCCTAACCACGAAATGGTGCACGCCTACGAAGGATTGGATCGTCCGGCTCTGGGCTGGCGGTTCACGGAAGCGTTCCGGGCATCCGCGCCCAATATGCCGCACGCCAACCACATGCAGGCGCACCTTGCCATGCGCATCGGTCGCTGGCAGGACGCCATCGACTGCACCCGTTTCTCCCGGCGGCGGTCCTTGGAGGGCTACCCGGAGCTGGACCCGTCCCACCACATCGACATCCTGATGCGCGCCCTCTCCCATGAGGGACGGTTCAAGGAAGCGGAGTCGGAGCCGCAGAGCTACCGGGACGGACTCCCCTGGGCCCGCCTGCTGCAGCTCAAGGCGATCCCCGAGGAGCTGGCGGCGTGGACCCAGCGTCGCAGCAGCTCGCCGGATGGGATCTACTTCTCGGCGCTGTTGAAACTGAATGAAGCGCTCAAGAACCCCGCCGCGCTTGCCGAGGCGAAGCCGTTGGTCGACCAGGTCGAACAGCGGTTCAAGAGCCAGCCGCCCAACCTGTACCGCCTGAATGAGGTCAAGGGCCGCTACCTCGTGCAGAGCGGTCAGGTGGACGAGGGCCTCAAGCTGCTCCGCGAGGCAGGGGCCAAGGCGGTGAAGGATAGCGGGCTGCACGCGTGGGGCGGTGGGGGATACTTCCTGGAAGCGTGGGGCGAGACGGCCCTGCTCGCCCGCCGCCTGGATGAAGCCGAAGAGGCGTACCACGAGGCGCTGGCCCACGAGCATGGGAGTATTGTCGCCGCACTGGGGATGCAGGTGGTCTGGGAGCAGCGGCAGCGAACCGATATGGCGCAGCACTACGCCCGCCGCGCCGCTGTCATCTGGAAGGATGCCGACGCCGGGTCCCTCGACCGCCAATTGGCCCGCATCCGGATGATCGCCCCCACGCCGATGCCAGCAGCCGCTGCCGCCGCCCCCGTTGCCGGAGGAACCCCGTGATCAGCCGCCGGTCCATGCTCAATCGATCGATCTGCCTTGCGCTCGGCCTATCCCCACTCGCTGTGGTTCAGGCTGCGCCGCCGACCCTCAGGTCCGGCCCGCAGGCGGGGGAGCGGCCGCTACCGTTCACCAGCAACATGGTCACCGGTGCTAACCGCGGCCGGCAGTTCTGCTACATCTGCGAGCTGAAGGACGAGCCCGCCGTGCTCGTCTTCGCCCGCAAGCCTGACGAGGCGACGGGGGTGCTGCTCCAGGGGCTGAAGGAGGGGGTGCGGACCTACCGGAAGGACCGCCTCTTCGTCTGGATGGTCTTCCTGAGTTCGCCGGAGACCGGGGCGCAGACCGCCCAGGAACGACAGGTCTACACCTTCGCGCGTGAGAACGGCGCCACCGAGCTTCCCATCTCGGTCCTCGGAGATCCGCAAGGTCCTCCCGGCTACCTGGTGGCACCGGACGCCGAGGTCACCTGCCTCGTCTTCCGCTCCGGCAAGGTGGTGCTCAACCGTGCGTACCGCGCCAAGGAGTGGACACCCCGCGCAGCGGAGAGCTTCCTCAAGGAAGTTCCGCGCGCTTTTGGCCTGAAGGCGGGAGACAAGGGCTGAGCGAAACAGGGGCGCGATTGCGGTAAGGGAGTGGTCATAACCGCGGAGATCGCAGAGATCGCAGAGAATGGGGCATGGAGACGCCCGGGGATCGGGGAGGATTGCTGCACCGCGGGGCAGCGATCCCATCAACTGGCCAGTTCTCCGATTGCGTTCTCAGCGATCTCTGCGTCTCTGCGGTTAAAGAACGGTCCCCCGAAGTATCACTTCATGAGCGGAGCGATCGGGCGTCGTTTCAGGTAGAGCGACTGTGTCCTAGCCTCGTCCGCCAGCCGCAGATGACCTCCACGCCGCCACCTGGTCCCGAATCCACCGTTCGTCCTCTGGCGGTAACGGTGGCAGCAGCGGCAGGTCGTAACGGAGGCCATAGTCATAGCCCTTCCGCTCGTACGTCGAGTCAAATACTGCTTGCAAGCCCAGCTCGACATCCGGGTCCGCAGGGAGCAGCGGTAGGGTGAGTTTCGGGAGCGCGTCACGCAAGGCAACGGGAGTTACCGAGGAGTAAGGTCGATCCTCCGCGCGACTCACGAAGACGTAATAGTCCGAGGGCGGTAGCGGTTCACCCATCGCCAGGCGGGTGCCTCCCCGAAGCAGGTCGATCTCCACGATGTTCACTTGGCTTGAGATCAGGTCCCGCCGCTTTTCCTCATACCGTCCCCGGCCTTTATCGCCAGCCATCTTGTTGGTGGGCGAGAGCAACTCGACCACCGTGACAAGCTGCCGGTCAGGGAGCCGGCGAATCTCCAGATAGGAGTGTCGTTCCTCGTCGGGCAGGAGTTCCGGCAGCCGAACCCGAGCGACGCCGGGTCGGAATGCAAGCAGCGTGCCCCCTGATGTCCGCGGGCGTGTTGGCTCGCCCGCAAGGCTACTGTCGGGCTGGAGCGTGTGGCGCGGGTCCAAGCGACCGTACTCCACGTAGACGTCCTCTTCGACCAGAACCTCGTACCGGGGTCGGAGGCTGTTTACCAGGAGTGCGGACAACTCGCTGAGGAAGCCAGCATGGAAGTCTTTCCAGCGCTGGCTTTCGACGAAAGGGTCCATTCCGGGAAAGGGAGAAAGCACCTGTACCCTCCGTGACCTCCGTCACTGCACGTCAGGCATCAAAATTGTTTGCCACCGGTTTTCCGGTGCTACACCTGCGGACGCCAACTGCAAGCGCTTACTCGAGTGCACTTACCGAGTATTACCTTCATCGGCGGATTCGGAACGGAAGCGGACGAGCCTAAAGCCAAATCGCATCCTGCTCATCGCGTCATCCAACTTTTGTGCTTGGCACCGAGCGATTTCAATGTCTTCTTCCTCCAGTTGCAATTCGTATCCATCCAGAATTTCGAGCCCAAGACTCGCATTGAGAAAATGAGCCGCACGTTCCGCGCTCGATTCGATTTTTTCCAGCGCTTCACCGTCTTGCTTGGCTGCGTACCGAATCGCGTTCATCGTAACAAATGGCAATTTGTGGAGTTTTTCAACAAGCGAGACAAGGCAATCCGCCGGATATATCCAATCACCGCCAGCGAACCTTTCGAACAACTCTGCAGACGCCACCTTTGAATGTGTGAACTCGAATGCCGAGACGTGCGGCACTTCCTGAAAATCTACACCTGGGCGCAGCCGGAAGGTCCAAGCGTGCTGACGAGCCGGCCTCAATCCAGGCCCAAACCCCACGGGCTCGAAGGCCTTTGAGTATCCCGGACCTAATGCTGTCCAATCGAAGCGATACATGACCCCAGTTCCAGCATCCATTGGCTGAAAGGACGCAGATCCCGGGTCCCATCGTGCGGTGGCGAAGAACGCCGCAACTTCGACGCTGGATGTTAGGTCCAGCAAAGATGTGGGGATGCCGTAGTGCTGGGCGAGACCGTGATAATCGACGTGGAAGCCACGCTTGTCTGCAACTGCACTAAACGGGTGGTCACGAAGAAGAAGCTCAAGCTCTGCGACTCTGAATCGCTCAAGGGTCAAGCGCGCTCGTATCTGCCACTTGTCATTTGGAACACCTCGGAACAGTGAGGGTCCACAGGTGGGATACCTCACGGTTTGGCCTCTATACATGAAGGAGCGGTCGCTAGGCCTGCCAGGAAGGGGCAAAGCTTCACTTGGGACTATTCGGGTTCTGCCATTCCAGTTGACCACCTCGAACTCAAGGAACTTGCCGACGCTCACAGGCTCGTCTGGATGCAAGTATGCCAGCGGGGGGTCGGACTCTCGAAATTCCCGCACGACGTCGCGGATTGTCTTCATCGCGGCCTTCTAAACAAAACGTTCAGATCTAGTCGTCGGCCAACCAGGCGGTGACTGGGCAAGAAAGCTCGTTCCGAGCTTGGGGATGGTCGACGTGGCGGAGAGTTTCAGGAGTTTTTCAGATCACATCCAGCTGCGGCAGATCTGTGAACGATCCCACATCAATCACGTGCCTCCGAACTGAACCTAGCGGGAGGATTTGAGGCACTATAGTGGCACGCCCCACGGCAGGGTCCCCGCCCGCCGCTGGCGCTCCGTCCATCCTCACTGAAGCGAGTGCCACCCATGGCGCTGGTCCTCTCCTGGTTCGTTCTCGGCCTTGGCCTCATCGCTCTCGCCTACCCGCTGGCGCAGACCGTCCGCACCCCCGTCGCGGATGGCCCCCGCAGCCGCGTCTTCTTCCTCGCGACCGTCGTGATCCTGGTGCTCGGTGCGCTCCTCACGCTGCCGGGGCAGCCGCCGTGGTCGGCGGGGCAGACCCTTGGCCCCGGTTTCCTGATGGGAGGGGGAGCGGTGCTCCTTTCCGCCCTCGCCGCGCGCGCGATGCCGGCCGTGGAGAACCATGCCGCCGGCGACCGCTGGCGCTGGATGATGTCCGCCGAGCGGATTGCAGCGCCCGTGGTGGCAGTGGGAGTGGTGCTGGTCCTCTACCCAAGGCACGTGATGGATCCGCTGGCGGGCCTGGCGCTGGGCGCCGTTACCGCCGGAGTGATCCTGGGCGGCGGGCTTGGCATGCTTTCCAGCGGGACGGAGCAACCCGCCGCCGCGCGCACCGAGCGCTCTCACGCCGCCGACCTCACCGCCACCACGGCGGTCGCGCTTGCCGCAGCGACCTATCTTGCCGCGTTCCACTTAGCACCTAACGCGGAGCGAAGCTGGCAGCCGCTTCCGGGACTGCTGGCGGGCGTGCTGGCCCTCGCGTTCACGGCACGGGGACTCCTGGGCGGGGCGCGGGTTCCGTCCAACCTCCTGACGCTCCTCGTGGTCGCCGTTCCGGTGGCGATTACCGCCGCCATCGTCGCCTTCCGTCTTGACGGCACGCGGGGCTTCTTCGTATCGGCGGTGGTGGGTCTGGGGGTCTTCGCTCTGATCGCCTGGCTCGACCGAGCCCCCGCCAACCCGAGCGCCGCTTCACCGGGTGCTGCTGAGCTGATACCGTTTGAGGTGGGACTGCTCGCGGGGCTGCTGGTCCTGGGCGGCAGCATCGTGGCGTTCCGCGAGCTTCACGGCTTCGGAATCGGCGTGATGACACTCGCGGGGCTGGCGTTCCTGAACCACCGGAACAGTCCGCTGGTCCGCGGCGGGATTGCGGTCGGTGTGCTGTTGACGCTCTTCCGCGTCTACCTGGAGCACCGGGGACTGGGCGAGAGGTGGGAACCCGATTTCCACTACTACCTTGTGGCACTCCTGGCCGGAGCGTCTCTCCCGCTCTTCCTCTCTGGAAGTGTCGCCCGATGGGTACCAGGCACTCCCGGCAAGGGCGATGCGACCTGGGCCCTGGTGGCAGCGCTACTTTCGGGGGGTGCTGCTGCTCTTCTTCCGCTCATTCTCTGGCTCGGGGTAGGGGACCGGCCACAGACGGCCCTGGCTGTCGGCCTGGTGCTCAGCCCGGCCCTCCTGCTGGCCCGGGGTGGTTCCCGCGAATCCCGCGCCGGCGACGGCATGAGCCATCTCCTCGCGTTCGGAGCGTTACTCTCGGCGTCCCAGCTCACTTTCCTGATAGAGCCGTTCTCGCAATCACTCAACACGCGACCGGAAAGGGTGTGGTTGTTCGTGGTTTTGGGGGTGTTTGCGCTGGGCCGGCTTGGTTTAACCGAACTACGACGGGCAAGATCAGTTTCCTAATCTTACTCCTAATCCTAATCCTACTCGGATTCCGTCAACAAGAGGATTGATAAAGACCCATTGCAGAGTAGAGTAGCTCTTGCATTTTGTACTCTTGTATGGTTCGCATTAGGATTAGGATTAGGATTAGGATTAGGATTAGGATTAGGATTAGGATTAGGATTAGGATTAGGATTAGGATTAGGATTAGGATTAGGATTAGGATTAGGATTAGGATTAGGATTAGGAACGTTTGGTTGTAACGGAGCGTGCCATGTTTTCCGCAGGTCGCAACATCCTCTCCCTCGCCACCGCGCTTTGCGCCACGGTGGGCCTCTTCGCCTATGCCGTCTCCGCCGAGACGCCCACCGGCGCGGCGAGCGGGCGGGTCACCGTCTCCGACACGGGGGAACCGCTCGGGGGCATCAACGTCGTGCTGCGCCCCCTGACGCCGACAAGCGGAGCGGACGCCGTCACGGTGAAGACTGACAAGGCGGGTGCGTGGGAGCTGCGCCGGGTGCCTTCCGGGACTTATGAGGTGACCACCCAGACCAATGTCTACACCTCCGGTGTGCAGCAGCTCCAGGTACGGGAGGGGGAAACCGCGCAGCTCGATATGAAGCCGGTGCCGGGCAACCCGTACCTCAACCTGTACGTCCACGTCCACGCCCACCTGCCGGAGAACAGCCCTCGCTTCGCCGTGAACGGTTTTCGACAGGGTGAGAGCCTCGCGTTGAAGCTGTATGCGGTCGATGGTGCCACCCTGACCCGCAAGTACGGCGGCAGCCTGCGGAAGATGCTCTCGCCCATCTCCTACAACGCAACCCCCGCCTCCCTGGCACCCCTGAAGGCGAGCGGCGCAAAGCTGGTCCGGAGTTGGGACTACAAGCCGGTCCGCCGCGATGCCGAGGGCGTCTTCTACGACAACGTGCGGCTGGGGAAGCTCGATCCGGGCGTCTACCTTGTGGAGGCCCAGGGCAC
>JANPLG010000411.1:0-4178 GCA_031426395.1 Actinomycetes bacterium
GCTTGCCTCCTTGCGAGACGTTGTCAGCGGGCTTCGGCGGCTGCATTTCGGCAGCCGCCGCCGCTCTGCTACCCGGCCGCTGGGACGCTACCGGGACCGGACTTTCACCGGCAAGCCGAACGAGGCTTGTCTGGACACACATGACCGCGTTAAGTAGGTAGACTGGGGATGCGACGGAGATCCCCTCCGCACACGGAAAGCCCCGTGACCCTCGCCCGGCAACTCCGCTGCGAAGCGGCCTGTCCCGTGCGGGGGTCCAGTCACGCCGGTCTGGCACCGTGGACTCTAGGGTGCACGTTTCCTTGAACTCCAAGCGATGTACGGGTACCGGGACGCCACGCTCACGTCGGTGTCTAGCTGGACCCCCGAAGGAAACGAGATACCACGCCCGCGACGACCGCCGTCGAGGGTGACGATGGTTGCGGAGGCTAGCGTGAGAACTTCGTGGCAGGGGATGCCCCCATTTGTCAACCAGTAAAGCCTACCCCCGCGCTGATCGCGAGCACGGTTGCGGAAAGAGCATGAAGAAGGGCCTGCTCCCCTCTTTGGATTGGAGCAGGCCCTTTTCGGCTTCTGTCCCGGATTGCCCGGTTACGCCTGCTTGCCCGTGATCACCTGCGCCACGGCCCGACGGATCAGCGTCTTGGTGAGAGGCACCTTGTATTCGTTCTTGCTCAGCGGCTTGGCCTTGGAGAGGGCGGCCTCCGCAGCCTCCTGGGCGAGTTGCGGCGTGAACTTCTTGCCCTTCAGGACCGCTTCAGCTTCCTTGCTGCGCCACGGCTTGGGGGCGACGCCGCCGAGCACCACACGCACGTCCCGGATCATTCCGGCGGCGTCGGTGACGGCGCTTACCGCCACGGCGGAGACGGCCCAGTCCATGGAGTCCTTCTCCTTGAACTTGATGTAGGCGCTCTTAGTGCCCTTTGCTTGGGTGGGGATCAGCACCTCGGTGACGATCTCACCGTGGAGGAGGGAGTTCTCCTTGACCGGGTTGTCGATGGGCAGGAGAAAGAACTCTTCTGCGGACACGCTCTTGGTCTGGCCGGAGCGGTCCCGGTAGCGCACCATCGCGCCGAGGGCGACCAGCGCGGTGGCGCAATCGCTCGGGTGGACGATGTAGGAGGGCCCACCGCCGAGGATGGCGTTGAACTTGTTGTCCGCCTCCTCAGCGGCCGCGTAGCAACGGCTGCCGCCCTTCTTGATGCACAAGATGGTCTCGTCCCGGTAGTACCAGCAGCGTGGACGCTGGCAGAGGTTGCCTCCCAGCGTGCCGACGTTGCGGATCTGCGGCGAGGCCACCGATTCGGCCGCCTCCGCCAGCGCGGTGTAGTCGCGGCGGATGGTGGCGTGCTGCTCGATCTGGGTGAGCGTGACGAGCGCGCCGAGGGTCAGGCCCTTGGAGTCCGCTTTCAGGATGTTCAAGCCGGGGATCGACTTGATGTTGACCACGCGCTCCGGCTCGATGATCCGCTCCTTCAACTCGGAGAGGAGGTCGACGCCGCCGGCCAGGATCCTGCCCTCCGACGGAGAGCTGCCGAGCGCCTGCGCCGCCGACTTCAGGTCGGAGACTGCCACGAATTCAAAGGCTTTCATCCTCGCGCTCCGTTCTTGGTCTTCAGGGCGGCAAGCACCTTGTCCGGCGTGGCCGGCTGGCTGGTGACGTGCACTCCAATGGCATTAAAGACGGCGTTGGCGATGGCGGAGTGCACACCGATAATCGCCGGCTCTCCGATGCCGCTCACCTTGCCGGTCGGGTTGTCGTAGACGATGGAGACGATTCCGCGCTCCTCGGCACCGAGGGCACGGAAGGGCGGGTCCATCGTGATGTTGATGCCGCCTGCCTCGCGCGAGCCGCAGAGCTTGTACTCCTCCAGGTTGGAGTTGAGCATGCGGCCCGTGATCGGGTCCATCCGCCGATCCTCTAGGATGGCGGTGCCGATCCCCTGGATGATGCCGCCCGTCACCTGGCTCTCCGCCTGAAGGCGGTTCAGCACCAGGCCGCAGTCCTGCACCCCGACGACCTTCAGCACGGTCACCTTGCCGGTCTCGGTATCGACCTCGACTTCCGCGAAGTTGCAGCCGGCCACACCCGATGCCTGGAGGTCGGAGCCATCGTTCCAGTCACCCTTGGCGCGGATGCCGTCGGCCGGAAGCGTGGCGCAGGCCTGCTTCCAGGTGAGGCTCTTGGCGGGGTACCCCTTGACCTGGAACTTCGGACCAGCGACCAGTTCCACGTCTTCCGCCTTGGCACCGAGGGCCTTCGCGGCGGTCAGAAGCATCTGGTCCTTCGCGTTCACGGCGGACATCTTGACCGCAGGCGCTACCGAGGGAGTGGTGGTTGACCCGCCCGAAGCGTGCCCCGGACCGTAGGTGGAGTCGCCGACCATCGGCGTGACATCCTTCAGCTCGAGGCCCAACTCTTCCGCCACGATGGCGGAGACGTAGAGCCGCGAGCCTACCCCAAGGTCCTGCACCGCGCAGTAGGAGACCACGGAGCCGTCCTTCTTGATGTGAACGGTGCAGTCAGCGCTCTTGCGCCCGCCGCCGCCCCACACCGCACTCCCCATCCCGATCCCGCGCTTGCGGACACCCGGTGCCTCGCCGGGGTTCTTCTGCCGACGGTCCCAGCCGATGACCATCGCGCCGATTTCCCATTCCTTGAGGCGGACGGGGTCGCTGTGGTTCTTGCGGCGGAGTTCCAGCGGGTCCATCTTGAGCTTGGCCGCCATCTCATCGAGGGCCATGTCCCAGACCACGGCGGCCTGCGGGTGGCCGGGGGCCCGAAGGGCTGCGGTGCCGCCGGTGTTGGTCAGCACGGAGCTCCAACTGGCGGTGCGGTTCTTCGGCTCGATGATGTAGAAGCCCTGCTCGACCGGAATGCCGCCGGCGGGATCGATGCCGCCGTCCTTCTGGCTGACGCAGTTGACCGCGAGGAGGGTGCCGTCCGCCGCCGCGCCCAGCTTGATGCGGGAGCGGATGCCGGGGCCACGGTAGCCGGTCAGCTGCTCGAGCTCACGCGTCAGGAAGAACTTCACCGGGGCGTTGGCGATCTTCGCCAGCTTGACGGCCGCATCACCCTCGGGGCCGGTCTGGAACTTGCTGCCGAACCCGCCGCCCATGTGCTCGGTGATGACGCGGACGTTCTTCGGGCCGCCGGCTTGTGCGGCAAGGGCGTCTCGGATGCCGGTCACGAACTGCGTGCTGGACCAGACGGTGAGCTTGTCGCCGTCCCACTTGACGGTGTGCCCGTGAGTCTCCAGGCAACAGTGGAGCCGGGTCTGCGCCTCGTAGGTGTTCTCGATGATGGCGGCGCAGTTGCCGAAGGCGGTATCAGCATCGCCGCTCTTGTTCTGGCCGGGGGCGCGGACGTTCTCGCCATTGCTCCGCACCTTGGGAGCGCCGGCCTGCGCTGCCTTCGACATCTCGACCACGTGTTGGCCGACCTCGTAGGAGACTTTGATGGCGCGCAGGGCGTCTTCAGCAATCTCCGGCGTGATGGCCGCCACGGCCGCGATGAGGTCGCCGACGTAAAGCAGGTCCGCTCCCGTGTTCTTGAGGCCGAGTACCGCCTTGACGCCAGGCAGTGCCTGGGCCGGTGCCAGGTCGATGGCGGTGATCTTCGCCTTGGCGTGGGGGCTGAAGAGGAAGCGCCCGTAGCACATTCCGGGCAGGACGATGTCCGAGCCGTACTTCGCGCGGCCCGTCACCTTCTCAGCACCTTCCGGCCGGGTGTTGCGCTTGCCGAGGATGCGCAGCTTGTCGAGGTTTCCCCAGGTGGCTGGAGGACCGTCCGGCACTTCGACCTCGATCTCCCGGTCGATGCCGTTCTCTACGATGATTTGCTTGATCTTCCGCATGTATTGGATCCCTCTCAAAAGAAGGGCTAAAGCTTGAGGCTAACGGCGTTTGGCCGCGGCCAGAGCGGCCTCGAAGACGCGCGGGTAGGTGCCGCAGCGGCAGATGTTGCCGGAGCAGGCTTCCTTCACGTCGTCCAGGGTCGGGTTCGGCTTCGCTTCGAGGAGTGCGGTAAGCGACATCACGAAGCCGGGGGTGCAGTAGCCGCACTGGAGCCCGTCCTTGGCGACCATCTCCTGCTGGATGGCGGTGAGCTGGCCGGCAGGCGCGAGACCCTCCACGGTGGTGATCTTCTTCCCAACGGCATCAATGGCGAGCATCAT
>JANPLG010000412.1:0-6727 GCA_031426395.1 Actinomycetes bacterium
GTCTACACGGAGCATTGTCCCTGTGATGTAATCCGCAGCCGGCGAGCAGAGAAAGGCCACTGCTTCGCCGAGATCCTCGATGGAACCGAGCCGGCCCCAGGGCAACTTCGCACCCTCTTGCATCAACTCGGCCTCGGATGCAAAGGACCGCTCTCCGGGGGTGTCGGTCCAACCGGGCTGAACCACGTTCACGTTGATCCGGTGTGCGGCGAGCTCTGCTGCCATGGTGAATGCCATCTGCTCCAGACCGGCCTTGGCGGTGTTGTATGGCAGTGAGTTGGGGAAGGGGATGGCCGCCAGGATGGAGCTGATCATCACGATCTTGCCGCCGGTCCCTCGCGCCACCATCCCTCGCGCAGCCTGACGGCTGCAGTAGAACGGGGCCATCAAGCTGACATCCCAGGTCGCTTGCAGGTCCGAGGGCTCGAGATCGAGGAACGCCTTGCGTACGGTCCGGAAGGCGTTGTTGACGAGGATATTGACCCCGCCGCATCGATCGTTCGCAACTTGGAACATCCCATCGACTTCCGCAAAGTCCGAGACATCGGCCAGGTGCACCAGCGCGTTGCCCCCTGCGTCTCGGCAGGCCGCCGCCGTCTCTTCCGCGAGGAAGTGTTGCTCTGGCAGGTCGTTGATCACCACGCGGGCCCCGCGCCGGGCGAGGGCAATCGCGCACCCCCGACCGATGCCGCGAGCGGCGCCCGTGACCAAGGCTGTCATTCCGGCAAGTTCTGTCATGAGTGTGACTGGCACAGACGCAGTGAACGGTCCTGCGGGCAGGACCGTTCGCGTGATCGAGTGGTTCGATCCGAACCGCCGCAGCTACTTGCCGATGCAGAAGAGCTTGGTGTTAGTCCGGATGAAGAGGTTGCCGTGCGCGATGGCGACCGACGACCGCAACTCCTGCTCATCCGTGGCGATGGGATTGGTGGCGAGGAGCGCCCCGGTGCCAGCGTCCACTACGTGAACGTCACCACGAAGGCTCATGATGTAGATCTTGCCGTCCGCAGCGGTCGGCGAGGCCCAGCAGGTTGAGGTGCCAGGGAAGGGCGTGGACCAGAGGATCTTGCCGTCCGAGGGATTGACGCAGGAGAGGCTCTTGCGAATGTCACTCGCCACGTAGAACTTGCCCTTGTAGAAAAGGGGCGTGGGGACGTCGGAGGTGACGGGCGTCTCGCGGGGATCGCTCTTCCAAGCGACGTGCGAGGCGCTGACGTCCCCACTACCACCCAGCTTGATGGCGAAGACCGGCTCGCGCTTCGGGCCGCAACCGAGGACCAGCCCCTCGCCGGCCACGGGCGACGGGACCACGCGGTAGTCCGGGCGGCGATTGTCCGCGTTCCATGTTCCCCAACGCCACAGCTCCTTGCCGGTCACGGCGTCATGGCCAGAGAGGAGGTCGCCGCCGGACAACAGCATTAGCTTCTTCCCTTCGTGGATGAAGGGAATGGGCGTCGTGAACGCCTCACGGGACTCGGCGCGAGCGGGGGAGGGGCGCTCTACGCGCCACAGTTCCCGGGCATCCGCAGGGTCCAGCGCGATGAGGTAAGACTTGCTTCCGTCCTTGCCACGTCCGGAGACGGGAGTATCGCGCTGAAGAAGCTGGAAATAGAGCCGGCCGTCGTAGAGCTGGGGGCTGCTGGAGAAGGTCCAGCCGAAGTTGAAATCGCCCCAGTCCTTCTGCACGTTGCGCGTCCAGTTGCGCTTGCCGTCCAGGGAGTAGGAGATCAGGTCTCCGTTTCCATAGAAGAAGATAACCCGCTTGCCGTCGGTGACGGGCGAAGGTGAGGAGTAGTAGCTGCGCTCGTCGAGCTGGACGGTATTCCCCAGGCCGGCGGGCTTGTAGCCGCTGCCTGCCAGGTCTTCCCAAAGCAGCTTGCCGGTCTTGCGGTCGAAGCAGTACGCGAGGAGCTTCTGGTTCGCTAGATCAGCCGCAGAGACGAAGACGCGGTCTCCGTAGACAATTGGGGTGGCGGCGGAGGGGCCGGGCAGGCTGGCCGACCACTTTACACCTTCCTGCGCCGAGAACTTCACCGGGAGGTCCTGGGCCTCCGTTGCGCCGTTGAAGCGCGGGCCCCGCCAGTTGGTCCAGTCCGCAGAGGGCTTCTGCGCGTTCGCAGGCGCAATGCTAAGGGTTGCGAGTGGGATCAGCGCGAACGTCATGAGCGGTAGCGCGAGACACCTCATCATCGATCGATTTGAATTCATGGTGTCGGTCCTAGACAAAAGTGGGCTTGGGTGGCCGTGCGCACGGCATGGGTTCAGCACGGAGAAGAGGTTGGCCGTCAACAGCGCGGAAAGGAGCCGGTGCCAATCTGATGGCGAGCACCCCGCTGCGACACCGAACGGCACAGTTCGGTTTCGATTGACGGTGATCTCACCGCGCAGGGGGCCGTCACTTGATCGCAAACCCGGAGTCGCTGACTTTCTCGGCCTTGATCTTCAAGGCATTGCAGAGGTCCTGGATCCACGTTTGGTCATAGCGATGGGGCCGCCGGTGGTAACGAATGGCCCCGTTCGGCCCGATTCCCCAGATGATTGGTTCTGGCCGCCGCTCCTTTCCAGGAGCACGGAGCCGCTTGAAGAGGCTGCCGTCCGGATCATGCACCAGGTCGTTCGTCTTGCCGAACGAGCCGACCATTTGGTCCCAGACATACTTGGAGCTGTTGGAGACGATGAGGACGGAAGTGTAGGTGCTCTTCGCGCGCTTCCTCAGGCTCACCAACGCCATTCCCCCAATGGCGCACTCCGGGCAACCACACATCACCCCAAGGATAGTGGGCTGTGACTGGCTTGGAGGGCGAATCACCTCACCCCGGTGATTGGTCAATACCAGTGGGGGCACACGGCCACCCACGTCCAGCGGCTTCTGCGCGAGATAGGCCTTCCACTCCTCGCCTATGGGAAAGACGGCGGTCTTTCCGGGCCGCTTCGCCGCCTCCGGGAGCTCGGGCTGATTGGTCGGTCTTGATTGACTCGGCATCGGTGGACGGATCTGACCCGCTATCAGATCCCCCACTACCGCGAGCGCGAGGACCCCGCTGGCTAACCCTAGCAACTGTTTCATGCCGCGTTTCATGAGTGACCCATTTCTCTACTTCTGATGGCGTTCACCTACCTTCCACTCCTGCCAAGTTGCCGGGAATCGCATGGACGCACCACACGCAAAGGGAACTGACCGCCTCCTGCTGACTGAACATCACGAGACTGATCATGACGAGGATGAAAGGCATGGGTGGCGTAGCAGGGATATCATGCTCGCGGTTGTCTCCCGGATGCTTCGATGCTTCCGGAAAGCTACCGATCTTTGCTTTCCGACCTACTTGAGGGCCGGTACTCTCGCCCGGAGGAATGACGCATGCCGGAGTTTACTCTCCCGCCGCTTCCCTATGCATACGACGCGCTGGCACCCCACATCAGCGCCGAGACGATGCAGTTTCACCACGACAAGCATCATCAAGCCTACGTCAACAACCTCAACGCGGCCGTCAAGGACCTAACGGACTTGAACGGCAAGTCGGTTGAGGAGATCATTGCGGACCTCAATGCCTTACCAGAGGGCGTGCGGGCCGCAGTGCGCAACAACGGCGGTGGTCATGCCAATCACACGCTCTTCTGGGAGATCATGGGGCCCAGCGGCGGCGGAGCACCCACGGGGGCGCTTGCCGATGCCATCAACGCGTCCTTCGGCGGCTTCGACGCCTTCAAGGCGGCGGTCAATGACGCGGGGACCAAGCGATTCGGGAGCGGCTGGGCATGGCTGGTGGTGGATGGCGGTAAGCTGGCGGTCACCAGCACGGCCAACCAGGACAGCCCCCTGATGGAAGGCAAGACCCCCGTCCTTGGTGTGGATGTGTGGGAGCACGCTTACTACATCGACTACCGCAACCTTCGACCGAAATACCTGGAATCGTGGTGGAACACCGTCAACTGGCAGGCAGTGGCCGCCCGGTTCGACGCCGCCAAGTAGCTGGGTCAACCGGATGACGGGATGTGAGGCAGGTGCTGGTAGCAGCGCCTGCCTCACTTGTGCCTGGAGGCAATCACGGTCAAGGCGGGATTACGCGCCGGCGAGTTCCAGATCCCGAGCGCCGTGGCGGCTGCTGCTGCCGGGGCGCGGTAGCACCCAGTCGCGCGCCTCCGCGATCTCCCCGCTGGGCCGACCGGCCTCCGCAGCCTTCACAAGATTGAAGACCTCGCGCGAGGTGACGTAGTGGAGCAGATACCGCTTACCGTCGTTGTAGCGTGCTTCCGCGTCCGCATAGAGGGCATCGAGGTCGTGGTCTAGGAGGACGCTCCGGTTGCCGTCTGCAGCACCGTGCGTGTGGATCTTAACGAAGACCCACTCCGGGCGTCCTTCCACACCAATGCCGGCGCTCACCCACCGGTCGAGGCGCTCCGGATGGTAGCGGTGGCTTCCAGCAAGGTCCCCATCATCCATCGCCGGCCGGACGCCTCGGCGGCAAGGAACCAGGGGACCCTGCACCAGGAGCAGTCCCTCCGTCTCACGCTGGCCTATCTGGGCTGGTCGGCCGCGGTCGTACGACTTGGGCCGTGACGGGTCGTCAACTCCGTAGAAGATGCTGTTCACCTGTCGGGGCTGGGCCACATGCTGCCAGGCGGGAAAGGTGAAGTCCGCGTAGCACCCTTCGGACTGAAGAACGTCCAACTCGTTGTTCACGCCGCAGAAGTTGCACCCGTTCTCCTGCCGCGAGTTGTCAAGCGCCCAGTTCCCGTGGATGAAACCCCACGCGGGCCGGCCATTCGGCCAGGTGGTGAGCGCTCCGGCGGACCGGTAAGCGGTAACGGCGTCACGAAACTTGCGGCGGAGCGACGCCTCCGAATCGTCCTTGTGGTGAAGATGGATCTCCAGCTCCCCCCAGCCCTCGGCGCACAACTCGGCGATGCGCTCGCACTCCCACGGGTCGTACTCGTCCCAGGGGTAGAAGAAGCCGTGGCGGGGAGTCCGGCCATCGGCGTCCCGGTGGCGAGCGGCAAGGTTGGGGTACTTCCTCAGCCACTCCTCCAGCCGGCCTCTAGCCACATCGCGCGGCGCACGCCCCACCTGCGGCTCGAAATGATCCACCACCCAGAGGAAGACGTGGGTCGGCCCCGCGTTCGGAGTCTGGCGGCGTGCTCTGGCCTGCCGCATCGCGGCCAGCGCCCGAAGAGTGATCTCGGTAGTAAACAAGCGTGACTTCACGGGGAGTAGGTGCCTTGCTTGGCCACTATCTGCAAGCTCAGTTGCAACGCGAGTCCAGCCGATCCCGATACGCCGACCCGTCCTGTTGAATAGTATTCGGAAGACAAGCTCGGAGTAGGGATGCGGCAGGAGACTTGGGGTAAGGTTGACTTTGGGGATGACAACCTCATCATCCTTCAAGCTTTAGAGTTCAAGGGCACCACGTCGGTGCACCACCCCGTCAAATCGCATGCGCTCACTCTTTAACGATATCGTCCAGGATTTAAGTCGCAAAGCGGAATGGTACAGTTGCGCGCCCGACCGGCGTTCGCTGATCCGCATGGCTTTCAGTGACGGAAGTAGCGCCCAGATCCTCTACCGGATGATGAGGTGGTGCCAAACTCACCATCTCAAGCCGATGGCCATGGTGCTCTACCGGATCAACGCGGGCTGGAGCAAGGCGATCATTGGCCGTGGCGCGGAGATTGGTCCTGGGCTGGTCATCCTTCACAGCATCGGTGTGGTGATCAATTCGGAGGTTCGGGCGGGCCGCAATCTCGTTCTGGAGCACGGTGTGACTCTCGGTGCCGAGAAGGGGCAGAGTCCGGTGCTGGGCGACGACGTCTTCATTGGCGTGGGCGCCGTGGTCATTGGCGGCGTGCGCATCGGCGACCGTGCGAAGATCGGCGCAAATGCCGTGGTGACGAAGGACGTGCCGGACGGAGCCACGGCCGTCGGAGTGCCGGCGAAGGTCGTGAGGATCGACGGCCGCCGCGTGGGTGCTGGGGTGGGAGATTAGTTCCGCTCTCCGGCACTGCAAGCTAACGGCGTGCGAGACGACAATCAACCAGGGGCAAGCGAGTTGCGGCCTGGACGCTCCCGCGCCAACTCCCGCTTTGTCACCTTTGGCCTAGCAATCCCCCTGTGCAGACGTCAGATTACGCACGCCATGCCTAGCTGTTCGCCTCATTCCGAGGCGGTCGTCCCGAATGCTTGAAGTGATCTCGCCGCACCCAACTGAGCAACCGAACGCGCCTGGGACTTCCCAGTCAGCTCCGCATCGCCTCTGGCGGACCGCTGTGCTGATCCGGGCGGTGGAGCAGCGCCTGCTCGCCCTCTTCAGCGAAGGCAAGCTCTTCGGCACGGTCCACACCTGCATTGGGCAGGAGTGGACCGGCATCGCCCTAGCGGAAGCGCTCTGCGAGAGCGACATCGCCTGCAGCAACCACCGGGGCCACGGCCACTTCCTGGCGCGAACCGGCGACGTCTCCGGTCTGATTGCGGAGATCATGGGGCGCCAGTCCGGCGTGTGCGGCGGGCGGGGCGGCAGTCAGCATCTCTACGCCCACGGCTTCTACAGCAACGGCATCCAGGGAGGCATGACCCCTGTGGCAACTGGGCTGGCTCTCGCCCGGAAGCTATCCGGCCAGTTAGCGGTAGCCGTCGTGTTCATCGGGGACGGCACCCTCGGCGAGGGGGTCCTGTACGAGGCGATGAACATCGCGTCATGCTGGGACCTGCCGGTGGTCTTCGCTCTCGAGAACA
>JANPLG010000413.1:0-2760 GCA_031426395.1 Actinomycetes bacterium
CGACGAAGCAGGGGGTGCTACGTCCGACGTAGCAGGGTCCGCGTCGGCCGCGGCCTTCCGCCGCCGCTCCCGCGTGGCTGAGCTGGTCTGCTTTCGCCCCGCTTCCTTCCGGAGCTTGTCGCGGGCTTCCAGCCCTTCCCAGTCGATCAGCCCCGGATGGAGCTGGAGTTCCCACTCTGCGGCGCGGTTCTCCCTCCGGTCCCCCGGATCGGTGCGCACCACGATGTGGTACCGCTCCAGCCCCTCCAGGCTGCGGCTGATCGTCGCCATGGTCAGGCCGGTCCCCCGGTCCAGCGGCTCACCGTGCCGGTCGCTGATCCCCCGCTCGAACTGCCGGAGCGAGATCCGGTCCCGCCGCTTCCCGAATCCGAAGATCCGGCGCACGGCGTACTGCAGCACCACCCACTCCTCCGGCGTGAGCAGCGGCAGCAGCCGGTCCACGTAGAGGTTGGGGGTCTGGAACGAGTTGGGGATCAGCGTCGGTCCGTCCATGGGGTCCATCTCACTTCCCGCCCATCCGGGCGAGGGTCTCAGTCGCCTTCAGTCGCATCCGGCGGAGCAGCGGCAGCCGCCGCACCCCGGGTCGCCGCCACCTGCAGCCGGGGCAGCGTTCCCGGCCCGTCCTCGATCAGCGGGTCCAGCATCCACTCCACGCGGCGCACCACGTGGGGCGGGAAGCTGACGAAGCCCACCTCCTCGCGTCCCGGCTGCCCCGGCACCGGCTCCCAGCACGGGTCGGGCTCCAGCTCCAGCCAGCCGTGGTCGGAGATCCGGGCGAGGCCCTCGTAGTCCCGCACCGCTCCCTCCGTGTCCACCGTGATCCGCGCCCGGCCGATCCCGTCCTCCAGATCGTCCAGGTGCAGCGCCGCCACCATCAGCCGCGCCGTCGGCCCCGGGTCGCCCCGCTTCTCCGGATGCTCTCTCTCCCGTCGCTCTTTCTCCCGTCGCCCTCTCTGCTCGCTCATCTCTTGGATCTCCCTTCGCTGGCCTGCTGCACGGCCCGATTGCCGTTCGATCGGCCGCCAAAATATAGAACACTAGTTCTATTGCTCATGCGCAATGATTCGTCCACTGGTCGGGACAGAAGGACCGGTCTATTTCTTCCGGCGCACCTCGCGGGGCGCGCTGGAAGGGACCGGCGAGACGGGGATCCCGGCCGTTTCCGCTCGGCGGGACCCCCTGCGTTCGCGTACCCCGGTTCCGCCGGCTCCAGGTTCTGGATTCCGGCACGCGGGTCGGGTCAGATCGCCCACGGTGCAGGCGTACTCGCCTGCCATCCTCCCGGCCAGGGGGAGCGAGAGAGGGGACCGGCCAAGCTCCAGGGCGCGCAGGTACCGCGGGTTCAGGTTGAGCCGGGCTGCCGCCCGGTCCAGGCTGAGCCCCAGCGCGCGCCGCCTTATGGCAAAGGCTCGCTCCATGGTCGTCGCCTCCTCGTCCTCCTGGCCAGAAAGCGAAAAGCTCCCGGCCTCACGGTCGGGAGCATCCTAACCCGCCGCAAAATGGGCGGCCAGTTTTATGCAAACAAATGTTTGTTTAGGCTGCGCGCTACCTCAGCTTCATCCGGTCGGCGGGGCTCGCCTGCCGGTGGGCCTGCGCCAGGTCGGATTGCGCCAGCGCCACGTACCGCCGCAGCACCGTCAGGTCGGTGTGGCCCATCAGCTGCTGCAGCTCGAAGAGGTTGCCGCCGCCCCGCAGGAAGTTGACCGCGAAGGTGTGCCGCAGGGTGTGCGGGCTGCAGCGCACGCCCTTGATGCCGGCCCGCTCGCCCGCCTTCTTCAGGATCTGCCGCACGCCGCTGGGGGTCATGACGCTGCCGGCGTCGTTCCCGCCCACGGAGATGAAGAGCGGCTCCTCCGGCTGCGCCTCGCGGCGGTCGGTCTCCAGGTAGCGCCAGAGCGCCCGCCGGGTGCTCTGGCCCATGTAAATCCGCCGCCGCTTGTTCCCCTTGCCCAGCACGTTCAGCTCGCCGCTGCCCCGATCCACCTGACCCACGGTCTGGCCGCACAGTTCGGAGACCCGCATGCCGGTGTCCACCAGCATCAGCACCATCGCCACGTCGCGGGTCGGGGTGCGTCCCCGCCGCGCGGCGTCCACCAGCGCCTGCACCTGGGCCGGCTCGAACGGCTGCACCTGCTCGTTCGGCACGCGCGGCGGCCGCACGTTTCGGAACGGCGTCTCGTCCAGCAGCCCCTCCAGGACGCAGAAGTTAGCGAACGCTCGCAGCACCCGGAAGTAGGTCGCCACGGTGGATGGGCGGGCCTCCCGCGCCGCGCCCGGATGGTCGCACCCGTATCGCCCCTCGGTGGAGCCCTTGCGGGCGTAGGTGAGGTACGCGCGGATCAGGGAGGGGGAGAGCGCGGCGAGGCATGCTTCCTCGCCCTCCTCGTTCTCCAGCCACCAGCAGAACCGGTCCATCGCCTGGCGGCGGTCGGTCAGGGTGCGGCTGCTCCAGCCCTGGCTGCTGCCATCCGCCAGCCAGTTCTCCACCGCCCGCCGCAGGTCGGCGGACCCGCGCCGACGCGCTCCGGAAGGCTTCGCGGGCGCTTCTTGACAGCTCGCGGGAAGGGGCTGAGTAGTTGCTCTATTACCCCGAAGGGTAGTTGCTCTATTCGTCGTCATCGGGCTCCTCTTCGCTTTGGGAAGGGAGCCGACGGAGCGGGGTAGTTGCTCTATTTCGTGCCTGCAGCGGAAAGCGGCACTTCAGTATACGCCCCCGAACGGATTCGAACCGCTGACGCCCTCCTTAGGACGGAGGCGCTC
>JANPLG010000414.1:0-24500 GCA_031426395.1 Actinomycetes bacterium
GCGTGAGCTGGTCGAACACGATGGTGTCATCCACACGGTTCAAGAACTCCGGCCGGAAGTGCCGCTTGAGCTCGTCCATCACCTTGTTCTTCTGGGTCGCCCGTTCGCGTTCCGTCATCGCGCCACGCACGTTCCCCGGGAAGCCGATGTCACGGCCCTTCTGAATCTCCCGGGCACCCACGTTGCTGGTCATGATGATGACCGTGTTCTTGAAGTCGATGATCCGGCCCTGGCTGTCGGTCAGGCGACCGTCGTCCAGCACCTGCAGGAGGATGTTGAAGACCTCCGGGTGAGCCTTCTCGATCTCGTCCAGGAGCACCACGCTGTAGGGGCGGCGGCGGACTGCCTCGGTGAGCTGGCCGCCCTCTTCGTAGCCAATGTAGCCGGGAGGGGCTCCGACCAGCCGGCTGACGTTGAACCGCTCGGCATACTCGGACATGTCGATCCGGATCAGCGCGTCCTCATTGTCGAAGAGGAACTTGGCTAGGGTGCGCGCCAACTCCGTCTTCCCCACGCCCGTGGGTCCCAGGAACATAAAGCTGCCGGTGGGTCGCTTCGGATCCTTCAGACCGGAACGGGCGCGGCGCACGGCCCGAGAGACCGCCACGATGGCTTCATGCTGACCGATGATCCGCTTGTGCAGCTCGTCTTCCATTCGGAGCAGCTTCGCGGTCTCGGCCTCCACCAGTCGCATCACCGGGATGCCGGTCCAGCTCTGCACAATCTGGGCGACCTCGTCCTCAGTCACCTGGATCTGAGCCTGGTCGCGGCGCTCCTTCCATTCGCGGTCGGTGCGCTCGATGTCGGCCTGCAGGGTCTTCATCTTTTCCCGCAGCGGGTAGGCGCGGAGGTACTGGTCCTGCTCCGGCAGAGCGCGGTACTCCCGTTCTACCCGCTCCAATTCCGCCTTCATCTCCCGCATGATGGCCGGCGGCATGGAGAAGCGGAGGCGGACCCGGGACGAGGCCTCGTCGATGAGGTCGATGGCCTTGTCCGGGAGGAAGCGGTCGGTGATGTAGCGGTCGCCTAGGCGGGCCGAGGCCACCAGCGCGTCCTCACGGATCTCCACTTGATGGTGCTGCTCGTAGCGCTCCTTCAGGCCGCGCAGAATCTCGATGGTCTCATCCACGCTTGGCTCGCGCACCTGCACCGGCTGGAAGCGGCGTGCCAGGGCGGCGTCCCGCTCAATGTACTTGCGGAACTCGTCCTGAGTGGTCGCGCCCACGCACTGCAGCTCGCCACGGGCCAGGGCCGGCTTGAGGATGTTGGAAGCGTCGATGGCCCCCTCCGCCGCTCCGGCACCCACCAGGGTGTGGAGCTCATCGACAAAGAGGATTACCTCGCCGGCGGCACGGCGGACTTCTTCCATAACGCGCTTCATGCGCTCTTCGAACTCACCGCGATACTTGGTGCCCGCCACGAGGCCGGGGAGGTCCAGCGCCACAATGCGCTTCTCCTTCAGCGGCTCCGGCACATCCTCCTGGATGATGCGCTGCGCCAGGCCTTCCGCAATGGCGGTCTTGCCGACGCCCGCCTCACCCACGAGGCACGGGTTGTTCTTGATCCTGCGCGAGAGGATCTGGATCACGCGCTCAATTTCCTGGTGGCGGCCCACAACCGGATCCAGCTTGTCGTTCCGCGCCAGTTCCGTCAGGTCCCGGCCGAACTCGTCCAGCGTGGGAGTGCGGCTGCGCTGGCGGCTCTGCGGAGCGTTGCTCTCGCCTTCCTGCATGGCGTAGACCTCGCGCCGCGTGCGCTCCAGGTCCGCGCCTAGCTTCACCAGGACGCGAGCAGCCAGGCCGTCGCCTTCCCGGATGAGGCCAAGGAGCAGGTGCTCCGTGCCGATATAGTTGTTGTTGAGCTGCCGAGCCTCTTCGTAGGCCAGGTCAATCACCCGCTTGGCGCGCGGCGTGAGCTGCATGTCCTGGCCGAGGTTGCCGTGACCCCGCGTCACCTGGCGCTCGATCTCGGCGCGGATGCGGCCGAGGGGGACGCCCAGACGGTCCAGGATGCGCGCGGCAACGCTGTCGCTCTCCCGGACCAGGCCCAGAAGCAGATGTTCCGTGCCCACATAATTCTCGCCCAGGCGTGCGGCTTCTTCTTGTGCGAAGAAGACGACTCGCCGAGCCCTTTCAGTGAACCTCTGCCACATGACTGGTCAGTCCCTCCTGCAGTGGTCTACCGCGTGACGGATGCCGCGCAAACTCGCGAATGCGTGGCGGTCTCGGCCCGGTAGACCGTGGATGCTTCTATTCTATTCACGTAATTCAAATCAAGTATGGACTTCGAGGCGAGTCCAATGTGGGTCCGAGATCGGCGTTAGCTGTTCAGCCCGATTTCGGTCCCCTGGGAGTTCACCAACTCCCGGTAGGCGGCGATGAGCCGGCGCGTCACCGGCCCCACCTGCCCGCCGGCGATCTGCCGGTCATCAACTCTTACCACCGGAATGACTTCCGCGCCGGTGCCGGTGAGGAAGATCTCCTCCGCGCCGTAGACGGTGGTCAGGGTGAAGACGCGCTCCTCGCACGGGATCTGCAACTCCCGCGCCAGTTCTAGCACGGCGTTGCGCGTGATCCCTTCCAGGATTCCCACGTAGACGGGCGGAGTGATCAGCATGCCGCGGTCCAGGACGAAGATGTTGTCCCCGGTGGCTTCGGCCACATAGCCGTCCAGGTTAAGCATCAGGCCCTCGCCCACCGGAACATCGCCGCCAGCCCGCGCCGCTCGGTTCACCTCGATCTTGGCAAGGATGTTGTTCAGGTAGTTGAGCGACTTGATGTTCGGGTCGAGGGCCGCCGGTGAGTTGCGGCGCACGCTGGTGGTGATGACCGCCATCCCGTTCTCATACATGGATGCGGGATACATCGTCAGATTATCGGCGATGACGGCCACCGTCGGCCCGCCGTGGCAGTTGCGGGGATCGATGCCAAGGTCACCGGGGCCTCGGGAGATGATGACGCGGATGTAGCCGTCGCGCAGGCCGTTCCGGCGGCAGGTCTCGACCACCGCCCGCGCGATCTCCTCGGGGGTGTGCCGGAGCGGCAGCATGATCGCGTTGGCGGAGCGGAAGAGGCGCTCCACATGCTCCTCAAGGCGGAAGACGCGGCCGTTGTAGGAGCGGATGCCCTCGAAGACGCCGTCGCCATAGAGGAAGCCGTGATCGTAAACGGAGACCGTGGCCTGTTCCTTGGGCACAAACTCGCCGTTGAGATAGACCACCAGACCCATAACGAACACTCCGAAAGTCGCTGCTAAGACATACCTAAAGCTCGGGTGAGTATACCACGCGGGGGGTAGCCGAACAAGGAAAGCAGGCACGGAGAAGGCTGGATATGTGGGGTTTGTCACACGCCCGCCAGTTCGTCGCGCCGGATTCATTCAGGTACGCAGGACGGGCGAACGAGCCATCCCAGAGGCGGCGGGTGCGACTGCCAAAGGTATTGAGGTAGACGCGAGCGCGCTTGTACGGGGGCCGGACGCCGCTCCGGCCCGTCGGCGACGGAGGTGGCGTCGGCTTTGCAACGTGGGGCATTGCGTGGCGGTTGCGGCACGTTGCGGCGAGCGTGCCCTACAGGGGTGCTGGAGGGTGCGGCGCTGCGCTACGCTTTCGGCTCGTCGACGCGGCCTGGTGCGCGCCGCCAACCCAGGTCGTCGAGGCGGCGGGCGGTGGGGTGACGGTCGCTCCAGCCGCTCAGGGAGTGACGCTCCGCCCAGAGGTGGAAGACGACCAGCACCCCCAGCGCCAGAGCCGCGACCGGTAGCGGGAGCGCCGCCGCCATGGTGACACCTATGAGGCCGCCAAGCGCGTTCGATCCGGTGTCCCCCAGCATCACCGACCGCTGTGCTTCCAGTCGTGAGTAAGGGAACGTGGCGCCCATCACGGCCGCAAGCACGGGTGTCCCGGCCGGGAAGAGTGGCAGCCCCAGGAGCCAGAAACCCTTGAGGCTCCGCAGCGGCCGGAGGTCAAGCAGGTTGAGCAGGTTGGCGCAGAGGGCGATGAGCGGCGCTCTCACCGTAACGTTCCCGAGAACGTTCACGGAATCGTTCAGCCCCGCGTGCAGCCACCACGCCAGTCCCAGGCCCAGCACGCCGCCACCGACCGCCTTGACCAAACCGGTGGTCACCCGCCCCTGACGAAGCGCCCGCAGGTGCCCGCGAAGTCCCTTGAACTCGCTCGTACCCCAGCGGTCGTCCAGGAAGCCCAGCAGGCCGAAGCCGAGGAGTGCGGTGAGGGGGATCATCGACCTCTCCGGCTGCACCAGCGCCCCCAATGCGCCGCACGCCACCAGCAGCACGCCGCCCCCGGTTCCGATCGGCTCACCGCTGAAGTTGGTCCGCTCCAGGCCCAGGCATCGCAGCAGGGCCGGGAGGATCAGCGTGCCGATCCAACTCACCGCGAACCCGAGCACTGCGGCGCCCAGCGTCAGTCGAGGATCCATCGCACCCTCCCAGGCACGCTCATCCCGTGTCCTTCCGGGTGAGCGTCGGCCGCGGCCGGCGGCGCGTCGTGATGGCGCGCAGGACCGCCACGAACTGCCGGGCGCGGTGTCGGTAGCCTTCCCAATCGTTGCCGGTGACCCGGTGCGCCATCTGGGTGGGCACCTCAAGGACGCGGAGGCCCAGCTCGGCCGCGTCCAGATTCAGGCCCATCTCAATCCCAAAGCCGGGATCGAGGTCGCCAATGCGGGTCCAGGTGTCCCAGGTGAAGCAGCGCTGACCGGAGAGGGGGGCGGCCATCGGTGGCGCGCCGGCGCGCCGGAGACCCCACTGCGCCAGCCGCTTCACCATGCCCATGCCCGCCCGCTTGGAACGCGCGGGGAAGGTGGCGACCGTCATCTCGGCCCGGCACTCCAGGACCGGGCGGACCAGCAGCGCTGCCTCGCTGGCCGAATCGCCCAGGTCCGCGTCGAGCATGACTAGGAGCTCGCCCTCCGCCGCATAGAGACCGGCGGCGAGCGCGGCGCCCTTGCCGCCGTTCTCCCGGAGCGAGATCACCCGCGCTCCGGCCGCATCCGCCTCGGCCGCAGTGCCGTCGGTGGAACCGTCGTCGACCACCACCACCTCAACGGCCCCGAGCGGCTCGAGTGCCCGACGGGCCGCGCGCACGGTCAGCCCCACCCGGCCCTCTTCCTTGAAGGCGGGAATCACGACGCTGATCTGTCTCACCGCGCCGGGCGTTCTCACCCTTGTCCGCTCCCGTCCGGCTGCGCCTGCTGGGGAGACGGGGACGCCGCATCAATGGGAATGGCCGGAATGGCGCGGCCCGCACCGGGCTTCGATCCAAAGCTTCCATCCGCGCCGGCCAGGGCTAGGACCACGGAGATTCTCCCGGCGGCCCGGTCGATGTTGTCCACGCACGGGATCCCTCGCCGGTGCAGCGCTTGAACCACGGGCCGGCTCTCCTCCCGCTCCGCCGCCACCAGCCGGATGCCGGCATCACGGGCGAGGTCGACAAGGCGGATTTCGGGAGTCTCCGCAAGGCGCACGGCCTGGGCTCGGTCCTCGTCGCCACCGGTCAGGAGGATCACCCGCCGCAGCGGCCGGCCGGAATAGCCTTGAAGGCCAAGACCAACGGCATCGGCCAGCTCCTTCACGCGCTTCAACGGCAGCCCTGCGGCCATTCCCCGCATCGCCCAGAGCGCCCCTTCGTACGGGATCGGCTCATCCGGCACGTTGCCGGAGCCGAAGTAGGCGCCGAACCGGACGCGGTCCGCAGCCGGGATCGATCGGAGACGGTCGGGAATGCGCAGCACGGGCCCCACCTCAGCTCCCGCCGACCGCAGCACCGCTGCCAGCCCGCCGTCCAGCAGACTCTCGCTGTCCGATCCGCACACCACCAGGCCAATCTGCATCCCGTCCAGCCGGTCCGCCAAAAGCTCCGGCATCAGGTCCTGAAGCGCCTGATCCCCGGCGTCCGCCTGGCGACGGTTAGCGGCGCTCTCCTCCTGCACCCGCTGGTTTTCCGTTCGGAGCAACTCGAATTCTCGGCGTAATCCCTCGTAGGCGCGGTCCCGCCGGTCAGGCGTGCCGAGGCTGGACCCCAGCAACAGCCCAATTGCAAGGGCGAGAAACCATCCCATAAGGGACATGGCCAGGACGCGAAGGTCGGTCATTGGGGGAAGGAGAGAACTGACAATTGACAATTGACAATTTTCAATTGCAAATTAGTGGAGTGCATGACGGTTTCCGGGAGCGAACGGGTTGAGAGATGCATTACCGGAACCGCGACCAAAAGGGAGCGGCCCGCTGGTCCGCTAGCGCAACCCGTGACGGCGCAGCCAGACTTCCAGGCCCATCCATCCCAGCCCGAACCAGCGCTGGACCGCAGGTGAGCTGGTGACGATGACCAGGACGGGCAAGAGAGCCGAGGCGAGGATGCCACCTACCAGCGCGGGCGAGATGGCTGGACGGTAGAGGCGGCTCAGCCCCTTGGCGTCGACCAGGATCGAGCCGACCCGCAGCCGGGTGAGAAAGGTGCTGGCCATTCCGGCCCGGTGCTTATCGAGGAACTCTACCATCGAGAAGTGGGTGCCGACCGCCACGATGAGGGAAGCGCCGGCCTGATGGGCCAGGAGCATCGCCGCGTCCTCGGAAGTGCCGGGGGCGGGCAGCAGGTGCGCACTCAGCCCCAACCGCTCGGTGCGGGCGAGTCCCGGGCAGGGGCGGCCGTCGGGATAGGCGTGCACCACCAGCTCCGCGCCGCACCGCAGCGCCGCATCCGACGCGCTGTCCATGTCCCCGAGGATCAGGTCTGGACGAAGACCGGCTTCCAGGAGGGCATCCGCGCCGCCGTCCACCGCAGCCAGGACCGGCTTCTGCTCCCGAATGAAGGAGCGGACCGACTGCAGGTCCTGCTTGTACCCCTGACCACGCGCAACCACCAGCACGGGCCGGTTGCGGAAGGAGACCTCCAGGGGCGGGAGGACGAGGTCGCCGAGTGCTACGTCCTTTTCACGGGAGAGGAACTCCAGCGTGTTGCGGGAGAAGGCCTCCAGCTCGCCGGCCAGGTTCCGCCGGGCGACCTCGTGCGCGGCGTCCACATCAGCGCGCTTCAGCAAGGTGCCGTGGGCTACCTCACGGCCGTCGAGGAGCACACGGTTGCCGTCCACCGTCAGGAGCAGACCTTCGCGAACATTCTCAAGCAGTTGCGAGCCGCAGGCGTCGAGCAGCGGAATCCGGGCATCCAGCAAGATGGCGGGGCCGCCATTTGGGTAGCGCCCGGTGATGGAGCGAGCCGCGTTCACTACCGCCGCCGGGTGGCGCTCCGCCAGGGCGTACGCGGCCGCTGGGTCGAGATCGGCGTGGTCGATGAGGGCGATCTCACCTCGGCGCAGGCGAAGGCAGAGATCCTTGGTGCGCCGGTCGACCCGCACCTTGCCGGACACCCGCACCCCCGAATCAGCGTCGGAGACAGCGGCATCAGCCGATGCGGTGGAGGGATTACTCGCGGCCTGACGGCGCCCCGGCCAGAAGCTCGCGAGCATGCTGAGCGGCCGTCGCTTCTCCCCCTCCAAGCATTCGGGCGAGTTCGCCAACGCGTGCCTCTCCATCCAGAGGGTGGACCACCACCGTGGTCCTTTCCCCGATCACCGTTTTCCTGACCTGGAAGTGCCGTCCCGCCATCGCCGCGATCTGCGGGAGGTGCGTCACGCAGAGCACCTGGTTGCTGCGGCTCAGGTCGGCCATCTTGGCCCCCAGGCTCTCCGCCGTCTTCCCGCCTACTCCCGTATCGATCTCGTCAAAGATGAGCGCCACCGGATGGCTGCCCGCCATCGCCGTCTTCAGCGCTAGCATCACCCGGGACATTTCGCCGCCGGACGCAATCTTCGCCAGTGGCCGCAGCGGCTCCCCCGGGTTGGCGGAGATCACGAACTCCGCCCGGCCGAGCAGCGCCTGCGTGCTCTTATCCCCTCTTGCCCACCACTCCGCCGCCTGAACCGGATCGTCCAATTGTACCGCGAAACGGGTGCCGGCCATGTTCAAGTCGCCCAGATGCGCCGCGATCACCCGCTCGAAGAGGGCGGCCGCTTCTCTCCGCAACTGCACCAGGCTCAGCGATGCCGTGTCCAGCGCCGTCCCCAGCCGGGTGAACTCCGCCTGCAGCTCAGCCACGCGCTCCTCGCTGTGGTCCAGCGCATTGATGTCCGCCGCCACGCCTTTCCGGTGGGCCAGGACCTCATCCACGGTATCGCCGTACTTCTTCTTGAGGTTGCGGTAGACCTCCAGCCGCTCCATCACCTGCTCAAGCCGGGCGGGGCTGGCCTCAATGCCGTCCAGGTACTCTCGCAACTCAGACGCAGCTTCCTGGGCTGCGGTAACGGCGGTCTCTACTAGTTCCGTGACCGCGCCCGCGCGGGGATCGAGCGCCGCCATCGACTCCACCTCGCGCGCCACAGTGGCGAGCAGGTCAAGCGCGGAGAGCTCTCTGTCCGCCAGCGCGGTTCGCGCCGTGGTCCCCGCCGCGAAGAGCTTCTCCGCGTTGGCCAGTCGGCTCCGATCCGCCAGCAGCTCTTCTTCCTCCGCCTGCGAAATGCCGGCGGCGTCGATCTCGTCCACTTGGAATCGGTAGAGGTCCAGCCGCTGGGCGCGGTCCCGCTCCCCGGTGAGCAGCGTGTCCAACTCCCGGCGCGTGTCCCGGAACTGACCCAGCAGTTCCACAGCGCGGCGCTTGGCGGCCTGCACTTCCTTCCCGGCCCAGCCATCGAGGAAGTCGACGTGCCGCTCCGGGTGCAGGAGCGACTGGTGATCGTGCTGGCCGTGGATGTCAATCAGGTCCGCGGCGACCTCCCGCACCGTGGCGGCGGTGGCCATCCGACCGTTGATGCGGAACGTGGAGCGCCCCGAAGCGCCGATCTCCCGGCCCAGGATGATCAGTCCGTCCTCGGACCATTCCTGAACGATGGGCAGGCAGCCTTCCTCGACCTCGAACATCGCTTCGATGGAAGCGCGGTCGGCGCCCTTGCGGACCAGGTCGGCGCTCGCCCGCTCACCCAGGGCCGCAGTAATCGCGTCGATCAGGATCGACTTGCCGGCCCCGGTCTCGCCGGTAAGCACATTGAACCCCGGCTGGAACTCCAGCGTGAGGCTATCAATGAGCGCGAAATTTCGGATCGTGAGCTGGGCCAGCATTCCAGCGAGATTATAGCGGCCAGGCGGATTCCGTGGAGATGGGAATCACAGAGAGGGTGCGACCGCCGATATTAGGCGGATCGGTCTCGGATGAAGAGAAACCCATCCGCTCCATGTGGGTCACCTCGTCATCCTCGCCCGGCAACCCCCACTGCGAAGCGGCCCGTGTAGTGCGGGGATCCAGCAACGCCCGTCCCGCACCGGGGTATCGACTCCCTACGACAAAGGCCAACCCCTGCGCAAGACACGCCACGCCCAACGTCGGGTTCAGCTGGACCCCCGAAGGAGCGAAGGAGACGGGGCGCACGCCCCGGACGATCGCCCCACTGACCGATGCAGGGGGTGACGACCGGTAATGAGGCGCAGGCTGGTGCTTCGTGACGGAAGCTGCGCGTAGCGGTACTGGCTGCCCTAACACGGGGCCGCGCCGTCGAGCCGCTTGTACCAGAGAAGTTGCACCTCCTCCGGCAGATCCGGGTAGGCGAAGCGATGGATTGCTCCCAATTCGCAGCCCATGCGCTGGTAGAAGCGGCACGCCGGGACGTTCACGTTCTGCGTTTCGACCTTCAGGAACCGGCATCCGCGCGACCGACACCACGCCTCCGCCGCCCGGAAGAGCTCTCTTCCCACGCCTTTCCCCCGGTACTTCGGTTGGACGCGGAGGTCCCAGAGAACGGCGAGGTCCGTCCGATCCTCCAGCATATGGACCCCCTCCGAGTTCCACGCCACCACCGCGCCGCCAATCAATCTGACACCTGCGCGGTCACTGGCTCTCGCAGTGAGGACGCACCAGTTGGAGAGGTCGAAGCGCGACCGCCAGCTCGCCGGACCTTCTCCGATGTAGGCGTCGTAATCCTTCACGTAGGGTTCGGGGACGTCACGGAGATGGAGCTTCAGTCCGCCGCTCACGTGTCCGCCCGGCACCGGTTCCCACGGGACCGATTCGCACTGGAAGAACTGGCGCATCTCAAAGGCAATCGACACGCGGCCGTACTCCCAGAGATCCGCTTCCTTTGCCGCCACAGCCTGAATCGCGATCTCCATGAATCGTCGTGCTCCGTCAGACACTATCCGGCGACACTCAACGAACAGGCTTTCGACGTGGACCCTGTGGTATCCTGACGCGCCGTCGTCCAGCAGTAGAACGTCCACACGCGAGGGCACGGAGAAGCGACCTTTAATGCTGAAGCTCCCCTTACCCGCCCTGACTGCCTGCGCCACCACCATGATCGCTCTGGTCGTCGTGGCGGCGCGCCCGGGGCAGGGGGCGCCTGCCACGATGGTTCCGGTAGGAGCCGGCAGCTATTCCCTCGCGCGGCCCGCCGGTGCAGCGGGACCACCCTCGGAGATCTACCGGACCGAAGCGGTCAAGGGTCCGATGCCGACCAACCGCTGGTGGAGCTCCCTCGCCTGGATGCCCTTTTCCGACCGCCAGTACCCGCATCCGCTGGCCGTGCAGGCGACGGCGGCGGGCCTGCGGATCCACTACCCAGGCCCCGAGATCACCGCGAACTCCGCAGGCGTCTTCGGCGCCATGCCCGCACCCCAAGGGGAGGACATTCTCCTCACCCACTCCGGCGGCCCCGAATTCCCGGACGCCCGCGTGGACGGCCACAGCGACTGGTTCGTGAGCGCCCGCTTCGAGAAGGAGGGGCGGCGGATGACCGTGGCCTACGGGCACGGCTCCCCCTATGTCTACGCCCTCTTCAACGGAGGCGGCGCGCGCCTGCGGCTGGGAGCGGTGCCAAGGGTCTGGTCAGGGTCGGAGACTTCCCCGATCCTTGGCGTGACCATCAAGGGGCACCACTATGGCCTCTTCGGGCCGTCCGGCTCCCGCTGGTCCGGCCTGGTAACTGCCGAGCTGACCAACCAGGCGGCCGGCAAGCCCTACTTCTCCCTCGCCGCCCTCCCGGACGACGCGCCGGCGACACTGGCCCTCTTCGCCAAATACGCGCACGCGCACGTTCGTGATACCCGCGCGGAGTGGCGGTACGATGAGCCGACCGCCACCCTCACCACGACCTACAGCTTCACCACGCACGCCAACGAAGGGACGGAGAAGGGAACGCTCTTCGCGCTCTATCCGCACCAGTGGCTCCACTCGCGGGCGCCCGTTACCAGTCACGCCTACGCTTCTGTCCGCGGGACCATGAAACTGGCCGCTGGTTCCAGCTTCACCACCGAGATGAAGTTCACCGGCGTCCTTCCCTCGCTGCCCGGCACAGGAACAGGCGACCGGGAGCAACTGCAGCGATACATTGCTGAGGCTCTGGCGAAACCGGAAGCGGGCATCCGCGACACCTACTGGGAAGGAAAGCGCCTCGGGAAGCTGGCGACTTTGGCATCGATGTCGGATGTGATTGGCAAGGCACCGGTCCAAGCCGCGTTCGATGAGATGCGGTCTCGGCTGGAGAACTGGTTCTCCGCCGGCAAGGAAGGCGCGCCGGATCGCACCGGCCTCTTCGCCTACGATGCCAATTGGGGCACGCTCATCGGTTACCCCGCCAGCTTCGGGAGCGACAACGAACTGAACGACCACCACTTCCACTATGGCTACTTCATCAAGGCGGCGGCGGAACTGGCCCGCCACGATCCGCAGTGGGCCGACGAGAAGCGGTGGGGCGGCTTTGTCCGCTTCCTGATCCGGGACATCGCCAGCGCGGACCGCAGCGACCCCTTCTTCCCATTCCTGCGCAACTTCGATGCCTACGCGGGCCACACCTGGGCGTCCGGCCACGCCCGCTTCGGAGACGGCAACAACAACGAGGCCTCATCCGAGGCGATGAATGCCTGGACCGGCCTGATCCTCTGGGGCGAGACCACCGGGGACCGCGCCGTGCGAGACCTGGGGATCTACCTCTACACCACGGAACTCGCCGCCATCGAGAACTACTGGTTCGACGTCGAGGCGCGGAATCGGCCGAAGGCGTTCCCCGGCGCGACCGTGGCCATGGTCTGGGGCGGGAAGTCTGTCCCCGCCACCTGGTTCTCCGGCGAGCCGGAGAAGGTCCACGGCATCAACTGGTTGCCGTTCCAGGCGGGGTCGCTCTACCTCGGCCGCTACCCGGAGTATGCCGCTCGCAACTACGACGCACTTGCGAAGGCGACTGCCAGAGGCCCAGCAACCGATGACAAGCCGCCGAGGTGGGGTAGTTGGGCTTCCTACGTCCTCGCCTACCGCGGCCTCTCGGACCCTGCGGACGCCTTGCGGCAGTTCGCCGACGATCCGGACGCCCTGCCCATTGAAGAGGGAATGTCCCGCGCCAACCTGTTCCAGTGGCTCCGTGTCCTCAACCAATACGGGCAGGTGGATCGTTCCATCACGGCGGACACGGCGCTCTACGCGGTCCTGCGCAAGGACGGCAAGCGTTCCCACATCGCCGCCAACCTGGGCACCCGGCTACGCACCGTCCGCTTCTCGGACGGCGTCTCGATGACGGTGGATCCCGGCAAGGTCCAGGTGGCACCCTGAAGCAGCCCTCGGTGAAGTCCGCTACGAGGGCGGAACGAAGGGTGGAAACGGGTCTCGCGGCAGGATTGTGGAGAGGCGAACCTCCATCCTCCAATGCAGACGAAGGCTGGCCAGTGCTTCGCGAAGGTAACGCTCCAGCGCCGTACGGATTCGTGCGCTAGCACTTCGGTACTGCGCGCGCAGGAGCCTCTCAAGCCGGTAGTGATTTCGTTCTTCAGCCTCTTGATGATTCTTGAGCAGCCTCTCGGAAACTGGTCGGGGACCTACGGAGATCGTGCCGCCGTCCCCAGTGGCGCTGTTGCCGGCCCCGTCCGTCGCCACCACCACTAGCGTGTACCGCTCCCAGTCGGCGGTGAGGTTCCGAGGAGCTTTGAATGTAGCCAGATAGCCTCGCCCCACCACGCGCGTGAAGTTCAATGCAGTGGTCACCTCACCGCGCGTGACAGTTCCCGTCACCACGGGTGGTGCCACGTTATCTGAAGCGAGCACTCGGATTGCCACTGGACCGCCCGAACCAATGACCGTTCGAGGCTCCACTTCAATCCGGGTGATCACGGGCGCAACCGAGTCGGGTTCCGGCATCACATCAAAGGGAGCGGACTCGGTAAACGGTCCCATCAGGCTCGGAGCCGATGGTGTCAGCGTGTAACCGTTGCCCACTTTGCTCACCGTCAAGGTTGAGAAGGTAGCAACCCCATTCACAGCAGCTAAGGAGATGGTGCCGCCTAGGACAGCGGCCGTCGGGTTGCTCCTCAGCGACAGGGTGATCATCGGCTTCGCGCTGCTAACGGTATTCCTGTATTGATCGGTCACCCGTACGGTCACTGAGGGTGAGATCACATGGTTCACGATCACCGTTGTAGGTTGCTGCTCCACCACGAGCCTGGCAGCGAGCCCGGCGGTGACGGTGACATTCGCATTCCCAAGAACCACGGGCACGGCGGTATCGGCCACCGTCACCCTCTGCGCACCCGAGCTCCTGAGGGTGACCGTAAAGGTGTGGCTGCCCGCGTCCGCTGGTGTGAAGGTGTAGTTCTCTGGAAGCACCGCCTGTGAATCGGCAGAGGTGAATCGGACGGTTCCCAGGTACCCAGGTACGGGCTGGTTGGCGGCATCCCGGGCGGTAACTGTGATGTTGAAAGCATCTCCCGCCGCGGTGTTCGCGGGGGCGGTCACCGCAAAACGGGTGGTGCCAGATGTAGTGGAAACCGCAGGATCCAGGTACGCCACTGTGAACTGGACGTCGTTGCTGCCTTCCGTCTGGTAGTAGCCTCCTGCTGCGGCGAACCCGTTCGGGCCGGTTGCCACCCCCAAAACCTCTCCTTGCCCGTCAACGGGGCTTGCCAGCACCCGAACACGGGCCAGGGGACCGGTGGAGTGGAACTGCCATACGGTGAAATCCTCGAAAACTGGATTGTTTCCACCGCTGCCACCCCCCGTCACCAGCCGGTCCTGCGAATCTAGGGCACCGTCATTGGCAAATGAGAATCCGTCTGCGACAGGGGGCGGGACATCGGTCGACCAGATTGGAACGCCGGTGGAGTCTCGTAACTCGGCGGCAGTCAGGTGCAGCTCAGTAGGCGCTGGCTGTGACAGGCCCACTGCCACGGCATTGCCCCGACTGTTCACCTGGACAGCGCTGGCTCCAACGCCGCTGTTTGCAGTGCCAAGACTCTGATCAATCCAGAGGCGGTTACCTGTGTCCCGGTGGTATTTGGCAACGGTGACCTGGCGCTGACCACCGGGGGCGAAGTAGCCGCCAACAACGATACTGCCATCGTGAGCAACGCTCACCGAGCGGGCTTGATCGTGCGCACCTGGATTGCCATCGAAGAGCGACCAGAAGGGAACTCCCGTCGCTCCGTTCAGCCTGAGTATCAAGAATTCGAGTGAACCATTTGCCGCCGTTCCGTATCCGGCAGCCGCCACATGATCTCCGCCATCCACCGCCACAGACGCGACCGCGTTCACCCCCACACCGTCGATGCCGTGGCCGCGGCGCACCCAGGCCAGGTCTCCGGTAGCTCCGTTGACCTTGGCCACAGCCCAGTCGCCCGCGGACTCACTGGTGCTGATGCTTCCGCCGGCCAGCACGTCACCTGCACCATCGAGTACCAAAGAGGTGGCAATGGATGCGGTGGCGGCGTCGGGGCTGAACGTTGTCGTCCAGCTAGGTGTTCCCGCTGCATCCCACTTCGCCACCACGGATTGCGTTACCCCGCCGATCCGGCGCGAGCCTGCAACAAACACCGCCCCGTCCGCTCCCGTCGTCACCGCAGTCGCGTTGCCAAAGTCACCGGGAACCGTCCGCAGCCAGATCTGGCTGCCGTCCGCGTCCAGTTTCACTACCGTAAAGCGCGTGATCCCGTCCGCCCTGAGCTGACCTACCGCCAGCACATTGCCAGCAGGATCAAGGGCAACCGCATTCGCCGCACCGCTGGGATTAGCGCCTGGACTGGTGATGACGCGTGTCCAGACGAAAGGCTCCGGTTCCACGCCACCGGCGTGGACGGATGGAACTACGGCCAAGATGAGGCCCATCGGGGCCAAAAGTAGCGGGCCGAGCTTCAGCAGCGTGCGGAAGCCTGACGAAGCACGAGGCGCGGAAGCGGGATGCATGAGAATCCCCGGACAGCCAGGTGCTCGGTGAGCATCCCGGGTTGCGGCCGGAGCAGCGGATGCCTGACGAGGGGCCATTTGACCGTAGCTCCAAACAGACTATGCCCTACTCTCAAGACCGGTGGCCACGTGAGTTCAGATCAGCGGTCTAGGGGCGCTTACCACCCAATTACTCGTCCGTCTTGACGATGCCCTCGGGGAGCACGCCCTCCTGGGCGTAGCGCTTGATGAGCCGGGTGGCGCGCTCCACCTTATGCGGTGGCACTCCCTGCGCAATCAGGTTGCGCGCCGCCCGGTCGTAAGCGTCCTCTTCTGCCGAGCGTGCTCCGCCCGCGCCGGAGGGGGCTGGCTCCTGTGATTCTGCTGGGCTGGGTTTCCGCTTGAAGGGCCAGAACACGTGGACGACTCCGGGTCGGCGGTGCCTGCCCCGCGCGTGGCGAGGGCTGGTCGCTGGGGTATTGTATACCCACGCGAACGCCTGTGCGCGAAGGCCGGCGGATTGCCTTTCGCGATGAGTTGGAACAAGGGGAACGCTGATGAACACGCCTGGCTCCTCTGGAAGCGCCGCGTTTCTGGAATGGCTCGATCAGTGGTATGACGGCCTCGCGCCCGCCTCGCTCCGGGAGACCGTGCTGGCGGATGGGGCGGAAAAGGTAGCCGTGATAGTCGTCGACCTCCTGGTCGGCTTCTGTTCCGAGGGCGCCCTGGCCAACCCGCGCGTGAACGCCCTCGGCCCGATGGCGGCGGCGTTCCTACGGGACGCGTGGGACGCCGGGGTCCGGCATCTGGTCTTCGCCTCGGACGCGCACCCGGAGAACTCGTTGGAGTTCCGCTCCTTCCCGCCGCACTGCATCCGCGGCACCCGGGAAGCGGAAGTCATCGAGGTGCTGAGGGAGCTCCCGTTCTTCGACCAGGCCATCCATCTTGAGAAGGGGTCGCTCAGCGTGGGGCAGGAGCCGTCGCTCTCGGCCTGGCAAGACCGGCACCCGGAGGTCACCACCTTCGTCATCATCGGCGACTGCACCGACCTCTGCGTCTACCACACCGCCATGCACCTCCAACTGCAGGCCATCAGCCTGGGCCACGAGGCAGCGATCTACGTGCCGGCGGAGCTGGTGGATACGTACGACCTGCCCGTGGAGGTGGCGCAGGGCATCGGCGCTCTTCCGCACGACGGCGACCTGCTCCATCGGCTCTTCCTGTACCACATGGCGCTAAACGGGGTGCGCGTGGTCCGCGCCCTCACCCCGTGAGCAACGGCCACCGCCTGCGCGTGATGACCTGGAACCTGCACGGGAGCAAGGGGATCGATCAGAAGCCGAGCATCCCGGCAATTCTGGAGGTGATCCGGGAGGCGGACCCGGACATCGCCGCCTTCCAGGAAGTCTTCCGGCTGCCGCTGCGTGACAACGTGGGCGCGCTGCAGAAGGGACTGGGGCGGCCGCTCGCCTTCTTCCCCGCCATGGGACTGCCTGCGATGGGCTACGGATGCGCCCTCCTGACCCGAGAGACGCCCGTCAGCCAGCGGACCATCCCCCTGATCAGCCAGGGCGAGCCGAGGATGCTGGGAGAGGCCATGCTGGAGATCGCGGGGCAGCAGCTGCGGTTCCTGGTGACCCACCTTGGGCTCGACCCAGGGGAGCGCCGCCGCCAGGCCGAGGAGATCGCCACGCATATGCGGCGCGAGGAGGTCCCTACGCTCCTGGCCGGGGACTTCAACGCGCTCCTGGACAGCCCGGAACTGCAGCCGCTCTTCCAGGCTGGCCTGGTGAGCTTCCCGCAGTCCCCCGCCACCTTCCCCAGCCCCGCGCCGACCGTGGCCCTGGAGCACTTCTTCATGACGCCGCATATCCGTGTGGAGCGCTGCTGGACCCTGCCCACCACCGCCAGCGATCACGTGCCACTGCTGACGGAGTTGGTGCTGTAGAAGGTGCGGGTATCGCGGTTCACGGGTTACCTTCCACGAACGCTACGAACAGCTTTTTCAAGCGGAACCCAAGCACCCACTCAGTAAACCTTAAGACGGGGCCGTTGTAGTGGAGGGGGCAACGGTGGAATCGGACCCCAGCCAGCCACGTTGTTCTCTGTGGTGGCGTCCGTGCCGCTTTCCGGGGTGAGTTGCGCGCGCAGGTAGAATACCGACTGGGCTGTATCGAGCAGAGTTGCTCGGAGCCGCCGACGGTGGCGCTGTCCGGGTGAGAGCGTCAGCTTGAACTTCGCCAGGTCTACCCGCCTGAACCCCTCAAACCGAGGATTGGTGCTCAGCTCCACCGTGACGTTCACCCAGCCGGATTTAGAACGGCCGGCGTTAGTTACCAGAAGCTCGGCGTCCAGCTTCCTCGCGGCGGTAATTGGGTCGGGCTGGGATCCAATCTGAACCGCGCCCCACCCAATTGCCGGGTCGGCCACAGGACCGGCCTGCACCCCCACCCTTAGGGTGGTGGCGTTGTCCACCAGAATAGGATCAGGCTCGTCCGATTGCACGCGGCAGATCACGTCCGCAGGCCCCGCGATCCCGCCGGTAGCTTCGAGGGTGACGGTCGCCTTGCCGCCGGCTTCCAGGTCGCCGATGCGCGCAAGGGCTACGGGACCCACGGTCATTACGTCTCCGGGCGTACCGTATGCGGAGATCAGGTTGAGGCCCTTGGAGAGGGTGACCGTGAGGTATGCGTTATTGGCGGGATGATCGGACGCGTTGGTGACTTCGACCGTAAAGGACATCCCGGCACCGGTTTTGACCCTTGCGTGGGACGCCGAAGCGCCTACGCCAAGGTCAACCGCAGGACGCTTCGCGGGGATCGTAGCGAAGCGCGCCAGAGCGACTTGTCCGAACGCACGCACCGCCAGCCCGTCCTCACCCCACCGCACCAGTTCCGGGTCGTAGAAGGAATCGTCGGGTAGGCTGAGGGTGCGAGTTTCGAGCCTCTCGCCCGTCGACCCGCGGAACACGTGGACACGGGTCCCCTCCCAATCGGGCTCCGATAGACCGTAGACCCGGTCCCGGTCATGCTCCGGCAACAACTGCTTGAGGCGGTCCGTCGTGTCGTAGGTAACCGATAGGGCTCCCGTGTGGGCGTCGTACCGCTTGCCATCGAGCGCGTAGAAGTACCCGTTCCGGTATTCCACCTGGGTATCGAAGCGCCACGGAAGCGGGATGTTGGCAACGGGCACCAGTCCTCGTTCGTCGATCTTCGAGGCGACCAAGCCGTAGTTGGACTCGCTGTAGATGATAGCGGGCGAGTTGGCAAACGCGGCCCCAAAGCGAGACGCCGGCGCGGCGGTCCTTGGGGAGCGCACGGAAGGGACGTATCCCGCATCATAGATGTCGGCGGATGTCCCCGCGAACTCGCCCTGGACGGAGAGAAGACGGTCTGGCATCCCCGGAGCTTCCGCCAGGAAGAACGGCTGATAATGCCCTCCTCCGTAAAACCCCAGGGAGAACTGGCGTCTGATCGTCAGCGCCGGAAAGTTGAGGGTGCGCACCGCCCCCGCGCCCATCAGCCCCACATGGAGCTTGGTCCCGTCCTGGGAGAAGGCCATCGGACCGGGTTCGCTCCCCACCGGCACCGCATCACCCACTGCTCCGTTCGCCGGGTTGATCGGCACAATGCTATTGCCCAGTTGACCCGCCCGACCGGGCACCGTGGCGTACAGTAGCCCGGTCTGCGGACTGAACACCAGGTCCCGAGTGGACAACTGGATGATGGTCGTATCACTGCCAGGGCAGGAATTCGCAAGACAGGCGCAGGCGGCAAGCGCCAGGAACGGGAGTGCAGGTCGTAGGGCCATCAGCGTATGCGTGAGGATGGAGCGAGAAGAGAAAGTGGGCTAACTACCCGGCCAACGAACGGGCTCGCTCGCGTCCCGGTTGTTGCGGAGGTCGATGTCCTTCACGCTTGGTGGGAGGACCAGTTCGATGTCCGCAGTGACTGAGTACGGTGGATCGTGATAGGGGCGTGTTGAACCAGTGATCCTAACCATACGCCGCTGCCCAGGGCCAATGAAGGGAAGCCTTACCCGCTTCAACCGCACCGACCGAGGTGGACTATCTTCGTGATTCAGCCGGCAGTCTAGCGTTGCCCCGCGTACCGCGGTGCGACCCAGGTTCGTCACGATGCAATCCGCCTCGACCCCCTTGTCCGGATGCTTATCCTGACCCGTGAAGGCAAAGCTCTCAAGACGGAGGTCGAGGTCAGGCGCAGGTCCGGGAAGAACGCGAACGGTAGTGCTCGTCTGCACTTCCCTATCGGGAGAAAACTCCGCACAGGATACGAAGCCCTTTACCGGATCCGTCGCGCGAGTAGCCACCGTGGCATCGACCGAGAAGGACTTGCTCTGGCCAGGACTCAGGGACCCAAGCCTGGCGAAGACTACTTGGCCGATGGCCCTTGTGGCGCCAAGCGACGAAGCAACCCGTTGGAAGGTAGCCCCGTCCGGTAGCGCGACAGTCGCAAAGCCATCTGTTGCTGGGGTCGGACCGGTGTTGGTAACTGTCACGACAAACCGGGCTCGTTGCCCTGCCTGGTAGCGTGCTCGATCCGGCCTGACTTGCACCGTGAGTGTGGGTGCCGCAGACTGCTGAACCCCGGTCGGGTCCCTGAAGACCACCAGCCGATCCCCGATCTGGCAGGCGAGGCCGTCCGCGTCGAAGCGGAACAGTTCGGCATCGCTGCCGTCCACATCATGGAACTCGCGAACGGCGAGCAGCCGATGCGTGTCCATCTCGAAGGTGTGGAGTTCCCAGCGGGAGTGGGAACGCAGCAGAAAGTAGACGCGATTGACGCTGGCATCCGGAAGCACGCGCCACGGCCAGAGGGGGACGTCGTACACGCCCAGTTGCTCGCCGTTGAGCAGGTCACGCACGCTCCCGTTGCCAAGGTAAAGGCGTCCCCCCACTGCCCGGAAGTCGTTGATGGGCTCATACAAGTCCATGCCACGTACGGTCTGCAGAGGCTGCAGACCGTATCGCTCCAGTTGAAAGATCTCAAGCGACATGTTGTCGCCTGTCTGCGCGATGCAGAGAGTGGAAGCTTGCAACCAGGAGACGGTACCGGATCTGTTCTGGTGTATCCGAGCACCCACGCCGCTCCGCTTGGCACCCCTGAAGAGTGCCAAATCCATGAGTTGGTTATTTGTCTCCGATCTCCGCGTGACCAGATTCAAATCATCGGTGGAGAGGCCGTTGCGAATCGCGCTCGCCCGGAGCGTCTGATCGAAGTAGAGCCCGCCCTGGAGCGAGATCACCGGCTCGACTGCCTGGGTCGCGAGGTTGATGGATTGAAACCCGATCAGGTCATCCCGACCAAGCGTCAGCCGATTGCCATCTGGACTGAGGGAGAGCGCTCCGATATCGCCCGTTACGGGGAGAGGATCGCCGACCGAAAGCGTGTCGACCTAAATCGGTACCACTCGGCGCGAAAGGGTGCCCGCCCCTGCGGGGATGCTGGCGTAGAACGTTCGGTCCCGCAGCACCACTCCGCGCACCGGGAAGGGAGAGATCCAGTCGCCCGAGTCACTGGCCTGAGCGGCGAGACTGGCCGTTGCGGCGGCAAGAACAAGTGTTACAGACCAACGGCTCAACAGAACGCCTCCTGACGAGTGGTGCGCTTCGTTGTTCCCTGTCGGACACCGTGTTCCCTGCTTCCATCGGGCATCCAGTCTCCCACCCGTTGGCACGTTGATGACCATCACGCGGTTCTTCACCCTGTCAGGAAGCCTCTGCAAGTAAGAGAAATCTAGCGGCGAACTCGTCAGACCTCCTATAATTCCCCCGCCCAACCCGCGTTCGTGCTTTGTCTGTGCTCCGTATGCGCGATCCAGGCTATGAGCTTTGCCAGCGCCGCCTCCGCGCCATCGGGGGCCAACCCGGAAGCTGAGCTTCCGGCATCCAACGACCCGGCATCTGCCGACCTGGCATTTTCCGGCATCGACCCGGCCATCCGCCTGCCGGATGCGGACGAGGCGCGATGCCGGCAGTACAGCCAGGCGCGCCTCTTCGCCACGGTAGCGGAGTTCCTTCTCGTCATCGGGACGCTGGCGGCGCTCACGCTGACCGGCGCCGCCCGCGACCTTCTGGACTGGTGCGAGGCGTCGATTCCGCATGGCTCGGATCTCTGGGGGTGCCACCTCTCCTTCCTGCTGATGCTGGGGCTGGTCACCCGGGTCCTCCTCTTCCCGTTCCACGCCTACGGGGAGTGGGTCCTGGAACGCCGCTTCGGACTCTGCCGCGAGAGCTTCGGGTCCTGGACCTGGGAGTGGCTCTGCCGGAGCGCCGTGTTCGGGGTCGCCACGGTGGTCCTCCTGCTGCCGGTGGGGGAGACGCTCTGCTGGTGGCCCTGGCTGATTCTGCCGTGGGCGGGGGCCTTCCTGCTGCTGCGGCCGCTCTTCATCGACCACATCTACCACCCGCTTCTCAACGTTTTCTACCCGGTCCGCTTCCTCCGGAACGAGACCTTCAACCTGCCCGGAATCGGGAAGACCACACTGCCGGTCTTCCAGGTCAAGGTTTCCCACAAGACCCGCCGCGCTAGCGCCTCAATCCGCCTGCGCGGCAAGCGGACCGCCATCTTCGTGAGCGACACCCTCATCGACGAGTTCACCGACGGCGAGGAGCGGGTGGTGATGGCCCACGAGTTCGGCCACCTTTACGACCACCTCCACCTGGAGAACCGCACCCGCGCCGGCGTGGCCCAGGCGCATCGGAAGCTGATCTGGGGCAGCGCCCAGCTCCTTGCCGGTGTGGCCGCTCTGACGATGATGCATTTCCTCGCGCCGTCTCTGGGTCTGGGTGGCGTACACGATCTGGCGGGGTTCCCGCTTCTGGCCGCGCTCACCCTGGGTCTGGCCCAGCTCTTTACCCCGATCCTCTGCGCGGAAGCCCGCCGGGATGAGCGGGACGCAGACGAATACGCGCTGGCGATCACCGGCGATGTGGAGAACTACGTCTCCGTGATGCGGAAGCTCCGCGCCATGAACCTGGAGGAGAGCGGTGCCCATCCGGTGAGCCGCCTGCTCTGGGATACCCACCCCACCTACAACGAGCGGGTTCACCTGGCCTCCGTCTACCGATTGCGCTACCGTCGTAAGCGCAAGCCCGGCCATTGGCGCGGCTGGCGCAACGTCCAGCGCCACGGCCGCCGCTGATCAGCGCGCCCGAGCGTCGCGGGGGTCCCACTGCCCCCCGCGACAACCCTTAGGCCCGGTGGCTGGCTACAGGCAGCGCAGGAAGGCCGATAGATCCGCGCGTTCCTGCTGGCTCAGCCCAATGCGGAAACGCGTTTCGTAGAAGGTCACCACCGCATCCGTGGAGGGCGCGGAGCCGTTGTGGAAGAAGGGCGCGCGGGCGGAGAGTCCGCGCAGGGCCGGGACCTTAAACTTCCCGACGTCCGCCCACCGCCCGGTCACCAGCCCCTGTCCCGGGTCGGTGGTGCGCACGGTCTGGCCTGTGGCGTTGTTCCGCAGCGTGTAGAGCGGCATGTCCGGGGTCCGCCGAACGCCGTCCGCCAGGCCCAGGTTGAAGAGCCGGGGCTGAGAGAAGCTGCCAACATTGGGCGTGTTGTGGCAGCCGGAGCAGGTGACCCGCAGGCTGGCCGTGGCGGGCGAATCGTTCAAGCCGGCCACGCCCGTGACAGTGAACTGCCGTGAATTGAAGAGGCGCTCGCCGCGCGCCACCGACTGCCGGGCAGCCGCGCCCGGATCAGGCCGCGTGGGAGGACCGGGACGTCCGCCCCGTCCTCCGCCCGAAGGCGGCAGCACCGGTCCGCCTCCGGTGGCTTCCCAGGCACCGAAGAGGGTGAAGACCTGAGGATTGAACCCAGGCGTGCCGGGGGTGTTGATGCCCGGCGAGTACGGCTGCTGCTCCACTCGGCTGACTCCTCCCGCTGCCCCCAGTGCGTTCAGCGGACCCGCCTGGGTGTCGGTTGCCTGCGCGGTATGAAGCGCCAGCTCAAAGTTCACCATCTCGTCTAGCTGGCCGGTAGGGGGAGCGCCGCTCGCCTGTGCGTGGCCGGTGGTCGCGTTGGCAGCCTGCGCACGCAGCCGGTCGCGGAGCGCCTCGCGCGTCATGGTCTGTCCCTCTCGCCCGTCCCACATCACGGTGGAGAGGAAGCGCAGGTTGGTGGATGGGAGCGGTCGGCGGAAGAGGGAGAGTTCGCGGGCACTTGCGAAGCGGTACGGGTCCTCAGCCGCCGCCAGGGTGAACTCCGCGCCGGCGGGGATCGGCAGCCCGACCCGTAGCACGCCCTTGGAGAGGAGCATGCTGTACGCTCGCCGTCGTGCGTCGAGGGTCGTGAGACTCAGGTTGGGCGCGTTCGCCCCGTCCACGGCTCGGAAGAGAGGGTCGAGCCCGTTCGTGCGGTTGAACCGCGCCAGGATACCGCCCGGCGTGATCGACCAGGACTCTTCTGGGCGGTGGCAGGTGACGCAGGCCCGGTCGTTGGTGCCCAGGCTCTGAAAGAAGGCACCGCTGCTAGCGACGGCACCGGTGGTGGAGGTGGTCTGGAGCGTACCGGTGGCGTTGGAAGTGGTCAACGGTGGACCAGCCGCCAGCGCCAACCCGATCCCGCCAGGGACCAGGAGCAGGGACAGACCTAGAACCAGCCGTCGCCGAGACGCGGAGTTCGCGCCCATTGTGGACAGATAGGCGGGCTGAGAGGCGGGCCGTGAGGTGGGGGCGATGTGCGAGGTCTTTTCGATGCGTGGCAGTCTTCGGTCCATGTGGAGCCTCCATGGGGCCACAAGGGGTAGGTTCGGCCTACCTGACCGGACAACCGGGGCAGCTCGTGCGTTTGCTGGGAGGTCGGAGGGTTCATTAGCTTCTGGATGACCGCCTCCCGATCTGAAGCCCGGCCATAAACCGGGCTGCTTTCTTGTTCCGCTGTGACGACCGCCGCCCGCACCGGTTCGGGCGAGTTTGCGGAACTGTTGCAAAAGCGGACTCCGTCGGCCGTGGCAGGCAGGTCGCATCCAGAGCTCGTCGATTGGGCGGGATTCAATTACTGGGCAGGCTTTCGTGACAATGTAACCTGTGGTAGCCTAGGCCCTTGTGGCCGTGGGTCTACCGTGCTCCCAAGGGGGACGCGCCACGTCCAGCCAGGTGGATGGACCCCCCTGCGGTCTCCTGCGAACCACGCGCACTAGGCGCTAGGAGCCTGTCCTCAAATAGATCGGTGTGCGGTCCGATGGAGCAGTTCCCGGCTCTGTTTGCGCACTGCGCCGGGGTCGAACAGGCGGCGGGAGCCGCTGCCGCCGGGGCGCGCATGATTTCGCGCGTTATTGGCTG
>JANPLG010000415.1:0-5808 GCA_031426395.1 Actinomycetes bacterium
CACGGAGTCTCCCCACGGCAAGGCGTTTCCCACGCCGGCCCAGGTTGCGGCACGTACGCCGGAGGAGCTTCAGCGGGAGTGCCGGGTCGGCTACCGGGCGTTGGCGCTCTGGACTGTGGCCCGTGATCTGGCTGAAGGCACCCTCGACCTGGAGGCGCTGAAAGACCCCGCCCTAAGCACCGAAGAGGTTGAAGCCCGCCTGCGCGCCATCCGTGGCATCGGCCCCTATGCGGCGGCCAACGTCTTGCTGCTTCTCGGAAGGTACGACCACCTGCCGGTCGACTCATGGTTTCGCAAGACGGTGCGCGACGGCTGGTTCGAGGGCGAGGCGGTACCCGACGCCCAGCTCGTCGCTGCATTCGAGCGCTTCCGCCCCTACCGCACCCTGGTCTACTATTTCTACAACTGGTCATCCCGGAAGGCAGAGGTGCTCGGCGATGCACCTAGCGGTGACCAGTTGAGCGTTGCCGGGGCGTAAACTCATCCGGAATAGAACGCGGATGACGCGGATTGGTTGGATTGACGCGGATCAGATGGAAGAGGGTATCTGCACTGTACCGGGTCGTCACTTGAGCGGATCTCGGAAAATCGCCCCGCTAACCCGCGTCAGGTCCGTTGCCCTCCGATCCGCTTGGATCGACTCAATCCGCGTCATCCGCGTTCCATTCTCCTCACAGCATCCTCAAAAGGTCACGTCCGTCCTCGTCCGCAATTGATCACCGGATGACTTCGCTCCAGCGCAGGGGCATGCCAGCGGCGATGAGCTCTGACTGGAACTCCCGCAGTAGCTCCGGTGTGCTGCGCACCTGGCCTGGCTCCACGCCCTTCCGGATGCAGAAGGCGGCCAGGGAGCCGGCCACTTCGCCCGCCAGCCACTCGGTGGGATGCATGCGGGCGGAGGAGAGGGCCAGTCGCGTGGCGCTGAAGTTCTTCGCCGCCGGCAGCACGTTGGGCGGACCTGCGGAGGGGATGAACGACCCCAGCGGCAGGTGGTACGGCAGGGAGGCGGAGAGGAACGGTTTCTCGCCCTTGGAGGGGTGGATGTCCATCGCGTAGAGCGCCATGCCGACCGTATCCGCGAACTCCTCGCCCCACTTCTTCGCGGGGTTGGACGGGTCCGGGGCCAGGTGCTGCTGCGTCAGGGTGAACGACCCCAGCATCCGGCGGCTCTCCCGGATGTACGGATGCACCGCGAAGCCATCCTCGCTGCCCATCACATCCATGGCAAGTTGCATCTCCGGGTAGCCGACTCCCTTACCGTCGTCTCGAGGGCATTCCGTCTGGAGCCAGTAGAGGAAACCCTGGGCGAAGGCCTTCCCGCGCTTCAGGATGCGGATCTGCTCATCGAGCGGCTTACCAATGGGGTTCTCCTCATGGAAGTCGTTGCCGCGCCAGTTGATCAGGGCAACGTCCTGCGCGTACTTACGGTCGGCGCCGGGGCCGAAGCTGCTGGCGGCGAGGATGCGGCGGTAGGTCCAGAATGGCCCGCCCGCGCCCGGCACCTTCTCGAAGACCTTGTAGAACACCCGGCCGCGTGCATCGGAGTAGTCGTAGCCCAGGGTGTACTCCCCCAGCGACTTGAAGTACTCGTACTCCGCGGGCTTCTCCACGATCTTGTGCGGACCCTCCGGCTGCCACCGCACCGCGAAGCAATAGGTGAAGCTCTGGACCCAGCCCGGCTGGGCGGTCTCCGGCGCAGCGGACTCACCATGTGCGGAGCGGGCTTCCTGGCCCAGGGTAAACGGAGTGCCGGAGAGGGGGAGCACGTCGCCCCATTCTGTGGCGTCGAGCAGGTACTTCGCCGCCACACGAGTCACCCGGCCGCTATCCAGGTTCACGAAGTCGGCGTAGTGATAGCGACCGTTCTGGGAGAAGCGGCGGACCTGCACCAATTGGTGGCGCATGAGCACCTGCCGCAGCCCGGCAGCGCCGGAGAGGGGCTCCAGCCGGGCGCGGATGGCCGCCTCCCACTCATCCGGCTCGCCGGAGACGCGGCTCACCCAGCATTGCCCCACGTTCGCAGCGCGGACCGTCTTGATCCCCGGCTTGGCCGCGTACCGCGAACGCAGTCCTTCTCGCATCGCCCGGTAGCTCGCGGTGCCCACCCCAGGGTTTCTCTCGATGTAACTGTTCTCATCCGGCACCGGCACCGCCTGGGCTGTGAGCTGGCCTCCCAGGCGAGAGGTCGGCTCCGTCAGGATCACGGTCACCCCCTGCCGTGCGAGCGCCTCAGCCGCAGCCACGCCGCCCAGCCCACCGCCGACCACCAGCACGTCGCAGGTGGGGATCACATTGGGCAGCCGGGGCGCCGGCACGGAGCGCAGCTTCTCCACGTCCAGCACCTGTCGCAGCCGAGCCGGCTGAGAGCGGACCGGCTGTCCGTTCGCGGTACCAGCAGGAGCTGCCTGCGCACCCAGGACGGCGGAAGGAACCAGAGCCAGGGAAAGCACGAGGCCGGTCGCGCGAACCCGGGTGCCTGAGAACGGACGAGTAGTGGAAATCTTGAGCATTTCGGATCTCGGATTGGAACTGCCAATCCCTGGTGTGTTCGGTCCATCAACCCCCGACGATTCACTCGATCCCAAGACAGCGCATCCTCGGCAGCCAACCCGGCAACCATTCCGCATTCCGCAATCCGCATTCCGAAATCAGAATGCGTGGGATAGACTTGTGAGGTTTTGCCGCCGCGCCTCGCTTGAAGGCCGCCGAAAGAATGCTTCAGCGTCGAGACTGACTGCTGGCGCTGCCTTGGGACGAAGGTGGGGGTGGCTTCGCCAAAACCGCCGCCCTGGGACTTCTCCCCTGGAATCGTCCACCGACCAGGGCGCGGCGACAAGTCATCTTTGCTGTTTTCCGGTTGACTCCCGTGCTGATCCATCAGCGGGGCGCGCCGGCTGATCGAGGAAGCATACCGGTATGTCGGAGACGAAGAGCACCAACATTGTGTGGCACAGCCACACCGTCACGCGGGACGAGCGCGAGCAGAAGTTCGGCCACCGCGGCTGCACCGTATGGATGACCGGCCTGTCCGGGTCCGGCAAGTCCACCCTGGCCAACGCCCTGGACCAGGTGCTCTGGCAGCGCGGCATCCGCAGCTACGTGCTGGACGGCGACAACATTCGCCACGGACTGAACAAGGACCTCGGCTTCAGCCCGGAGGACCGCACCGAGAACATTCGTCGCATCGGCGAGGTGGCGCGCCTCTTCACGGATGCGGGCGTGATCAACACCACCGCCTTCATCTCGCCTTACCGCGAGGACCGGGACCGCGCCCGCGCCAGCCAAAAGGACGGCGACTTCGTTGAGGTCTATGTCAAGGCTTCGGTGGAAGCGTGCGAAGGCCGGGACACCAAGGGCCTCTACGCCAAGGCACGCGCCGGACAGATCAAGGAGTTCACGGGCATCTCCGCTCCCTACGAGGAGCCGGCGGCCCCGGAAGTGGTGGTCGACACCGAAGCGCAGTCCATTGAGGAATCGCTGGCGGTGATCGTCGGCTACCTTCAGGAGAAGGGCTACCTCGGGTAGTCTGCAAATTGATCGCAGATAATCAGGACCCGGATCTTCCTTGCGGGAGGTCCGGGTCCTTCTGCAAGGTCCCGGCTCGGTGATCAGTCAAATGGACGACAAAGGAGGGCCTGGTAGGTTGCCATCCTGGGCCATACTACAAGTGTAAGCGAACACCATTCGCCTGCATTCATGTCCGCGACATCGGCCACGTAAGGGAGTCGGTCATGGCGATCATCCTTCAAATCCTTGGGGTCCTCTTCCTGCTGGTGGTGATCACCCTGGTTGGAGGATTCCTGCTGCTCCGGGCCAGGTTCCGTAAGGTGATGGGTTCGCTCGCGGAAATGGGCGAACAAATGGAGTACGCCGAGACCCCAGCGCGGCTCAACCTGGTGAAGCAGGACAGCCTCGACTGGAAGGACGGCGAAAAGGTGGACGACCTGGTCACCGTCCTCAAAGGCTCCGGCTTCACGGACGCGGGCCTCTACTCGCCAGAGGAAATGTCGTTCCTGAAGATCCACGCGCTGGCCCATGAACTGGAGAGCGCCTACGCCGTGGTGTACGAGCATCCGCTGGCCGGGGTCTGGTTCGATGTTTACTGCCGCTATCTCGATGGCTGCACCACCACCTATAGCACCGCGCCACAGGGCGGCGAGATGGATGCTCCGTCCAACAGGACCCGTGTCTACGACAAAGACGCTCCCGCCGGAGATTTCGTGCGGCGGTTCTTCTCGGAGCGCCGGCAGGATGGGCTGGAGGCGGCACCCGCCGCCGGGTTCAAGGCGAAGTTTGAGAAGGCTTACGCGAACGAGATGGACTGGCGCAATGCCCGCGGGGGCGCCACCGTGGACGAGATCCGCCGTTCGCTCACCCTATCGGGAGAGCCGTTCACCGAGGAGCAGGTCCTGGAGATCCGGGAGACAAAGCTCGCTCAAGCAATGTCCGACCTTGATGAGGGCCTCCGCGAGCGGTTCCAGCGTGAGACCACCATGTCAATTCCGGAGTGGGAAGAGAAGAACGACCGGCTGGTCTTCATCCATGACTCCCTCCCGCTGGAAACCGCTTGCGGGCGCTTCTACGAATACGCGCAACCGGAGACGGATTTCGACGACCTCCCCAGCCATTTTCGTGGCCTGACATCCAGGGCAGCTTTCCACGGCCTGAACGAGGAGCAGCCGCCGGACCGCCGCTTCGAGAAGGTGGGAGAGCTTGCCGAGCCGGTGGCAACCGATGTCTACGTCGCCCCTCTTCTGCCCGAAGAGGAGGATGACGACGAAGACGACGAGTAGCTCGCGCCGGGATGCTGGAGGCGGAGCGCTACCTGTTCACAGGCAGGTCGTCACGCAGCGGAACCCGCGTCCACTCCGTTAGTCGCCAGCGCGCCTCCATCGGCTCCACTCGGGCCACGCCGGCGAGGTAGCCGTGGGAGCGGGCCTGTAGCACGGGAACCTCCCCTACCCAGGTCGGCTCCTGTAAGTCCGTATGGCTGTGGCCGCCGATGATCACGTCCAGCTCCGGGCACGCCGCCGCCAGAGTGAGGTCATGGCGGTACCCGATATGCGTCAGGGCGATGAGAACGTCGACCTCCGGCCGCAACGCGTCGACCTCGCGACGGGCGGCCTTGAGTGGGTCGTCGAACCAGTAGTCGCAGAGGGCCTGGGACCACTGCTTCCGCGTGAACATCGGCACCGTCACGCCGAAGACGCCGATGCGAACCCCCGCGACCTCGAAGCGGACATGCGGCTGCGTCGGGACCGGCGCGCCGCTCTTCGCCACGATGTTGGCGCAGAGCAGCGGATGGCGTGCGCGGTTGACCTTCAGCGGAAAGATCTCCTTGCGCGGGTGGGTCTCCCGGTTGCCGAGGCACATGGCGCGGCAACCGAGGTTGGAAAGGGTTTCCAGCACCGGCTCTCCACCCATCTTGAACCCGAGGTTGCCGGCGCTCACCGTATCGCCCGCATCCAGGTAGATCGCCTCCGGATGCTCCGCCAGCAGGGCGCGAAGCCGGTCCGACACGGGCGGCGTCATCCGTCCGTGGGTGTCATTGGTGTGGATGAGCGTCAGCAAGGGTCACTCGACTGCGGAATGCGGAATGCGGAACAGGGAACAGGGAACAGGGAATCCTGATCACTGCGCGGGAGGTGGCGCGTCCTGCTGCTTCTCCAGCTCAGCCAGGAAAGTGCGAACCGCCTCTTCCCAGCGGCCCTGCCCCCGCAGCACGCCTTCGACCACTTCCCGGATCGCGCCGCGGCCGCCGGGTGCATCCGTGATCCAGTCAGCCGCATCCCGCACTTCTTGGACGGC
>JANPLG010000416.1:0-1959 GCA_031426395.1 Actinomycetes bacterium
GTTGAGGTGGGTCGTCGATTCCGGTCCTTCCGGGTCCCGTTACGCGATAGAGCTCCCCGTGCCAGCTGGTCCGCCTGCCGCCGCTGCTGCCCTACCTGGAGCTCGTCCCCGACCACCGACCGGCACGCGGCGTCCTGCACCGGCTGACGGGAACGCAGCCCCACGCTGCTCCTCATGAACCGAGCTGGGTGCAGGCACGGGAAGTCCGGTTCCCTTCGGTGCGGCGTTGGACGGGATCTACTCGGGGTTCCCACGGACGCGACGGGTTGGCGGCCTAGCAGTTGGTGCCGGTCCGGGGAATGACACGTGGTTTTGTGGGTGGGATCGGGACGGCATCCGTTCGTTTTAGGACGGGTCGCCCAAGGCGGTGGCGTGCCGGATAAGGTCTTGGATGAATGACGGGTCAGCCGGTTGCGGATGATCCGGTGTTGAAGGCTAGCCGACTTCTGGGAGCGCCTCGTGGCCCTGGTAGAGGTACTGGGGCCGGCCGGTGGCGTCCACGATGGGTGTTTCCGTGATGTCGATGCCGAGGTTGCGGTAGAGGGTGCAGAAGACATCGCGGTAGTGGACCGGGCGCTCGTCCGCGTACTCGCCCCACTTGTTGGTCGCGCCGATGACCTGGCCGGTGCGCATCCCGCCGCCCGCCAGCAGGGCGAAGCCGACGGCAGGCCAGTGGTCCCGCCCGCCGTCCTTGTTGAAGCGGGGAGTCCGTCCGAAGTCGCCCCAGCAGACGACGCTGACGTTCTTGTCCATGCCGCGATCGTGGAGGTCCTGAACGAGAGCGGTGAGCGCCTGGTCCAGCCGCTTGCTCTGTTCCGCCGGCTTGGGGTCGAAGAATCCGTGGTAGTCCCATCCGCCGAACCCGAGGGTCACGCAGCGCACACCGGCCTCCACCAATCGGCGCGCCGCCAGGAACTGGTCATTCCAGTCCGGGGCGGCGTCCGTGATGGCCTGGCTGGAGCCGCGTCCGTAGCGGTCACGCAGCTTGTCCGGCTCCTGGGAGACGTCCAGCGCCTTGACCAGGCGGTCTGAGGTGAGGAGGTCGAAGGCGCGGGCGTTGACGCCTTCCAATTGGTCGAGCACGCCGGAGCCGTCGATTACGCGCCGGTGGTGGTCAACCGCCTTCAGCAGCCGCCGCCGCTCTGAGAGGCGCGAGAGCGAGACGCCGTTGAGGACCATGTCCTGCATTCCGTCGGCGGTTGGGCGGACGGAGCCATGGGCCAGTCCCAAGAAACCGGGATGGCCCGCATTGGAGTAGGGCATGTGCGCCGTTTTGGGGGTCAGCTCCACGAACGGGGGAACGGTGCGTTCGACAGGCCCGCGCATCTTCGAGAGCACGGAGCCCATGGAGGGGTAGAAGCGGTTGGGATTCTCACCGATGGCGTAGCCGGAGAGGCAAAGGTTGGACGCATGCTCATCCCGCGCGCCGACCAGCGACCGGATGAGGACGAACTTATCCATCATCTTGGCGAGGTGCGGCATGTGCTCGCTGACCTGGATGCCGGAGACGTTGGTCTCCACCGGCTTGTAAGGTCCGCGAATCTCCACCGGTGCGTCCGGCTTCATGTCCACCATGTCGAGATGCGGCGGGCCACCGGGAAGGTAGATCATGATCACGGCCTTCTCGGACGACTTGACCCCTGCCTGCGCCTCGGCCGCGAGGATGCCCGGCAGCGTTAGCCCGCCCATCGCCATGCCGCCGATGCGCATGAACTCGCGGCGGTTCACGCCATCGCAGAAGGGTTGTCGCTTTCCAAAGATCGTCAGCATTCCCGACTCCTCGCCGCACCCACTCCGATTACAGGGTTGCACGCCAGCGGTCAACCGCACGCAAGGCGAACCCGCTCTGGTGCGACACTCCGGCCCTAGAAAGGTTTCCTGTCAGCCAGCAGAACGTCGATTCCCGTAGCGTGTCAGGTCCTTTCTGACAAGTCGAAAGGGGGAATGGGGGAATGGGGG
>JANPLG010000417.1:0-4768 GCA_031426395.1 Actinomycetes bacterium
CGTCCCCCTTGGGAGCACGGTAGACCCACGGCCACAAGGGCCTAGGCTACCCCAGGTTACATTGTCACGAAAGCCTGCCCAGTAATTGAATCCCACCCCCCACGGAACCCTCGGGGTACCGACGAGCCATTCAGAATTCAGGATTCAGAATGCAAGGGATCGCAGATTGCGGAACCTCATGCTGGAGGGGTGCGAGCGTGCCGGGGCTGGGAGTCGTATCGGACCGAGGCTGCACAGCTTTCAGTAGGGGTAGAAGGCGAGGCTGAAGGGTTTTCGACAGATCCGACAGCGGTTGTCGAAAGTTGCGTGATCACACGACGCAGAACTCGTTCCCTTCCGGGTCCTGCATGACCATCCACTGGGAACACCGGCAAACCGCTTGCCGGTAACGACTCCAAGCACCCAGCTAACCTGCTTCACATTCCGCAATCCGCAATCCGCAATTGATCGATGGGTCGTCCGAAAGGTGGACGCCCGTGATTGTCTGGATTGCACCAACTGCCCTACGGCATCCGCCTTTCTCACCAATAATGCGGAGCACGCCGCCTGCAAGTAATCTGTGCGGCACCACCTCTGGAGTCCGCAGTGAGTCAGCCTCTACCTCGTTCCCTGGGCAAGGTCTTCGAAAGTGAGAGCTTCCGCCTCGTCCTTCCGGTGGTCCTGGCGGGCTTCGCGAACGCCATGCTTTTCTTCTCGCTGGACCGCACGCAGCTCTCCAGCCTGCTGAGCGCCACCCTGGGAATGGGCCTCTTGGGCATGGTGCTGGTGCGGCAGCTCAGCGCGATCCTCGCTTTGAAGGCGCAGGTGGCCTCCGGACTCAGCCAGCTCTCCGTGGTGAGCGAGGTGGTCTCCACGCTCAACTCCTGCCCCAACGTGGGCGCGAACCTCAGCCTCACGCTCGACCGGCTGGTCAACACCCTGGAGGCGGACGCCGGCGCGATCTGGCTGCCTTCTGCGGATGATGAGACGCAGATGCTGCTGGTGGAGCAGCGTGGCCTCCCGGAGGCCCACCGTGACGCGGAGCTGCTGGCGTCAATCCAGGAGCAGGTGAACCGCTATCCCCAGCGGGTGCTGGAGCATTCCGTGGTGGTGCCCGGACGAGAGAGCGCGAGGCACCGGGCGCACTGCGTAACCGCACGGATGGGGAGGGTGGGGGAAGAGTTCGGCTACCTCACGCTGATCAAGTGGCACGAGGATTTCAGCCCCACCAGCCAGGCGATCATCTCAGCGGTGGGAAGCGATATCGGCGGCGCGCTCCGCAGCATCCGGATGCTCTCCGATATGCGGAAGCTGGCCGACCGCGATCCGGTCACCGGCCTTCACAACCATCGCAGCGCCTATCAGCGGCTGCGCAACCTCCTGGAGCAGGCTGGCAAGAGCGAGCGCCCCCTAGCGGTCCTCATGATGGACCTGGACAACTTCAAGCTGTTCAACGACACCTATGGCCACCCCGCCGGCGACGAGATCCTGAAGCGCGTGGCGGGCGTCCTCAAACGGGCCACGCGTGATCATGACGTGGTGGCGCGCTACGGCGGGGACGAGTTCATGGTGGTCCTGCCCGACGCCAACCTCCAGCAGGCGATGAAGGTCGCGGAGCGAATCCAGGCTGCGCTGGGCAAAGAGCGCGTGAAGTATCAGGATTCGCAGTCGCTCCCCATCGGGTTCAGCTACGGCATCTCCGTCTTCCCGGAGGACAGCGAGGATGTCCTTCAACTCGTTTCGGTCGCTGACGCCCACCTCTATCAGTCGAAGACCCGCGGTGGAAACCAGATCACGGTGCGGGGCCAAGGTGCTCCGGATGCCGTGCTACCGGCCGTCAAGGGTCAGGACCTCTTCCAGGCGATGGTCTCCGCGATCGACAACAAGGACGGCTACACGCGGCAGCATAGCGAGGAGGTGACCGACTACTCGCTGCAAATCGCGCAGCGGATGGAGGTTGGCGAGGAGATGCTGCGGACCATCGGACTGGCGAGCATGCTCCACGACGTGGGGAAGATCGGCGTGCCGGACGCCATCCTGCGCAAGCCGGGTAACCTGACGGATGAAGAGTTCGACATCATGAGGCAGCACCCGGTGTTCGGTGCGCTGATTGTCGGGGCGGTGCCCGGCATGGAGCAGGTAGTGTTGGGGGTCCGCCACCACCATGAGCGTTACGATGGGCGCGGCTACCCGGACCGGCTGAAGGGCGAGGACATTCCTCTAATCGGCCGGATCATGGCCGTCGCGGACGCCTACTCCGCCATGACCACCTCGCGCCCCTACCGCAAGGGCCTCACGGAGCGCCAGGCGCTGGATGCGATTGAGAAGGGTCTGGGGACGCAGTTCGACCCCGAGATCGGCAAACTCTGGGTGGAGCTGCGTCAGGAAGCTGCGGCACGGGAAACCCGCGAGAAGAAGGAAGCCGCCGCGCCCCGCCGCCGCTCCCGCCGCCCACGCCCCATGACCGAGGACGAGAACGCCCCCAAGGATGGCGCTGTCCGCATCAGCCAGAGCATCCTCGCCGCCCTCGAAAGCGAACCGGTGGACGAGCGCGCGGGCGCTGAGTAGCGTGGTGGCCGCGTACTCGATATCATTGCCGCGACGAGATTCTTTTTCGTCGTTGCGGCAACTGGATTGAGCACTCCAATGGTCCTACGTCATTCGCTTCCACCTCCCGCCGAAGACGAGATCCCTTACCAGCCGAGGGTAATCCTCACCGAGCGTCAGAAGCAGTTGCCGGTCTGGGAAATGCTGGACGAGATTCTGGGGCCTGTGCCGGAGGATGAGCGGGATAAGGTGCCGCACGACGGCGCTGAGAATCACGACCACTACCTCTATGGCGCTCCGAAGCGCACCGGTTGATGGAAGCGGCCTTCGCTGATTCTTTTTACTGGATCGCATTCATTGATCCGAGCGACCAGTGGCACGAGTTGGTTAGAGTCCGCGTTGACGAGGTTCGACCCCAACGCCTGACCACAACTGTTGCAGTGATCATTGAGGTTATGAACCACTTCTCGGAGGCCGGATCGTACTGGAGAGAGCGCGCCAGCACCTACATTGATGGACTGTTCCAGAACGATCGCGTCCAGGTCATACCACTCGAGGAAGATCTGCTCTCGGCGGGGATGGCTCTCTATCGCGCTCGGCCGGACAAGGGGTACAGCCTTACGGACTGCTTTTCCATGGTGACAATGCGTCGTCTGGGCATCCGTCACGTGCTCACCCGCGATCACCATTTCAGCCAGGAGGGGTTCGACTTACTTCTCTGACCTGCCAGTTCTTGGGCACAGCCGTGCGATACTGCTCTGCTCTACTTCAAAGCTTGCATTCAAGTCGCCGTCGGATCACATCAAGGCACGCTTCATGGATTCGCCACCTGCTGAGGACAAACTCCCCTGTCAACCCTGGGTCGTCCTGACGGAACGCCAGAAGCAGCTTCCCTTGTTGGAGATGCTCGATGAAATCCTTGGTCCGGTCCCGGAGGAGGAGCAGGACAAAGTTCCCCACGACGGTGCCGAGAACCATGACCACTACCTGTACGGCGCGCCTAAGCGCTCCGCGTGAAGCTTCGGAAGTCGAGCATGCTCACTCATGGTTGGACTGACACAGCCGTGGCACAGGTGATGTGATGGCTGGCCAGACGCTTGAACTGTGCCTGCGTCTTGGTCGAGGAGAGCATGCTTGGCTGGAACTTCTGCTGGAGTCTGGTGCGGAGGTTAATGGTCGCACGGAAGATGGCCGTACTCCGTTGATGTGGGCGTCCGTTGGAGGACACATAGATGCGCTAATTCTGCTGCTGGATAGGGGAGCGGAGATAGACGCCGAATGTAAGGTGGGTCAAACGGCTCTGATGCGCGCGGCATCGTACGGCCACGAAAGCGCCGTACGGTTGCTGATTGAACGTGGGGCAAAAGTCAACGCCACCGATCATCAAGGAATGACCGCACTGATGCACATTTATCTGGCGGTCGATCCATTGAGGGTGGCGAAAGCGCTCATTGAAGCGGGCGCCGACGTGAACGCTACGACGACGGATGGAGCGACAGCTGTTGATTGGGCCAAGCATCGCAACAATCCAGACCCGCTGATCTCGCTTTTAAGGGAAGCTGGCGCGATATGACGGTGTGGGTCCAGGGTGGCGCTCCGTGCTGTGTCGCTCCATGGTCGTGCGCCATTGGTCACCAGGTCCCTGACCTTACGCCCGCAGCAAAGCCATGCAGGAAGGCCTTTTGCGCATCCTTCTGCACCTCGGGTAGCCGCACCAGGGCCTGCTCCGCAGTGAGGCCGTTCTTCCAGATGAGGTAGGCGGCACACATCGATCCGGAGCGACCTCCGCCGCCCTGACAGTGCATCAGCGCTCCCGGCTCCGCCTCGATCCGTTGGCTGACTTCTTCCAGCAGGGCGGTGAGGGAGCCGGGTAGGCCCTGGCTGACGTCCTCAATGAGGAACGGCAGCCACCGGATCTCCAGCTCTTCCATCCGCCGCACGGCTTCGTCCGGGACCGGGTGTGTCGACACGATGGTCCGAATGCCCTGCTGGTGAAGCCAGTCTACCGCTGCCGCGCTCTCGGGCACGCCGGAGAGCGCGAGGAGGTTCTCATCCACGTAGCGAAAGTTGCGGACCATCTGATAAATCCCTCCTAAATGGCCTAGTAGTGTGTCAGGCTGTTAGAGTCGGGTAAAGGTGCTTAAGTTTGATGCGGGCTTGGTCGGTGGTGAACCGCCATTCCATTCTCGATCCTTTCTTGTTCCGCTCCTTCACCCAGGCGTCCACCTCCTGCCTGAGCGTC
>JANPLG010000418.1:0-3632 GCA_031426395.1 Actinomycetes bacterium
TCTTCCTCACCGCGTGCTATGAGTACGCCTCCACCGGTCAGGTTCCTTCGTCGTTCTCACAGCAGCACGTAACCGGCGCCTGGCGGCCAAAAGGAAAGTAACCCTGCTTAGGGCGGTGTCCTTCCCCATACGCAACACGCACCACGGAAGTTCAAGGAAAGGGTCCCGAGGCACTCGCCTCGGGACCCTTTCTTTTATCCGTGACCCCTACGCTGGCAAAGCCAGAACCAAAAAGGTGATGGTTATGCCAGGCTGTAACCTTCAGGTAATTAGCTGCCTGGCCTGTGGTTCGGAGTTCGTACTATGTCTTCCTCGCTCGTGGATCGCTATGCGGATCGCATCGTAGGCGTCATCTCTTCCTTCGATCGTCTCCTTATCACGGGTACGCTCCCTGGCATTTGCCACGCGGAGGGCATGAGCTCCTACCTTTGGGCGCAGGGCATCCGGATTTTCGACTTCACTCGCTTTGCGGAGCCACTGCGCGACGCCCTCGTCGCCCACGTGGAACGCCTGGTGCCAGCGGCCGGGCTGCAAGTGGAGTATGTCCGTTCGGTCCAAACCTTCCGCAAAGAAGAGCGGGTGCAAGAGATCCTCGCCGCGCGCGGCACCCAGCCAGGGTTGGTGCACGTCTTCTCGGCCGTCGAACGGTGCTCCACCTACGAGCCCTGGCATAACAAAGCTACGGGCAAGACCTACCTCCGGCCGCGGGAGGGTAAGTGCCTACATTACTACTTCTACTTCCTCGATGCGGAGTTCGGACTGTGTTTTCTGCGGGTCCCGACCTATGCGCCGTTCCGCCTGCAGTTCTATTGCAACGGCCATCAGTGGCTGGCCAGCCGCCTGCGCCAAGCGGGGATCGCCTACCTCCCGTTGGACAATACTTTTCGGGAGATCGGGGATTTCCCGCAGGCCCAAGCCCTGGCCGATGACTGTCCCGCCGAGCGGTTGCACCGCCTGTTGGACCGGGTGGTTGCCGAGTTCTGCCCCGCCCTGATGGCGTTCGAGACGGGTTATCACTGGAGCCTCCAGCAGGTGGAGTATGCGACCGACCTCATCTTCCGAAGCGCGAAGGACCTCCAGCCGCTCTACGAAACCCTGGTGCGCACGGCGGTCCATGCCGTCAAACCGCACCACATCGCCACCTTTCTCGGACGCAAGCTCCACCCCGCCTATGAAGGCGAACTCGGCAACCACTTCGAGACGCGGATCCAGGGCACCCGCATCAAACACCTGATGGGCCCGGTGTCGCTGAAGATGTATGACAAGCAGGGCTTGGTCCTGCGCGTGGAGACGACGGTAAACGACGTTTCTTTTTTCAAACACTACCGCGAGGTAGAACATCGCGATGGCACGAAAACCGTAAAGCTGGCGGGAATGCGCAAGACGATTTACAGCCTGGGGCTCCTCCGGGAGATCCTGCTGGCGGTCAACCAGCGGTATCTCGAGTTTCTCGCCCAACTGGCGGATCCCAGCGCCGGTCTCCCCAAAGCCACCCAGCTCAGTGCACCCCGGAAGGAAGGGGACCGCAGCTACCGCGGCTTTAACCTGTTTCAGCAAGCGGATTTGGACCTCCTGGTAGCGTTGGCGCAAGGCCAACACTGTGTGCAGGGAGTGCAGAACCGGACGCTCCGACACCTCTTGCCTGGCATGACCGGTCCGCAACTGTCCCGGCAACTGAAGCGTCTCTACGTACATGGGCTCATCCGCAAAGTCGGCCACCGTTACCGCTACTACCTGTCGCAGTGGGGCCAAGAAGTCATCTTAACCGCGCTCAAGCTCCGGGAGTTGGTGGTGATCCCCAGCCTAGCCGGGCTGCACCCTGCCTGAACCCAGTCATGCACGTTTTGCGCGCAATTTCAGTGAGTAGAAACTACTCACTGTCCTGGCGACTGGACAACGGCGCGCAGTCCAGCATCCTCTTGTCACTCCCCCAGGTATTGCCCGATGACCGCCGCTCGCGGACCGTGGTAGCGATGGTTGATGAGTAACCAACAGTGCGGATGTCGAACTCGCCCCAACACCGCTTCCAGCGCCGACAAGGCCCAGACACGTATCTTCACCGTTCTGCCCCAACTTCGTGCTCTTCGTGTGAACCGTCCGGCGCTGCTGGGGATCAGCGCTTTTTGTCACGGCTCGTCAGGCGTTGGACCATCAGATCCTGAAACGGCGCCATGTCCTTCCACTCGGTGGCCACGTTGATGGACTTTGCGCCGGGGCGGATCACCGTGAAACCCTCATTGTCCACCACAATGGGCAGCCGTTCCATTTTTAGCAGCGCGTCCGAGTAGGCTAGGTAGACGGCCACGGTATCGAACAGGGTGCTGCTGCGGGTCTCGAATGGATCCGGCTGGTTGGGGCGCTTCTGGGCCGCACTCCAATGTCGATAGTTCTCGATAATAGCCGCGGCCACCGGATCCCTTGATTGCCGGATGCGCTGGTAGCGCTCGCCCTGGAGATCGATCGTGCCGCACGTATCCAGCGGCGTGATGGTGATCTCCCAGGGTGCCACGAACACTGCCTGGCAGGCGGACACGTCCTGCTTCACGTTGTACTCGGCGTGGGGCGTTTTGCTGCCACCGTAACCCACCCGCACGCTGCCGTGCATCCCCACAATCCGTGCTTTGGCGGCAATCCCCGGGTCTCGCTTCAAGGCCGCCGCCAGCGTGGGCAGCGGCCCAATGGCGAGAATGGTGATCGGATCGCGTGACGTATGCACGGTATCAATGAGCGCCTGCACCCCATCCGCGTACACTTTCCCCGGATAGCGGTTGAGGTTGTAATCGCGAACCCAGGCGGACTGGCCGCCCTCACCCTTCTTCGCGGTCTCCAGGCCCATACCCACGGGAATATCTGTTCGACCCGCCACCTCAAGAAAACGCGCGGCAAGCTTGGCGCGGTACAACGGCTTGCCGTCATCCGTTACCACCAGCTTCACATCCAATTCCGGCGACCGCAGCAGCAGTCCCAGCGCCCAGGTGTCATCAATGTCGTCGCCGATGTCCGTATCCAGGATCACGGGGATCTTCTTTGCCTTGGGGGCGGCATTCACTCCGCCGGGCGCGCCGGCGGCCAGCATGGCTCCCAGGGCTAGGAGCGGTAGGAGTAAGGATCTAACGGCTTTCAACATGGTCCTCTATCTTTGCGGGAGTGGCGGCGACCATGGGTTCACTTTCGCGACCGGATACTCCTGTACCGCCCCCGATCTTCCTTTGCCGCATGCCTCCTATAGTGTCTCGGACAAGTCAAACGCAGGTTGACTTGCCAACCTGGAGAAACTGTCCAGACGTCCGGCGCGCTGACTATCGCCGGGTACCGGAGGCTACGATACGAGGTTTGCTAGTTTTTCACGAGGTGGCAAATAGTGTCATAGAGGCAGGCAGAGTGGGGTATCAGATTCTCCCGTAGTTCGCGCTTCAGGAGGATCCGATGTTTGCCCACCCTGCCATAGCCACATTATCTGGCAATTTCAGTCGCGAAGACCTGTTCCTGGCGGTCTATTGCTTAGTCGATGATTGGATGCATCACGAGTTTGGCAGTTCGAATGCACTCCGGAAGCGACGGGGTCCCCGTCCGGATGAATTCGCCGACTCGGAAGTGCTCACCATCTTGTTGGTGGAGGAGTTATGTCATTG
>JANPLG010000419.1:0-6007 GCA_031426395.1 Actinomycetes bacterium
GGCCCGCGCGCACGCGCCGGCCCCCCGCGGGCAGGTGAAGGTCCGATGGAGAGCCGTGTAAGGGAGAACCTTACGCACGGTTCGGAGGGGGGCTGCGGGAAACGGGGAAGAAATGACCGCGCCCGCAGCCTACCCTACACCTGCTTCTACCCCTTGCTGTAAAAGCTGCGACCCAGAGCACGAGACCCACTCTCACTTACACAGCTACACGTTGGACAGGTGACGTGGGCGTGGGCCGAAGGACAGTGCATGCGTAAGCGGACGATTCTTGGTGCTGACCGAGCGGTTTGGAGCGGTACCGTAGCTGCGGCTTCCCTTGGCCTGATGGTCCTGGTGCCGTTCACGGTGTCTGGAAGCGCTGCTGTGCCCCCTGCACGAGGCGTCACCGCGCCTGCTATCGATTTCCAGCGGCAGGTGCGCCCCATCCTCGCCCGCCACTGCTTTTCGTGCCACGGTGCGGATGAGAAGTCGCGGACCGCGAACCTACGCCTTGATGTGCGGGAGGACGCGGTGGGGCCTCGGGCGCGGCGGCCGGCGGCGCTGGTCCCCGGCAAGCCGGAGAGCAGCCTCGCGCTCCAGCGAATCCTTGCCTCGGCGGAAGGCGCACGGATGCCGCCTCCCAGTCATGGGCCGCGCGTTCCGCCGGAAGAGGTGGCGATCCTGAGGGCGTGGGTCCGACAGGGCGCTCCTTATGCGCAGCACTGGGCGTGGACCCCACCGCGCCGTCCGAACGTTCCTGCGGTGAAGAATGTGCGGTGGGCGCGGAACCCGGTCGACCGCTTCGTGCTGGCCCGCCTGGAGCGCGCTGGGATTCAGCCTGCACTGGAAGCAGAACGCTACACGCTGCTTCGGCGGGTCAGCTTCGACCTGCGCGGCCTGCCGCCGACGCCTGAGGAGGTCACGGCCTTTGAGCGGGACACGGCACCCGGAGCGTACGAGCGAGTGGTCGACCGCTTCCTGGCAGATCCGGCGTACGGAGAGCGCTGGGCTCGGATGTGGCTGGACCTGGCGCGGTATGCAGACTCCGCAGGATACGGTTCGGACCCGCTTCGTCCGCACATCTGGCGCTACCGCGACTGGCTGATCGACGCCTTCAACCGCGACCTGCCGTACGACCAGTTCACCGCGGAACAGCTTGCCGGCGACATGCTTCCGAACGCCACGCTGGAGCAGCGCGTCGCCACGGCCTTCCACCGGAACACGATGACCAACACGGAAGGGGGCACGGACGACGAAGAGTTCCGCACCGCCGCCGTCAAGGACCGCGTGGACACCACCATGCAGGTGTGGATGGGCCTCACCATGGGGTGCGCCAAGTGCCACACCCACAAGTACGACCCGATAAGCCACCGAGACTACTACCGCTTCTATGCGATCTTCAACCAGACTGCAGACAACGACGCGGGCGACGAAAGCCCCACCGTTCCTGCGCCTACGCCAGCCATTGCGGCGCAGAACCAGAAGATTAATGAGCAGGTGGCCAACCTGAAGCGCCAGTTGCAAGCGGCGGAGTCCGGCGCGGCTCCCAATGCCGACGCCAAAGCGCTCAAGGACGAGATCGCGAAGTTGGAGAAGGCTCGACCGGCACCACCGCCCGTGCCTGTGATGGCGGAACTGCCGGAAACGAAGCGTCGGCAGACCCATATCCTGATCAAGAGTAACTTCCTGGAAACGGGTGAGCAGGTGGACGCGGGCGTGCCGCAGGCGTTCCATCCGCTCCCCACCGGTGCCGCCGCCAACCGCCTGACCGTAGCCCGCTGGCTGGTCGATCCGAGGAATCCGCTCACCTCGCGCGTGGCGGTGAACCGGTTCTGGGCGCAGCTCTTCGGGACGGGGCTGGTGGAGACGGAGGAGGACTTCGGCACCCAGGGCGAGCTGCCCAGCCACCCGGAATTGCTCGACTACCTCGCGACTAGCTTCGGAAGCGGATTGGGCCTCCCGACCCAGGTTCAACCGGGAGCAGGGAACAAGGAACAGGGAACCTCCCCCTGGAGCATGAAAGCCCTCCTCCGCCTGTTGGTCACGAGTGCCACGTATCGGCAGTCGGCGACGCCCCGCACGGCCAAGGCGCACGCTGCCGACCCCACGAACCGCCTGCTCTCGCGGGGTCCGCGCCTGCGGCTGGAAGCGGAGATGGTGCGGGACCAGGCGCTTCAGCTTTCCGGGCTGCTGGCTCGAAAGCTGGGCGGGCCGAGCGTCTATCCGCCGCAGCCGGACGGCCTCTGGCAGGCAGCATTCAACGGGCAGCGGACCTGGGCCACCAGCGCCGGTGAGGACCGCTACCGCCGCGGGCTTTACACCTTCTGGCGGCGGACGGTGCCCTATCCCTCGATGGCGACCTTCGATGCGCCCAGCCGGGAGTTCTGCGTGGTGCGCCGTTCCCGGACCAACACACCGCTCCAGGCGCTGGTGACCCTCAACGATCCGGTCTACGTGGAAGCCGCCCAGGCACTGGCGCGACGGGTCATGAAGGAGGGAGGGGCCACTGCGGAAGAGCGAGCGCGGCGGATGCTGCAGCTTGCTTTGTGCCGGCCACCTCGTGTGGGGCAGGTGAGCCAGGTGGCATCGCTCTACCGGTCAGAGCTGGCCCACTTCCAGGGGGAACCCGCCGCTGCAAAGGCGCTTGCGACGGAGCCGCTGGGGCCGCTTCCTGCTGGGACGGACACGGCCGAAGCCGCGGCGTGGACGGTAGTGGCAAATACCCTGCTGAACCTGGACGGCGTGATGACCCGATAAACGGTCGTTCAATTGCGGATTTCGGATTGGGGAACGGGTTGGCTGAGCGTCATCGATGTGGAAGCCGGGCCAGGGTCCAGGGCCGGTCCCGTCCTACACGAGGGCAGCCGCCACGAGGACGGGGCGCTGAGAGACCAGCCGCCCTACGTTCCACGGGAACCCCTAGAACCGAACGGCCCTCATCGTCTATGCGCGCCTGAGGGCACGATCCTCAACAGGCGGCAGCTAATTCGCTCGGTTGCTTCAGGGAGTTGTTCGATGAGGAGCGGGAGTTCTCGGAACTGGTACAGGAGCTCGTGGCGGCTTGGCTTCAGCAGCGGTCAGGTGGGTGACCGGCTGACCGACTGAAAACTCGGACTTTTGCGTAGCCGGCTTCGCCAGAGCAATCGGCGTGAGAAGCCCGAGAGATCATCTGGGGCGCTGGTTGCTCGCTTGGGACCCTAAACGCGTCAAATTCCAGCTACGTGGCCAAGGGTGAGACATGCCGCCAAGCGGTCGAACCCTGCAACCGATACCGGTCGTACCGCAGTTCGAGGAGATCCGGCAGTCCGAGCAGCGGCACCCGTGGAAGAGACGCGGCGGCCGTGGTGGAAGTGCGGCGGATGAGAGACAGGCCGCCGAGGTAGTCCAGCAGTCAGATGAGAACAAGAAACTCAAGCGTAGTAGGCGGAAGCGCTTCGCTGGGTAAGCGTTCAGCGGTGTGATTCAAGCCGGGCAACGCATGAGAAAAGAATACTGATGAATCCTGTAATCGTCGTCACCGAAGTGGGTTCACTAGCGCCCCAGGAGCGTTGGGGTAAGCTCGTGTCGCCGCTGGATGAGTCGCTCATCGCCAGCCGGCTTGGGCGCGTCCTTGACTTCGAAACGCTTCAATCGGAAACGGCTAAGCTCGGACACTGTATAGCCGAGGAGGTGGCCGTAGAGCTGAGGCATCTGGGATACGGGCGAGAACTCGTCAATGGCGTGATAGCCGCTGCGGGCATCCTGCCCGGCAGTACCACTATGCCGTCTCGATGGCGCACCTTTCGCTGCGATGATTACTTCTCGGATAGTTGGTCTCAACGGGGTCACTTCGATCAGTTCTCACAGACGCCAGTGATCGTGCCGTTCCCCGAAGTCTACGAGGACGTCGAACACCGGTTTCTGGTCGTCGGCACTTCTGGTGGTGACAGCATCCACTTCGGGTATCGCGACGGACACTCAGGACTCTGGGCCTACCCGATAGACGGAGAGTTCAAGTTCATGACGGACACGGTCGCGCAACTCGTCGAGGGCTGGTGCTCTGGCACCCTCTCGGTTTGACGCTTAGGCGCTCGCGTGACCAGGCCCCCAAGCCTGAAGTAGTCGAGGCATTGAGGGCATCGCATCGTGCGATCCAGATGAAGCTACCGCCGATCAACCCACGCAATAGACGCCGGCGCGCAAAGAGCGCCACCGACCAGCAAGCAGAGTAACAGGCGCTTCATTAGCGAAGTCTCCTTCCTTGACTCCGCCGATTCACCGCTCGGCTGGTTGGTCTCATCCTTGACCCGCGCTTCTCGTTTCGTCTGATTGGCATCATCGCTTCCCTTTCAGCCAGTGCCTCCGTACGGCTTCGCGGATTAGGTCGGAACGGCTCCGCCCTTCGGTGAGGGCGAGCTCGTCCGTGGCCGAGACGGCGCCCGCTTTGCCGTCCGGTAAACGTTCCGCCAATCGTCTGCAATGCTGCGAGGCGAACTCGTTGGGCGAGATGGAGGCCGTCACAGCGCTCAATCTGACATCCGCAATTGGATGTCCGGTCAGAACGGCGCGGCACAGGGAAGCCAGAAAACCAACAGCCGCTGGACTCACGTCCAGCGGCTGCCTAGCAGGGGTGACAGGATTTGAACCCGCGGCCTACGGTTTTGGAGACCGCCGCTCTACCAGCTGAGCTACACCCCTTCAGTCGCCTCACCGTCCGGGACCGGGGTCAACCCAACGGGAGGCATGGAAAACTACTTGGTCTCGCGGTGCGCCGTGTGCTTGTTGCAGCGCGGGCAGTACTTCTTCAGCTCAAGGCGGTCCGGATTGTTCCGCTTGTTCTTGGTGGTGTGGTAGTTCCGTTCCTTGCAGTCCGGACACGCCATGCCGATGATGATCCGATCTTCCTTAGCCGCCATTACCGTAAGCCCTCTGATTCTCGAGAAGTTGGCCAGCGGGAGACCATCCGAGCCACCGCCGCCAGAAGCCTCCCACGGGAATCGAACCCGTGACCCCGTTCTTACCAAGAACGTGCGCTACCGCTGCGCTAGGGAGGCACCGTCAACGCGGAGTCTAGTCGGGAGCGACCCCGATGTCAACGAACGCGCCAACACAGTTGATGATGGGTAGGAGAGGATTCGAACCTCTGAAGCTTCCGCAGCGAATTTACAGTCCGCCCCCATTGGCCACTCGGGAACCTACCCGGCCGCGAGCGGAGGCCGCTCGCAAACTTGTCAATCCTAAAGAGCCGGCGACAGGAATCGAACCCGCAACCTACGGTTTACAAAACCGTTGCTCTACCGTTGAGCTACGCCGGCCTGCTTGCAGATGAAGCGTTAACCGCACTCGCCCGCTGGGGTTCTCCCAGCAGCATCTCCCGGCAGGATCGTGCCTGATTATAAGTACGCCCCCTAGGGGTGTCAACCCAGGCGAAGTCCCCGAAGCTCTGATCCTTCCGGACCGTGGGGATGCTGCTCTCGTGCTGCTCCCCGAAGGTCGCGGGACGGAATTGCACGGCTGATCCATGAAATAGGCGGTTAGAGCGCATCACTCTAACCGCCATCCGCTTTGCAGCATGGGCACGACTGGATTCGAACCAGTGACCCCTTCGGTGTGAACGAAGTGCTCTACCACTGAGCCACGCGCCCCTGCCCTCATAGGCTCGGGATTCTAACACCCTCTCGGCGGTTGAAGTAGGATGCTCAGACCCACGTCTCATCATCCTCACGACTCACAGCCCAGTCCTCAAGGGTTCCAGCATCGTACCAAAGCGCCGCCGCACCGTCAAGCCTCTTCTCACCGGCAGGTGCGATCCATGATCTGGGCGGGTCGTGGGTGCGTCAGGCCCTTGGCCGATCGAAATGCATGGTAGCTAGCGTTCATTGTTTTTATGGGGGGGGGACTACACCACGGTAGCACCCCATTAAACCGTGGTCGCCCTGAGCGCTCCGTCAGGGCCGCGGGCAGCGGCGGAACGAGCGCCCTTGCGGTGTTTGCCGCGCCAGTGGGTGAGGTCGATCGGCTTGGGACGGACGCGGTGGTGCAGCAGTTC
>JANPLG010000420.1:0-4935 GCA_031426395.1 Actinomycetes bacterium
GGTGACCAGCGCGGTCTTGCCGTCCGGGGTGATGGCAACTCCCGTCGGCTGCTCACCCTGGGTGGGCAGGTGAGCCGCCACCTTTCCGGTGGCCACATCGATGACGGCCAGCGCTCCCTCGTCGAACTCCGTGACGACCGCACGCTTCCCATCCGGCGTGAACGCGATCTCATACGGTCCTCGGTTGCCGTCCAGCGCGAGCTTGACGGTGACCGGAAGCGCAGAGGGAGCCGCAGCCGGGGCACCTTCCTGCGAGGACGCCATACCTGAAGTCAGCGCGACCAACCCGACGGTGAGAACGGCGGCCGTTGCGGGGATGAGGGGTCGAAGGAACGGCATGGCTAATGGCGGCAGGGGAAGTGGATTACGAAAAGAGGTCTGCGGACGGTGCATCAACGGTCACGCGCAGGTAATGCGGTAGATGCCCCGAGCCGCGACCGTTAGGGAGCGCGGCTGTGAACCTTCGCAGATGTGTGCGAACCGGTGAACTACTTCGACCTCGATCTTCGGCGTTAGGCCGATCAACGGGTCAGAGCGCCCTATCTCTTATACCGGCAATCGGCGTGCCGGGCACCCTCACGCAGTTCAGAGACGCTACGGCAATGCCAACGGTTGCATCGTCATCAGTCCGAGGGGATAGGTAACCCGGCAACCCGGCAGGAACGTCTCGCAGCGAAGTGCTCGTCCTCGCGTCGGGAGCGCTTTGGGCTATCGGAGGCGCGGCTGAACCGCACGTTGGGCGTGGCGTGTCTCGCGCTAGGTTTGGCGTCCGTCGCAGGGGTCGATCCCCCGGAGCGTGACGGGCGTGGCTGGACCCCCGCAAGGCATGGGCACCTTCGAAGGGACGCAGCCTGGCAAGACTCTCTGGTGGAGTGTCAAGGGAATTGAAATCTTCACCTACGACTCCGCGCCACTCTCTAGTTCATTGGACAGGACCGCTCTCCCACTCGCCTCCCTCATGAGGAAGCCCACGCCACCGGCAGGCTCCCGCATCGGCAGGGGAGAGGAGGAGGAGGACCCCCTCCCCCCCTTTGTTTCGGCGAGGGAGAGACCCATGACATTCAGAGCGGCTTCACGCAGCACCACCGGCGCGCCCAGCGCCACCGCCCCGCGCCCCCTCACGCCTAACCCCACACGCCCGCGCCCTCTCAGGCCAACCCAGCCTCGCCATCGCACCCAACCCACACACCCACACACCCATACATCCAAACACACGCACACGCACGCGCTCGGCACGTCGCCCCCTCTCCCCCTCGCTCCATCCCCGGTCGGTGGTGGTGGTGTCCCCCCCGGTCTTGTTTTCCTGGACCTTCAGACACCATGCATTTCCGTCGGTCCCGAGAGCAACAGGAAACCGTGAACAGGAAACCGGGAACAGGGAACAGGAAACCGGGAACAGGAAACCGGGAACAGGGAACAGGGAACAGGGAACAGGAAACAGGGAACCGGAGTGGCGAAGGCTGGCCGCAACTTTCGGGGTGTCTGCCTGTCTCAAGAGGGAGTCGCTGTCCGTGCCCGGTCCCTCTATGCCCACTCTCCCTCGCGCATCCCTAACCGTGCTCTTGCTGGTGGCGGGTGTTCCGGCACTTCCTTCGCCTGCACATTGCGCGCCGAAAGCGCCACGGACATTACCCTCGAAGGCTACCGTCAAGGGCCTGGAGCTGACGCCACGAAGCATTTCGCTCATTGGCCGGGGCGATCAGGCTCCGGTGTTCGTCACCGCCTTGCTGAGCGACGGCAGCCGGCGGGACGTGACGGGCGAGGCTCGGGTTACCCTCTCCACGCCGGTGGCGCGGGTGCTGCATGGCCGGCTGGAAGCCGTTCGGGACGGGCGGGGCGTGGTGTTGGTCCGCTTTGGCGGCCTGCTGGCACAAGCGCCGGTGGTCGTGGCTCAAGCGCAGGAGCCGCGGCGGGTCTCCTTCCGTTACGACGTGCTCCCGGTGATTTCGAAGGCGGGCTGCAACCAGGGGTCGTGCCACGGGAATGGCGAGGGAAGGGGTGGCCTGAAGCTCTCGCTGAAAGGCGAAGACCCGGTGGGCGACTACCAGGTGCTGGCGACCCACGGCGCCCGGAGAGTGTCGCCGCAGGACCCTGCGCGGAGCCTGCTGCTCACCAAGGCGACCTCGGCACTGCCGCACGGCGGCGGAATGCGGTTCAAGCCCCAATCCCGGGAGTACCAGGTCCTGGCGGCGTGGATTGCAGCCGGTGCACGAGACGATGCTCCGGGCGCGCCGGTGCTGACGGCGATGGAGGTCGGCCCGACAGAGCGGATCCACTTCGCGCCAGCCACGATGCAGCGGCTCACGGTGACTGGGCGATTCTCGGACGGGTCGGTGCGGGATCTGACCGAGCAGGCCGTCTTCAGTTCCAGCGATCCGGCCATTGAGGTGGAGGCAGACGGACTTGTGAGGTCGGAGCGGGGCGGGGACAGCGCGGTGCTGGTCCGCTACGCCGACCAACTGCGGACCGCGCGCCTCACCTTTGTTCCCCAACGGCAGGGCTTCCGGTGGCAGGAGATACCGGCCGTCAACGGGGTGGACGAACTCCATTGGAAGCGGCTGAAGACCCTTCGGCTCAATCCCTCCCGCCCAGCGACGGATAGCGAGTTCTTGCGCCGGGCCTACCTGGACGCTTGCGGCATCCTGCCCACCCCGGAAGAAGTGCGGGCTTTCCTCAAGGACCCAAGCGCCGATAAGCGAAGCAAGCTCGTCGACGCGCTCCTGCAGCGGCCGGAGTTCGACGAGTTCTGGGCGATGAAGTGGGGCGACATCCTCCGCTCCGAGGAACGGACCCTCGACCCGAAGGGGATTGTCGCCTACCGAGACTGGATCAAGAACTCCATTGCTTCCCGTAAGCCGATGGACCAGTTCGCCCGCGAGCTTCTCACGGCCAACGGGGGGACCTACCAGAACCCGCCTGCCAACTACTATCGTCGCACCCGGCTGCCGGTAGAACTGGCGGAGACGACCGCCCAGGTCTTCATGGGGACGCGGCTGCTCTGCGCCAAGTGCCACAACCACCCTACGGAGCGATGGAAGCAGGAGGACTACTACTCGCTGGCGGCGTTCTTCGCACGCGTGGAGCGGAAGGGCGAGCTGACCCGCAAGGACAAGTTCGACCTCCACGAACTAATCGGCGAGGAGACGATCTCCGTGGCGGCGGCGGGCGAGGTGAAGAACCCCCGCAGCGGAAAGCAGGTGGTCCCGCGCATCCCCGACGCCCCGGCAATCCGTGTGGGCGATGGCGCGGACCGGCGCGAGGTTTTCGCGGGGTGGCTGACCGCGCCGGACAACCCGTACTTCGCGAAGGCGATGGTCAACCGGGTCTGGTACTACCTGATGGGGAAGGGGATCATCGATCCGGTCGACGACATCCGGGAGAGCAATCCGGCCAGCAACCCGGAGCTACTCGCCCGCCTCACGCGAGACTTCGTGGCGAGCAAGTTCGACCTGAAGAGCCTCGTGCGCACGATCATGGTGAGCCAGACCTACGCTCTCTCCAGCGAGCCGAACGCGCAGAACGGCGAGGACGACCGGTTCTTCTCAAGAGCCTTGCCGCAGCGGCTGAGCGCCGAGGTGCTGCTGGACGCGATCAGCCACGTCACCGGCTCCCCGGAGAAGTTCGACGGCTTCCCGGAGGGCACGCGGGCGACCCAGCTTCCCGCCATTCGGAAGCGGAAGTCGTTCCTCACCGTTTTCGGGCAGCCTACCCGGGAGACGGTGTGCGAGTGCGACCGCAGCAACGAGAGCACCCTGGGGCAGTCGTTCGAGCTGATCAGCGGCGGCACGCTGGACACCAAGCTGAAGGCACCGTCCAACCGGATCGGCCAGATGATTGCGGCGGGTAAGTCGGATGCCGCGATCATCACGGAGCTCTACCTCGCCGGGATGAGCCGTGAGCCCAGCCCGCGAGAGCTTCAGGACCGGCTCCAGTACCTCCAGGGCAAGCCGAACCGCCGCGAGGTGCTGGAAGACCTGACCTGGGCACTCATCAACAGCAAAGAGTTCCTGCTCCGGAGATAGATAAATGGACCGTCGTGTGGACCCTCGTGATTTCCGGACCGCCTGCGCTGACTTCCACCGGAGCCAGCGGGTCTCCCGGCGTGACCTGCTGACGGCCGGTACGCTCGGCAGCTTCGGCCTCTCCCTGGCGGGCCTGCTGGAGGGCCGAGAGGCGGCGGCATCGCTCCCCGCCATTGGGAAGGGGTCGGCGAAATCGGTGATCCTGCTCTACCAATGGGGCGGGCCGAGCCACCACGAGACGTTCGACATGAAGCCGGAGGGCTCCGAGCACGCGCGGGGGCAGTTCAAGCCGATTAACTCCAGCCTGAACGGGGTCCAGGTGTGCGAGCATCTCCCCCGGTTCGCGAAGGTGATGGACAAGGTCACGCTGATCCGCTCCGTCACCCACAAGTTCAAGAACCACAACCCGCCCGGCTACTATGGCCTGACCGGCCACGCGCCGCCCCTGGACGACCAGCGCCTCCGGGACACCCCGGAGCTGTTTCCGCATTATGGGTCGGTGCTGAGCTACCTGAAGCCGTCGCCGCCGGACGTCCCCAGCTTCGTGGCGATGCCGGCCCGCATCCATGACGGCAGCCAGGTGCCGGGCCAGCACGCGAGCTTCCTGGGGAAGAAGTATGATCCGCTGCTCCTGCTCAAGGATCCCAACGCTGCGGCCTTCCAACTGCCGGAGCTGAGTCTACCCCAGGGCCTGAGCGCGGAACGCCTTCCGGACCGGCGGTCGCTGCTGCAGTCGATAGACCGGCAGGTGGGGCTGAAGGAGAAGCTGGCCCAGGCGCGCGGCGGAGAGGCCTTGTGGCAGGCTGAGTTCCGGGAGTTGGAAGTCCGCTGCGTTGGGGTCCTTGAGGATCAGGAGCGGATCATACTTTTTTCCCAGGAAGCTGGCGTGCTGGCCGGGGACCTGGCTCCCATC
>JANPLG010000421.1:0-6117 GCA_031426395.1 Actinomycetes bacterium
TCATCGACCAGATGGGCCACGAACTCACCGTCACGCTCCCCAAGCACTCGGTCGTCGTAGACGCTGACCTGACCCGGCTGGCCCAAGTGTTCATGAACTTGCTGAACAACGCTGCGAAGTACAGCGACCGTGGGGGCCATATCTGGCTGACGGTCGAGCGGCAGGGGAGCGATGTGGTGGTGTCTGTCAGGGATACCGGCATCGGCATCAACGCCGACCAACTGCCACGCATCTTTGAGATGTTCACGCAGATAGACCGCTCGTTGGAGAAGTCACAAGGCGGGCTGGGGATCGGGCTGACGCTGGTGAAGCGTTTGGTGGAGATGCACGGCGGTAGGATCGAGGCCAAGAGCGAAGGCGTGGGCAAGGGCAGTGAGTTCGTCGTGCGTTTGCCGGTCGTCGTAGAAGCGTCCGTACCGCCGAAGGCCGACGACAAACCGGACGGCGACGTGAAATCCACGCTCCGCATCCTGATCGTGGACGACAATGAGGACGGGGCCGACAGCTTGGCGATGATGTTGAAGATCATGGGCACCGACACCCGCACCGCTTATGACGGGCAAGAAGGCGTCGAAGTAGCGGATCAATACCGGCCCGACGTAGTGTTGTTCGACATCGGCCTGCCGAAGCTGAACGGGTATGAGGCGTGCCGCCGTATCCGTGGGAAGCCGTGGGGCAAGAACATGGTGCTGATCGCCGTGACCGGGTGGGGGCAGGATGAAGACCGCCGCCGCTCGCACGAAGCGGGGTTCGATCACCACATGGTCAAGCCCGTCGATCCGAAAGACCTGATGAAACTTCTGGCCGAGTTGAACACGGTGAAGCAGTGACGTGCGTTGTCACTGCTCACTTTGATTGAGAGAAACTGGTCGTGTACGATGGCCCCGATTGATCGACAACACCGGGCCGACACGATGAAGACGGTTATCTTCCTGAACAAGTGGAACAACAAGTTGCACTTGATGCTGGCGAGCGTGGACGACGAGAACAGCCGCCGTCTCGACAGCCGGTATGCAACCTTACTGGAACAGGCTCGCAAGGCGGTGGCCTACTGGCAGACGGAGTTCAACGTCGCTGCCAAAGACGTTCACGAAAACAGCATCGTGGGCTTAGACGACATCTTCTCATGGATGGATGTAGACCTGAGTTAAGACCTCGAAGGCAAGCCGGGGCAAGCGGCACATCACCAGCCGCCCTACAAGGTCGTGGTCGAGACGGTGACCTGCCGCCCTACATGGACCGAGAACAGGAAACTGGGAACCGGAAACCCGCTATCAGGTCACCCGTCGGCGGCCGAGCATCCGCCGGAATCGTCCGCCCACGGTGTTGAAGACGAACTCCGCCTCTGGGACCCGCAGGAGCTTCACTGCCACTAGGTAAACGATGCCGCCCACGCCGCTCACCGCCACGATTTCCAGGAAGGTGGGCAGGGTGCGTACGCCGTGTTCTCCATAGGCGTGGAGCACGGAGTCGAGCCCCACTCTTGCGGCGTAGGAGGCGGCGGCCATGAAGGCGGCGGCCAGCGCGACCCTCGCCACCGAGTTAGCGATCTCGCCCCCGTTGATCCCGCCGATGGCGCGGCGGAAGAGGAAGAGCAGGCCGATCAGGCAGAGGATCATGGAGATGCTGAAGGAGAGGGCCAGCCCGTTGGCGCCCATCCTTCCCACCAGCAGCCAGTTCAGGGCCAGGTAGACGACCGTCGCCGCCGCGCCCATAATGCTGGGAGTGAGGGTGTTCTGCGTGGCGTAGAAGCCGCGATTGACGATCTGCTGCCCCGAGACCGCGAAGATGGCGATGGAGTAGAGGACGGTCGCCGCCGCCGTGGCCTGGGTGTCGTGCCAGGTCCAGAGGCCGCGCTGGAAGAGGATGGCGGTGATCGGGACCGCGAGGACCATGATCAGCACCGCAGAGGGGACCGTCAGGAAGAGGATGGAGCGAAGGCCGAGGCTGAACTGCCGCCGCAGCCCGGGCATGTCCCCCTCCGCCGCCAGCCGGGAGAGCGTGGGGAAGATCGCGACGCTCAGCGCCTGTGCGAAGACCCCCAGCGGCATCTGCATGATCTTGTTCGCGTTGTCGAGCCAGGTGATGCTCCCCTGCTCCAGGAAGCTGGCGAAGGGTCGGGTGAGGATCACGCAGAGCTGCGGCAGGGAGAGGCCGAGGATGACCGGGATCATCAGCTTCGCCACCTTGATCACGCCGGGGTGGCGGATGTTGAGCGAGGGCCGATAGCGGACGCCCACCTTGCGCAGCGTCCAGAGCTGCATCAGCACGTTGCCGATGAACGCGCCGATCACCACGCCCCACGCCAGCCCGTAGATCCCCTGGTACGACCCCCAAAACGCGCCGCCCACCACGCCACCCACGATGATGAAGATGTTGTAGACCACCGGCCCCAGCGCCGGCATCAGGAAGTGGTCGCGCACATAGAGGGTGCCCATCATCAGCCCGCCCACGAAGAAGCACAGCTGCGCGGGGAAGATGATGCGCGTGAGGCTGGCGGTGAGGGCCAGCTTCTCCGGCCCGAAGCCGGGCACCAGGAAGGTGTGGAGGAGCTGCTCCGTAAAGATCTCGCCGATGCCGATCACCACGGCCAGCAGCAGGACGATCACCGTCCCGAAGATGCTGAAGACCTGCCAGGCGTTCTCCTCATCCCCCTTGGTCAGGTACTCCGTGAAGACCGGGATGAAGGCGCTGCTCAGCGCCCCGCCGGCGATGAGGTAGTAGAAGAGGTCCGGGAGGCTGAAGGCAGCCTTGTAGGCGTCGGCCACTGGGCTGACATTGGCGCCGAAGTAGTAGCTGACCACCATATCCCGCACAATGCCGAGCACGCGGCTGAGGAGGATGGCACCAACCATGATCGCCGCCGCCCCGGCTACGCGGGAGCCGGTACCAGGCTTGCCGCCGGGAGCTTTGGGCACTTCCGCCTCCGCCGTAGCGGGTGGGGTAGCTGCGTTGTGAGGAGTGTCCATAAGGGAAGAGGGTACGGCGGGAGTCCGGTTAAGTGAGCCGGCGCTGGCCAGGAGTGGCATGCCGCCGCCCCACCGCGTAAGTGAGTGGCCCTCTACCGATACTCCGGTTCAAGGGCTGGCGACACGGTCTCCGCACAAGGGTGCATTGTCGGGCGAGGGGTGGCGTCGGCTCAAGTGGCGGCTTCAGTATCCCAGGTGCTCCTGGCGATGACCGCAAAGTGTTTGAAAGCGAGGGACCCACAGCAACAAAGGGCCATGACTATCAAATCCGCGCCCTGCCGATGAGAGAACTGTCGACGCGCCCTCAACTGCGGCCTCGGCCCAAGGGAATCAACCTCCTGCTGGCGGCCATCACGCTGCAAGTGATGATTGGCCCTCTCCTTGTGGTGATGCTCGTCTTGATGCTGACCGTCGAACGGGCATCCATGTGGCGATGGCTGCTCATGTCGTTCCTGCTTCAGCAGCTTTGGATCACCGGCACATACGTTGCGAGCTTCATGGGTATAGTTCAGGGTCGCAGATGGGCCTGGAGCTTTCTGTTGGGTGTGTGCCTCACATGGGTGCCCTGCGCTCTCGCGCTGGGGTTAGTCGCCTTTGCAAATCTCCTCGCAGTTCCTGGCACGCGCAGCAGCACCGTCTGGGGGGTAGCGTTGTTCGGTCTGCTGACTGTCACTGGTGCGGCGCTCTCGGCGAATGTCTTTCGAAACGCAGATTGGTTTGGCTTGGCCCACGGTACCGAGTGGATGGTCATGCGAGAGGAGGGATGGTGGGCGCTCTTCCTAGGGTTCCTGTTCTCAGGTGCGCCTCTCATCGCATTGCTCTTGGGTGGCATTCCTGGCTGGAAGTGAGGAGTGCGACGCCGGGTAATGCGTCCGCGACGACTGGCTTCCCTACTAACCCTATCCCCGCCCCGAGGCGCGGCGAAGGGGAACTCTCCCGCCCGTTGCGCAGGCAGAGCAACTCGTGCTGGTACAGGTCGTTCGAGGCGTTGAGCAGATGCTGGCAATACTCGTCCGGAGCGGGTCGCCGGCTCTTCGGCTCGTTGAGTTCGACGCCGCGCTTCGGAAGCGGTTCCCAACCGCAGGAAGGAAGCTCGGTTTCGTGAGTGGCGAGTGGAGGTATGGCACCGGACAGGACTGCCTCTCTAGACCGCATTTGCCATGCCCACCACTCCTCCCGCACGGAATGAAGACCTCCACGGCATGGTCCCGGACAAGTGCGAGGTCGCGCTGATTCTTCTGGACGTCATCAACGACCTGGAGTTCGAGGGTGGCGAAGAGCTGCTCTCCCAGGCGGAGCCGATCTATCCGCGGATCGCGGAACTGAAGCGGCGGGCGCGAGAGGCCGGGGTTCCGGTGGTCTACGTCAACGACAACTTCGGCCAGTGGCGCTCCGACTTCCGCTCCCTGATTGACCACTGCACCCGCGAGAAGGTCCGCGGGCGTCCCCTGGCGGAGCAGGTGCTGCCGAAAGGGGACGACTACTTCGTGCTGAAGCCGAAGCACTCCGGCTTCTTCTCCACCACGCTGGATGTCCTACTGGCCTACCTCGGGGTGCGGACCGTAATCATCACCGGAGTGGCGGGGAACATCTGCGTCCTCTTCACCGCCAACGACGCCTACATGCGAGACTTCCACGTGCTGGTGCCGGAGGACTGCGTCGCCTCGGGGGACGCGGAAGAGAATGGCCACGCCCTGCGCCAGATGGCCACCGTGCTTAAGGCCGACATCCGGCCCTCCACCGAGATCGACTTCGCTACTCTGGTGTCCGAGGCGCGGAGGTCCGGCCCGCCGGAAATCCCTCAGGCTCCGGAGGGCGCTCGCCCTTCCTGAACGTTTGGCAGCAAGCAACCCGGCCGCCCCAAAGGTGCAGACGCTTGCTAGCCGGTAACGTTTTCGCCATCGGCTCCGCCGGAACAAGCGGCGGCGCGGGAGAGATGGACAAGGCGGAGGAGGTGCAGTTCCGGGTAGGGGACCTGTTCCTCGCACGCGTCCCAGATCGGCCGGAGGTACTCGGAACCTAGCTCATCGAACGCCGCCAGAACCCGAGACTGCATCCTTTCGTCCAGGCTGCACGCCGCGAGGAAGGCGGCCTCACATTCGCCGTCCAGCGGCTCCCCGCCGAGGGTAGCCCGGTAGATCTGCTGCAGGATGCCGTCCATCCGTATCCCCAACTCCTCCGCGAGCGCATCGGGCCGGGTACCGCCGCGCACGCGCTCGAGGAACTGCAGCGCACGGCCGCCCACGGGTGCCGCGGGTCGGACTGTGCTAATCTGCGGCCGCTCCTCGACCCCGCGCTCGACGCTGTACTCTTTGATGACGGTCAGGAACCGGTCGCCGTACGCGGCCAGCTTACGCTCGCCCACGCCGCTGACGTTCATCAGGCTCTCCAGCGACTGCGGTAGACGGCTCGCCATCTCGATGAGGGTGCGGTCGGAGAAGACCACGAACGGGGGCACGCCCTGCTCTTCCGCGATCTCCCGTCGCACCACGCGCAGACGCTCGAACAACTCCGCCTCGGGGGGAGTGGCGTTGCCCTTCGCAGCGGTTTCTTCCTCGGATTCCAGCACTGCTAGGAACGGCTCGCCTTCCAGGACCTTCTGTCCCAGGGCGGTGACTCGAAGGCATCCGTGTTGCTGTTCCTGCTCCAGTACCCCCTGCTCCACCATCTCCCAAGCGAGGCGGCGCCACTGGAGGGCGGAGATATCACTGCCCTTGCCGTAGCAGCGGAGGCGGTCATGGCCGCGCTCCAGCACTTTGGCGCTGCGTGAGCCGCGCAGAAGGTCGATGACGTACTGGGCGCCGAATCCCTGCCGCACCTGGATGACGGCGGCGAGGAATCGCCGCGCCGGATCGCTGTGGTCCGTCGGTGGCTGCGCGTTCTCCGACTTCCGGCAGATATCGCAGCCATCGCAGTGGGCCCGCTCCGGCTCCTCACCGAAGTAGCGGAGGAGCTGGCCACGGCGGCAGTGGCGCGTGCGCGCGAAGCGGACCATCGCCTGGAGCCGCGCCTCGCGACCGGGACGCTCTTCCGGGTGACCGCCGTCGATGAACCGGCGCAGGGTCATCAGGTCGCTCGCGCCGTGAAGCAGTAGGCAGTCCGAGGGGAGGCCATCCCGGCCGGCCCGCCCGATCTCCTGGTAGTAGCC
>JANPLG010000422.1:0-1604 GCA_031426395.1 Actinomycetes bacterium
AAGCGGCCGCGGATGGTGGCGGTGCAGTCGGACGGCTGCGCGCCGATCGACCGGGCGTTCCAGGCCGGCGAGCGCTTCGCCGAGCCGTGGAAAGACGCGCGGACCATGGCCAGCGGCATCCGCGTCCCGGCGGCCGTGGGCGACTTCCTGATCCTCAACGCCGTCCGCGAGAGCCAGGGAACCACGGTCACCGTGAGCGATGCGGAGATCGACGCGGGCACGCGGCTGATCACTTCGCTTGAGGGGATCTTTGTCTGCCCGGAAGGGGGCGCCCTGGTGGCCGCCCTGGAGAAGCTGCTCGGCACCGAATGGATCGGCGCGGACGAGCAGGTGGTGCTCTTCAACACCGGCACCGGCCTCAAGTACCCGGAATGCTTCCCCGCCGACCTTGGCCTGCCGATCCTCGATCCATCCCAGCCGGTGGATTATGCCTCTATGAGATAGCCGCGCGACGGCGCGGGATCGCTTGCCCGCCGCCGATGGCAACCCTATAATCCGGACTGTCCCCCACATCCCATTGGAGCCGCTATGCCCAGCCAGGTCGACCAGGAACTCGAGATCCTCATCCGGGCACGCTACCCGTTGATCTACATCGTGTCCTGGGAGGAGAAGCGGGTTGAGGACGCCTTACGGGCCATCAGCGCCAACCGCGGGAAGCGGCTCTTCGTCTGGACGGTGACGCAGGGGCTGGTCAACACCCCGACGGCGCGGGACAACAAGACGCGCGCCCCCATGGCCGCGCTCGACTTCATCGAATCGAGCACCGAGCCGGCCGTCTTCGTTCTGAAGGACTTCCACCCGTTCATCAATGACACCGACATCACCCGCCGCCTGCGCGATCTGACCTACGCGCTGAAGACCAGCTACAAGACGCTGATCATCCTGGCGCCCACGCTCAAGCTGCCGCCGGAGTTGGAGAAGGAGGTCACCGTTGTTGACTACGCGCTGCCGAGCCACGAAGACCTGGACAAGCTGCTGGAGAACATCGTCCAGTCGGTGAAGAACAACACGCAGATCAACACGCAGCTCGCTCCGGAAGAACGGGAACGGGTGATCGAGGCCGCCATCGGACTCACCGCCAACGAGGCGGAGAACGTCTTCGCAAGGAGCCTGGTGGAGAAGCGCCGCTTCGACGTGGACATCATCCTCACAGAGAAGGAGCAGATCATCCGGAAGAGCGGGATGCTCGAGTACTACCGGATGGACGCCACGATGGCGGATGTCGGTGGCCTGGACGTGCTGAAGGATTGGATGCGCAAGCGGAACACCGCCTTCGGCCACCGCGCGCGGGAGTTCGGACTCCCCGCTCCGAAGGGCGTGCTCCTGATCGGAGTCCAGGGTTGCGGGAAGAGCCTCGCGGCCAAGGCAGTGGCCAGTGCGTGGCAGCTTCCCCTGCTGCGCCTGGATGTCGGCAAGATCTTTGGCGGCATCGTGGGCCAGAGTGAAGAGAACATGCGGCGAGCGATCCGCATGGCGGAGTCGATCGCCCCCGCAGTGCTCTGGCTGGATGAGCTGGAGAAGGGATTCTCCGGCACCCAGAGCAGCGGCCAGACCGACGGCGGCACAACAGCACGAGTCTTCGCAAGCTTCATTACCTGGCTGCA
>JANPLG010000423.1:0-10927 GCA_031426395.1 Actinomycetes bacterium
GTGCTCCCAAGGGGGACGCGCCACGTCCAGCCAGGTGGATGGACCCCCCTGCGGTCTCCTGCGAACCACGTGCACTAGGCGCTAGGCTACCGGCTTGTTCGTGAGAATTGCTGAGGTTGCCCAGATCCAGGAACCCACCCCGTCACCCCGTGAATGTTGTCACTCCCTACCCTATGGAGTATCGTAGCGGCAACCATCGGCCGCCTTGGGCGGAGGGGATAAGCCCTTCGAATCCAGGCCGCGCGGCCCCCTGTGAGAGCATTGTGACCCGACCCTCCGTCAACACCGAAGAGCAGACCGAGCGCGCCATCCTCATCGCCGTGGAGCGCCAGCGCGAGGAGATCGACCATGAGCTGACCGAGCTCCAGGAGCTGGTGCGGACCGCCGGGGCGGAGATCGCGGCCGTGGTGGTGCAGAAGCGGTCGAGCATCAGTCCTTCCACCTACCTCGGGACCGGGAAGGTGCTGGAGGTGAAGGAGCTCGCCATCGCGCATGAGGCCGCTGTGGTCATCGCGGACGATGAGCTGACGCCGGTGCAGCAGCGCAACCTGACCGAGAGGCTGGAGCGCCGCGTCCTCGACCGCACCCAGCTCATCCTCGACATCTTCGCCCAGCGTGCACAGACGGCGGAAGGCAAACTGCAGGTGGAGCTGGCGCAGCTGACCTACCTGCTGCCACGCCTCTCCAGCCTCTACACCAAGTTCGAGCGCCAGCAGGGCGGTATCGGACAGCGCGGTCCGGGTGAGACGAAGCTGGAAGCCGACCGACGCCGCGTGCGCCAGCGCATCTCGGACCTTAACAAGCGGATCGATGACATCCGCCGCCATCGCCGGGTCCAGCGCTCCAGCCGGGAGCGCGAGGGCTACCCAACCGCCGCCATCGTGGGATACACCAGCGCCGGGAAGTCAACGCTGCTGAACGCGCTCACGGGAGCGGAGGTCTACGCCGACCCCAAGCTCTTCGCCACGTTGGACCCGACCACTCGCCGCGCGGAGCTTCCCAGCGGCAAGCCGATCCTGGTGACCGACACGGTGGGGTTCATCCGCCGCCTGCCGCACGGACTGGTCGCGGCATTCCGCGCCACCCTGGAGGAGACCATCCACGCGGATGTGCTGCTGCATGTGGTCGACGCCAGCAGCCCGGAGATGGAGGAGCAGATGGACGCCGTGATGGACGTCCTCACCGATCTCCACATCCAGGACAAGCCAATTGTCACCGTGCTGAATAAGATTGACCTGGTCAAGAACACCGCGCCGCTGCGGGAAATGGTGGCCAACAACCCGGAGACCGTCTACATTTCCGCGCTCACCGGCGATGGCCTCCGCCAGTTGATGATCACGGTGGAACGCGCGCTGGCTCACGCGGACCGCAAGCGACGCCTGGAGCTGCGGGAAGGGCAGGAAGCGGAAGCGGAACGGCTGCGTGCGCTTAGAACTCTTTGACTACCCGCTTCCCGAGGAGCTGATTGCGCAGACGCCGGTGGAGCCGCGTGACTCCTCCCGACTGCTGCACCTGCCCGCGAACGGCGGCCCGCGCCACCTACGCTTCCTCGACCTGCCGGATCTGCTGCAACCAGGCGACTTGCTGGTCTTCAACGACACGCGCGTCCAGCCAGCCCGCGTCCTGGGTCGCAAGTCGACCGGTGCCCACGTTGAGCTGCTGCTCCTGACCCGGCTGGCGGCCGGCCGGTGGGAAGCGCTGGCGTTCCCGGCCCGCCGTCTCCAGCCGGGAGTGGAGATTCTCTTCGGGCCAGAGGAGGCGCCGACCGTCTGCGGTCGAGTGGTCGGCGTGGGCTCGGAAGGCACCCGGATGATCGAGTTCCGTCCCGCCGAAGCCTCGGGGGATTGCAACGAAGCCAGCGCAGTGGAAGCAGATCTCCGTCTCCACGCCCTTGGCTCCATGCCGCTGCCGCCCTACATCCACCAGCGCCTGGACGATCCGGAACGGTACCAGACCCTCTACGCCCGCGAGGAAGGGTCCGCCGCCGCGCCGACCGCCGGCCTGCACTTCACCCCCAGGGTCTTCCACACGCTGGAGCAGCGCGGCGTGCGGACCGCGTTCGTCACGCTGCACGTAGGAATCGGCACCTTCCGCCCGGTGAAGACGGAGACCATTCAGGAGCACCGGATGCACGAAGAGTGGTATTCGCTCCCCGCCGCGACCGCCCGCGCCATCAACGAGTGCACGGGCCGGGTGATCGCTGTCGGGACGACCACGGTCCGCACGCTGGAGTCGGCGGCCGCATCCGCTCCCGGTCACGGTGAGCGGCCCACGCTGGCAGCGGGCGCCGGCAAGACGAGCCTCTACATCACGCCCGGCTACCCTTTCCGCGTGGTGGACGCGATGCTGACGAACTTCCACATGCCCAAGAGCAGCCTGGTGATCATGGTCAGCGCCTTCGCCGGCCACGACCGCGTGATGGCCGCCTACGCCGAGGCCGTGCGGGAGCGATACCGCTTCTTCAGCTTCGGGGACGCCTGCTTCATCGAGCGACCGAAAAGCGGCACACGAGGGGATTGAACCGCGGAGACGCGGAGAACGCAGAGAAGAGGGAATAGGAACCGCCAGCGGATCGGCGAGGAATCTGCTGCGCGGTGTTCTCATTTCCCGCCGCTCCGCTTGCTGATTGCGTGCTCTCTACTGTTAACCGTCAGAACCCTGTCGTCCCGCGAAGATTCGCGGGGTGGGCTGCGCGGTGAGACCCCCTACAAGCCGTGCGTCCGTAGGGCCAGCCGAGAAGCGGACCTCTCCAGCCCTCTCGAACAACTCCGTGCCTTCTCCGTGTCTCCGTGTCTCCGTGTCTCCGTGGTTGCGGTCTTTCCTTTCTGCGCTCTCCGCGTCTCCGCGGTGAAAGAGTGGTCTGTTGGTGCTATACGCGAAGGCGCGCCACGCGCACCACGGTGTTGGTGCCGTAGGGATAGGCGGTGGCGTTGAGGGTGAGCTGCTTCGTGGCGGCGTCCTGCTCCAGCTTCAGCTCTTCGTCGCTGTCCATCCACTGGGCGCTGGCGTACTTCCGGGTGATTTCGCTGAAGACGCGCTTGCCGGGGCCTTTCGCGGCCACGCCCTGGGCCTGCGTGTTAGCCGTGGCGGTGAGGTTCAGCACGAAGAGGTAGAGGTCACCGTCCAGTTCCAGGGCGAAGTCGTCCCCCTGGCCACGGACGGCGCTGGTCCGTCCCTGGTAGATCGGGCCGGAGGCGCCGCCGTGGAGCCGGATCCAATCGCCGACCCGCTGGAACGCCGCCATCTCATAGGCGGGCAGCTTGCCCTGGGCTTCCGGGCCAAGGTTCATCAGCAGGTTGGCCCCGGCGCGGCGGGCGAGGCACAGCTCCTCGATGACATGCGCGGGGGAGAGGTAGTTGAAATCCCGCGAAGCGACGCCCCAGTGGAAGTTCATGGTGTGGCACATCTCCGCTGCCACGTACTTCGGATGGCCACGGCGGTCCAGTGCCTTCGGCCGGCCCCGCTCGAAGGTGACGCTGTCGATCTCCGGGTTGCCGAGCTTCCCGCCGTCCCCGATGCCGGTGTTGTTGATGATCAGCGCCTCCGGCTGGTGCTTCCGGATGACGCCGTAGAGCTTGTCCTCCTGCCAGTCCGCTTTCGGCTTGCTCCAGTTGCCATCGAACCAGAGGCCGCCGATGGGGCCATAGCGGGTGCAGAGGATCTCCACGCTGTCCCGCAGGTACTGGAGATAGGCCGGGAAGTCCGCCTCAAAGCGCGGCTCGCTCCAGTCCAGCGTGGTGTGGTAGAGCATCGGCAGGATGCCCTCCGCCCGGCATCCCTCCACGAAGTCGCGGATCAGGTCGCGCTTGGCCGGAGTGTGGGTCACGTCGATCGGTGAGAGGCCGCGCGTATCGTACAGGCTGAAGCCGTCATGGTGACGGCTGGTGAGCGTGATGTAGTTCATGCCCGCCAGCTTCGCCTGCCGCGCCCACTCCCTCGGCTTGAAGTCCTTAGCGGTGAAGCTCTTCATCAGCTTCATGTATTCGTCCGTCGGGATCTTCTGGAAATGCTTCGCCCACTCGCCGCGGCCAATCTGGGAGTAGAGGCCCCAGTGGACGAACATCCCGAAGCCCATCCGCTCGAAGCGGGCGATGCGCGGCGCCGGGACGGGGATGGCACTCCCGCCGGCCAGCTCCTGGGCTGCGAGGGCAATGCCCGGCGGCAGCGCGGACGCGAGGGCGGGGGAGAGCGTCGACTTCAGCACGGTGCGGCGGGACACAGACATTCCAGGCTCCATTCCGGGCTCCATTCCGGGCTCCGTTGCCCGAAGGACATCGCGGTTCACGGTTTACCATCCGCGAACGGACCGGGAGTCTCCTTCTCGATGCGCGTCCAGCCGCACGGATAGAGGCATTGGGCGTATCGGCGTCCATAGCCAGGCTTCACCCTTCGCCAACCGTAGGGGCCGCGTCGCCGCACCGGCCCGTCGTCCCCGGTGCTAAAGTTGTCCCCGCACAGCAGAGACGATCCGCCGACCTGGCGCTTCGTGGCGGGAACGGCCACTGAGGCGCATACGGCGGCACGCTGCAGCGAGACGTGCCCTACCGATGATCTGCAACGGCTGCCGCGAACCGAGATTCTCACCGCTCCGCCAGCTTGCCAGAGGAGCAGGCAGCCCTTCAGGACGGGACGTGCAAGCAACCCATTCCGCCCCGGTTCGCCTGATGAGGTCCGTTGCGACTTACAAGCGCCATTGCCGAGGGCATCGTCAGCACGGCGAAAAGAGTCGCACCAAGAAGGGCTTGAAACCGTTTCATGGTCGGCACCCTATTCCGGGCTGCGTCCGAGCCGTAAAGCATGCGGTGCCAAGTGTGAGGACCGCCGGAAGCCTGTCCTTCTCGGCCGCTGGTGGCTGATCGTTCGTCATCGAAGGCCGCCTTATCCGCAACGACACCGCCGAAGCGATGCGAGCAACGGGGGATGACTTGGCCAATCAGCAATCCTCTGCAGGATTGGCCGCACCTCCCCATAGCGTCTTCGACTACGTTTTGAAGAACGAGTTTCCTTAATCTGTCTGGCTGGCGGCTGTTTGGATCGTAGGGGGTCAAATAGCCGTTGCTACGTGACCGGCTTGGCCGGCCGGGTGCGGGTGGAGCGGCGCGGCTTGGCGGGCGGGTCTCCCGCTTCCGGGGCAATCTCCGATTTGGCTGTGCGGCGGCCGTTCTTGGCTCCGTCGGCTTTGCCGTTGGCGGGCGCGCCTACCGCGTCCAGCGGCAGCTCCAGGGCGAGGCCCAGCACCTGGCTGATCTCGCTGACGAAGTGGAACTGCATCGACTCCTTCACCTGCGGCGGCACGTCCTCGTCCACGTCCTTCCGGTTGCGCTCCGGCAGGATGATCTGCTGGATGCCGGCCCGGCGCGCCGCCAGCACCTTCTCCTTGATCCCTCCCACCGGCAGCACGCGACCCGTGAGGGTGATCTCCCCGGTCATCGCGAAGCGGGGCTTCGCCTTGCAGGCGGTGGCGACGCCGGTGATGGCCGTGGCCATGGTGACGCCGGCGGAGGGCCCGTCCTTCGGGATGGCCCCGGCCGGTACGTGGATGTGGATGTCATGCTTCTGGAAGAAGTCCTTGGCAATGCCAAGCGACTCGCTCTGCATGCGGATGTAGCTCATAGCCGCCTGCGCGGACTCCTTCATCACGTCCCCAAGCTGGCCGGTGAGCGTCAGGACACCCTTCCCGTCCGGCATCGCGATCGCCTCGATGAAGAGCACGTCGCCGCCGAAGGGGGTCCAGGCGAGGCCGGTGGCCACCCCGGTGTGGGAGACGGCGTCCTTCACCTCCTCCGCCTCGAAGCGCGGCGCGCCGAGGTACTTGCGGACCTGCTCCTGGTCCACGTGCAGCGGCTCCTCGCGGCCCTCCGCGAACTCCCTCGTCGCCTTCCGCGTGATGGCGGCGACCTCCCGCTCCAGGTTGCGGACGCCCGCTTCCCGGGTGTAGCCCCGGATCAGCAGCCGGATCGCCTCGTCGTCCCAGGTGAGGCGCTCTGCCTGCACCTCAGCGGTGTTGGGTGAGGGGACATCCGTGGTCCCGATCTCGGCTTCCGAGGCGGCGGCGACCGACTCTTCCGGCGTCGGCCAGTCCAGACCATGCTCCCGAAGCTGCTTGGGAATGAGGTGCCGCTTGCCGATCTCGACCTTCTCCTCTTCCGTGTAGCCGGCCAGCTCAATGATCTCCATCCGGTCGCGGAGCGGGGGAAGGATGGTGTCCAGCACGTTGGCCGTGGTCACGAAGAGCACGTCCGAGAGGTCGAACGGGACGTCGAGGTAGTGGTCGCGGAACTCGCGGTTCTGCTCCGGGTCGAGCACTTCCAGGAGCGCCGAGGAGGGGTCGCCGCGGAAGTCCTGGCCCACCTTGTCGATCTCGTCCAGCATCATCACCGGGTTCCTGGTGGCGGCCCGGCGCAGCCCCTGGACGATCTGTCCCGGCAGCGCGCCGATGTAGGTGCGCCGGTGGCCGCGGATCTCCGCCTCGTCTCGCATGCCGCCCAGGCTGAAGCGGACGAACTTCCGCCCCATCGCCCGCGCGATGCTCTTGCCCAGCGAGGTCTTGCCCACGCCGGGAGGTCCGCTGAAGCAGAGGATCGGCTGGCGCACGTCACCTTCGCGCTTGAACTTGCGGACGGAGAGGTACTCCAGCAGGCGGTCTTTGATCTTCTCCAGGCCGTAGTGGTCCTCGTCCAGCACCACGCGGACGGCCTTGATGTCGAGGTTGTCGTCTGTCTTCACCTTCCAGGGGAGGGTGGTGAGCCAGTCCAGGTAGGTGCGGGCGACCGTGTACTCAGCAGCGGCGGGAGGCATACGCTGCAGCCGGTCGAGTTCGCGCTCGGCCTCCTTGCGGGCGTCGTCCGGCATGCCGGAAGCCTCGATCTTCTCCCGCAGCTCGCTGATCTCGCTCTCGCGGTCGTCGCCCTCGCCCAGTTCCTTCTGGATGACCTTGAGCTGCTCCCGGAGGTAGTACTCGCGCTGGACGCGGTTCATCTCCGTGGAGACCTCGTTTTGGATCTTGCTGCCCACCTCCAGGACGTTCAGCTCCTGCTGGATCAGCCCGGCCAGGCGGCGCAGGCGGTCGCGCACATCCAGCTCTTCCAGCACGCCCTGCTTCTCCGCCGTGCCGACCGGCATATGCGCGGCCACTAGGTCCGCCAGGGTGCCGGGATCCCGCACGTTCATCGGGATGGCCTGCAGCTCATCCGGGAGGTTGGGCGACATCTGGACGACCTTCTGGAAGCCGCCCGAGACGTTCCGCACCAGCGCGCGGATCTCTACGCCCGGCTCGTCCTCGGTGCCTTCACTCTCGGAGAGGTCCACCTCTGGCTCGGCGTCCTCTTCAGAATCGTCCAGATCATCGACTTCGATATCGTCGAGTTCCGCTTCGTCGTCGATCTCGTCAGCGTCGCCGAGGTCGAACTCCAGCCCGTCCCCCGAAACGAGGCCGGCATTCCTGAGGATCGCCGCCTCCTCTTCCTCAAGATCGATGACGACTTCAGCGTCCGGCGCCACCGTGAGGAACGACGCGACACCCTGCGCTTCGCTCAGGACGTCGCTCTCTTCCAGCGGCTCAATCTTGCAGCGAATGTAGGGGTCTTCCTGGGTCGGCTCCAGAAGGCGGATTCGCTGAAGCCCGTGGACGATGAGGCGGACACCCTCCGGCATCTTCACCATCATCCGGATGGCCGCAGCCACCCCAATGGGGTGGAGGTCCGCGAAGGTGGGGGTCTCGACGGTCGGGTCCTTCAGCGTGACCACACCGATGATGCGGCTCTCCGCCACGGCGGCATCGTCAATCAAGCGGACGGACGCCTCGCGGGTGACGGTGAGCGGCGCGACCACGGCGGGGAAGAGGACGTTATCCCGCAGCGGCAGGATGGAGAGCTCCCGAGGCAGGCGAGCGCCCTCGGCTCGGTCCGGCGTCGGTGTCTCTGCGGAAGCCTTTACGTCGCCGTCTTCTGCCTCCGGCTCTTCCAGCTCCAGTTCGTCCGCGTCCGGCGCGTCCGACTCTGGCGCGTCCGACTCCGGCGCGTCCGACCCTGGCACGTCAATCGCAAGCTCTTCAACTTTCAACGAGTGCTCTTCTTCCTCGGTGGCGGGCAGCGCGTCGGAATGTGCTTCCGTCTCTTCGGGGCTATCCGGGCCTAAGTCTTCGGTCAGGTTCTTATCGGTGTTCATAATGGTTCAGCGGTTCCGGCGGGCCGGTGAGAACACGGCCCCCAGCGCTCGTAAGAGGCGACCGGAGAAATCTGTTGGGCGGGGCATTGTGGGCATTCGCCTTAGTGCGGCCTTCAGGAGTTGGCCTCGCATTTCACCTGGATCTGGGTGGTCTGCGGCAGAGGCTCCTGGCGCTTGGGCAGCGTGATGATGACGAAGCCGTCCCGATAGCTGGCTGTCACCTGGTCCCGCTCCACCTCCGTGGCGGCGGGAAGGGTCAGCAGCCGTTCGAAGGGTCCCAGGTAGATCTCCATCTGGTGGAAGAGGATGCGGTCCTCCGCCTCCGTGCGCTCATCGCCCCGGATCCCCCGGACGAGGAGCTGGCGTCCGTCCCCGGACAGCTCCACGTGGATGGAGTCCGGCCGCACCCCCGCCAGCTCCACCTTGACCTTGACGGCATCCCGGGTCTCGTAGACATCCGCTCGCGGCTCCCAGAAGCGGGCAGGCGTGGAGAAGGCGTGGAGGAACCGACGGAGCATGTCGTCCGAGCGGTCGAACTCTTGCTCCATCTGTCGAACCAGGTCTTCGTAAAAGCGGTTCATCTGCGGCAGTGCTCCCGGAACTCCCGACCCGCGCATCCGAAGCCGGAAGGCAGGCCACAGCACATGTTAAGCAGGGACGGTCTCATCAGTAACGGGCCGCAGCACCGCCCCGACGGGCGCGCTGCCCGCCTGGGTGCGGCGCATCCAGGCTACCCATAGAAGCAGCGGATACTGCGGGACCTTGGAAACTCGCGGCTGCCAGCAAGAAGTATCTTATCTATACCCGGTCCAGGAGTGCTCAAGACCGCATTGCCCGGCCTAAAACGGGCGCTCCGTGTGACAGCCGGACCTCGGTTCCAAAACGCAGCGCGGCCCCAGCCCGGAGGACAGGGGCCGCTGGAGGCTGTGGGGTTGAAGGCGAGAGTTCTAGAGCGAGAACTGCCCGAAGTAGGCGTTGTTCTGCTCGGAGGCGCTCCACGCCTTGAGGAGTCCGGTGTCCTTGTACTCCACGCCCACGCAGAAACCGGGCTTGTAGTCGGCCACGGGCACGAACGGCTTGTCCCACTGCTCGTAGGGCTGCTTGCAGCAGAGCTGGCCGGGAGCCTTCTTGATCTTCATGTAGGCCAGGGAGGCCACGTGGACGCGGTAGAGGTCGCCGCTGGCATCGAAGGTGATAGGCGCTGCCTTCACCACCGCCACGGTGCCGAGCGCCTTGACCGCGCGCTCCTTCAGCATGGCGACCAGCGCCTCCCGCTGCTCCGGCGTCGCATCCTCGCTCACGTAGAGGACTGACTCCCGGCGGGCGTCCGCGAAGGAGAGGTGCTTGTCCGCGGCGACCACGGCCACCGCCTTCAGCCCATTGAGTTCGACCCCCCGGTAGGAGCCGCCGGTGACGCTCCAGGCGAGGACCGCGTTCCGCCCCGCGGTGAGGAGCTCCCCTTCCCGGTGGCAGGCACCCACGAAGACGTTGGAGCTGCGGGCCTCCACATAGTCGCCGGTTACGGCGGGAGCCGCGTGGGCTCCGTTGGTCAGGAGACCGGCGGCCAAGGCCGCGGCAGACATGATCGGGATGCGCATTACGAAGGTTCTCCAGGCACGCGCGGCGTCCCGTGCGTGCAGCTTGCTGGGCGCCAGGAGAGTGGTCCATCCACTCATCCAACACGCGATAAGCCGCTCGTCGCTCTCAGCATCAGTGCGACACGAGGCGACGGGTCGAGTTGCGTCGAGAATCTAACCGAAGAACGCGAGGTCGACAAGCACTCCCGTGGATCCCCGCGTGGCACGGGCCGCCTCGCACCAAGGTTGCCGGACGAGGGTGACGATAGCTGAGGCGTGGATTCACGCACTACGCCACCGCAGGGCACTGGCATTTTTTCAAAGGGTTGCTGAGCGAGGGTGACAGAGCTTTTTATGCTCCCACCACGTTTCTTCCACCCCTAACGACTCCACCCTCTTCTGGTAGTCATACCTACGTGATTCGGTTGCGAGGCTGGGCTCGGAGCTATAACGAAGGCGGAGTTGTCAATCGCGGCTCCGACGTTTTCATCTATGCGCAGCCTGATCCGTCACCATTCGGCGGACATGGGAGCTGCGGCCACGGGAGAAGTGACCATGAGATGGTGGACAGCGGGCGCGATGGCCCTTGTGCTCTCAGCGAGCGGATGCGGATGGGGCCCGGATGAGACGGCCCCAAGCGCCAGCACCGGCACCGGCACCACCGGTGGGACCGGCAGCACGGCCCCTACCACTCCTACGGGCGGCGCTCCGGCGGCTCCCGCCAAGGTCGACCCCAAGGATTACAAGGAGATGGAAGGCGGCCTCAAGTACGCCATCCTCAAGGAAGGGGCCGGCGAGGGAGCAGGGCACAACACGGTGAAGGTCCACTACACCGGCTGGCTGGAGAACGGCAAGAAGTTCGACAGCTCGCTCGACCGTGGCGATCCCTTCTCCTTTGAGCTGGGTCACGGCGCGGTCATCAAGGGATGGGACCTGGGCGTCAAGGGCATGAAGGTGGGCGAGAAGCGACAGCTCGTGATCCCCTCGGACCTAGGCTACGGTGCTCAGGGATCAGGTGCCGACATTCCTCCGAACAGCACCCTCATCTTCGATGTAGAGCTGGTCGAGATCGCCGCGCCCAGCCATTAGTTGGGTGAGTGGGTGAGTGGGTGAGTGGGTGAGTGGGTGAGTGGGTGAGTGGGTGAGTGGGTGAGTGGGTGAGTGGGTGAGTGGGTGAGTGGGTG
>JANPLG010000424.1:0-14581 GCA_031426395.1 Actinomycetes bacterium
GTCCTCGCGGCTCTGAAGCTGCGGGAACTCGTCCTCATCCCGGAGCTGGCTGGCCTCCAGCCTGCTTGAGCCGAATCCTGCGCGCTTTGCGCGCAAATGAAGTGAGTAGAGACTACTCTTAATCCTAATCCTACTCCCCCACGAAATGAACGTTATGCTTACCGGCAGGGCCTACGCCTTGGGGCGCAGCTTGCGGAAGTTCTCCAGGCACTTCGCCGCCGTCTCGATGGACGGGAAGCGGCTGCCCTCCTGCTCGATCAGGTAAAACTCCGCACCGCCGTGCTCTTCCGCGGCATCCAGCAACGCCTTCCACGGCGTATCGCCCTCCCCGAAGAGGACGCGGTAGCCCCGGTCCGCGCCGGCACCCCAGTCCTTCAGGTGCAGCGAGCGGATCCTGCCGGGGTTCGCCTTGATCCAGGCAACTGGGTCGTAACCCGCGTCGACGCAGGTGCCAACATCGAACTGCAAGGTCACATCGCGGGGGGTGTTGGCGGCCAGGAACGGCATCGGCCGGAACCCTGCCACCTCTTTGAACTCAAGCTCGTGGTTGTGGTACCCCGCCCGCATCTTGAGCGGCTTCAGTACCTCGGCTGCGCTGGTGAGCGTGTCGGCGACCTTCTTCCAATCGTCCTGCGTGGTCACGCGGCCGGGACCCGCCATCACGATGGACTTGGAGCCGAGGATCTGGTTCAGTTCAATCGCCTTCTTCAGCCCTTCCGGCTCGAGCGCGTTGCGGCCGTTGTGGGTGGAGAGGCACTTGATGTTCAGCTCATCCAGGAGCTTGCGGACCTCGCGAGCGTACTCCGGCGTCCACTGGAAGTAGGGCGAATAGAACTCAACGACCTCGTAGCCCTGCTTGGCCACGGTGCGCACGGTCGCCATCAGGTCCTTCGACAACTCGTCGCGGACGGAGTAGAGCTCCAGGCCAACCGGCAAACGCTTCCCCGCCGCAACAGCAGGAGAGGAGCCGATGGCGGCTCCGCAAAGTGCGGCGGCACCCGTCGCAAACAGGAACGACCGCCTCGAAACTTGGTTTTCAGTCATTGCTACGATCCCTTGGTCTTCTCACCCGGAGAATGACTGGGTGACATGTGTCATACGGTTCAGCGGACCTGGGATAGCGCCCTTCAAGCATCTTCCATACAACTGAACCATCTTCCGCTGATGGTTCAAGCTACCCCTCGACCAGCAGGTTCTTCGCGCGGAAGTCCGCGATCACGCCCTGTATGTCCGCGGCGAGGTCGACCTCCGGTGGAACCGTGACCTTCTCGCGGATCCGCTGCTCGCAGTCCGCAAGCGTTGACACACCGTCCAGGCATTCCCAGATGATGGCGGCGGTGGGGTTCAGGAAATGGACCAGCTTCCGCTCCGGGTCGCGGACCATCGTTTCGGCTCCAATTCCGCGGAACGGGACCTCGCGTTTCATCGGCAGTACTTCACTCACGGGTATCTCCACTAGCATTGCATCTTCACCGCAGAGGCGCGGAGAGCGCAGAGAACGCAACCGGAAAGACGGTCTGCCAGGAAGGTCGGCATCCAACCGCCGCTCGGCCAGCCGACAAGCGGACCTCTACGATTCTCTCCAACAACTCCGTGCCTTCCCCGTGTCTCCGTGTCTCCGTGGTTGAGGTGCTTCTGCTCGGCGTTCACGATTACTTCACAAACTCGGCCAGGAAGGCTTCCACCAGGGCGGGTTCGTCTTCAAGCAGCTTACCTCCTTGCGGAGAGGTGACATAGAAGGCATCGCGCGCCCTGCCTCCCACCGTGGTGATGCGGGCGCTGTGGATGTTCCATTCCAGCCGAGCGAGGGTGCGCGTGATCCGGTAGAGGAAGCCGGGCTGGTCGTCACCCTCGATCTCAAGGACCGTGTGGACCTCCGCAGCTTCATTATCGAGTGCCACGCGCTTCGGCGGTATGGCGCGGGGCAGATCCCGTCGGCGGCTGGCGATGAGCGCTTCCACGCTGTCGTGCGTGAGCGCTTCGATCAGGTCCCGCTCCAGTTCCTGCCGCTTGGGGAGTGGGACCGCCCGGCCGTGGTAGTCCACCCAGAGGGCGTCCAGGGCGACCGCCGGCGGCGAAGTGCGTGTGAACACCTGGGCACCGTGGACCGCGATGTCATGAGCGTAGAGCACGCCGGCGATCTGGCTCAGGAGCCCTGGCTGCGGCCGCTCCAGGGTGCAGAGATGGATGGTGCTGACGCCGGTGCCAAGCTCCTGGTCGAACTCCACCACCGGCATCGGTTGGGCCTGCTGGCGCATGGTCTCCACCATCCGGATGTGCAGCGAAATCTGCGCCGGACTGCTGTTAAGCAAGTAAGAAACCGGCATGCCTTCGGTGTGGTCCCGCACCTGTTCCGGGGTCAGGTCCGGCCCGGTCAACTGCCGTGACAGACGACTGCGGAACCGCCGCTCCCGGTCAGGATTGCCCGCGACCGTTCCCCCGGCCGTCGACCGCATCCCACCCTGGGTCGTCACGAGGGGTTCTGCGCGGAAGTAGAGATCGAGCAGGAAGCGCACCTTCATGGGGGAGAGGACGCCGGTGGCGTGCATGTCCGAGTAGGTGAGCAGCAGCAGCATGCTCAGGAGATCGGCCGAACCGATGACGGCGCTGAAGTCCTGGATGGTCTTGTCCTGGGTCAGATCGCGAAGCTGCGCCGTCTCTGACATCAGCAGGTGGTGCTCCACCAGCAGCACTACCTTGGCCGCGGCCTGCGGTTCAAGCTGTAACCGCTCGCAAATGTCACGGGCCATGATCGCGCCTGCAATGGAGTGTCCAGGCGCGCCCTGCTCCCCTGGATTGGCCGTGGCGACCTTGCCTACATCGTGCAGCAGCGCCGCGAAGTAGAGAACCTCCGGCTTATCGATCTCTGCCACGATGCGGCGCAGCTCAGCGAGGTGGTCCTCTTCTGTATAGCGAAGCTCGGCCAACGCGCGGACGGTCTCCAGCGTATGGAAGCCGATGGTATGCCGGTGGACCTGGTCGAACGGCACGCGGCGGTAGGCGACTCCCAACTCCGGGATCAGCCGTTGCAGGACGCCAAGCTCTGCGAGAAGCGCGAGCGTCTCATAGACAATGGGCCGTTCCGTCTCCCGGCGCAGGCTCTTGGGCGCGGCGTAGCCCCCCAGGACGGCGCGCACGGGAACCGGCCCTGGCTGTGTGCGAAGCAGGCCGAGGAAGTCATCCGCGGCTTCCGCATCACCACTCAGTTCCGGGCAGGCCGCGAGGTTCTGCGCGATCATGCGTCGCAGTTCGTAGCCAGGGAGAAGTCCGTGCTCCTGGAAGTGACGTCCCAGGTCCACCAGGAACCGGGGTGAGTGCACCTCCACCCACGGAAACGCCGCCTGAAGCTCTGAACCGTGGCAGACCAGCTCATCCGTGAGGTTGAGCCGCTCCGCCAGGCAGCGGTCCGCCACAAAACCCGCCACCCGCGCGATACTCTCCGCGTGCGCGTAGTACTGCTCCATGAACCGCTCCACGCGGGAGGCACCGTCGTCGTCCTGGAATTGGAGCGCCTCGGCCAGATGCTCCTGCCGCTCCCGGACCAGGATGTTGCTCGTTCGATCCGTCTGCCAGTGCATCCAGTTGCGGACGGTGAGCAGGAAGTCCCGGGCAGCGGCCGCCCCCTGTGCGTCCTCTCGTGTCACTAGGCCCAATCGCTGGAGCTGCCGCCAAACGTCGCCGCGGGCGGTCGGGAAGGCGACCGTGGCAAGCCACTCCGCCAGGTGCATATCCCGTAGGCCACCGGGACCCTCACGGATCTCCGGCTCGATGCGGTAGAGCGTGCCGCCGTGCTTCTCCGAGATCCGGCGACGCTCTTCCACCTTCTGGCGGATGAACGCCCCGGGCCAGATCTGGCGAAGCACTTCCGTGGCGAACTGGGTCCCGAGGGGATGACTGCCCACGACCACGCGGCTGTCCAGCAGCGAGGTCTGGGTCTGATGATCCAGGGAGTCCGCGTCCCCGAGGGTGCGGTAGGCGTAGCCGACCTTTAGCCCGGAGCGCTGCGTGAAGAGCTCCATGACGAAGTGGAACATCCGGCGCACTGTGGCATCCAGCGCCGCGTCCTCTTCCTCCGCAACCACAAAAGTCACGTCCACGTCCGAGTGCGGGCAGAGTTCCCGTCGCCCATAGCCCCCGGTGGCCACCACGGCCATCTGCCGACGGACCGACTCCCGCTGTTCCGCGTGCTCCGGCAGGGCCAGTGCGAAGAGCCTTTGGAGCATCAGGTCGGTGGCGTCTGAGAGCGCCCGGCAGGCGCGCATTCCGGAGGGCTGCCGGTGATTGGCGTCCCGCTGCCGATGCCGCTCCTGCCGCAGCAGGATCGCCAGTTCCTCGGCGGACACCGCTTCCATTGCGGCGAGGCGGAAGTTCGACTTTGGTGCGGGTTCGGACATGATCGGGATAATGGGACCGCTGTTGAATGCGGCACGAAGCTATCGGATTGCTAATTGAAAAGTGCAAATTGCAAATTGCAAAGTTGCGCGGTGCATGACGGTGGTTCGCGGCGCGCGGGTCTCCTGAAGATTGTCCTCACATTCATGTCACAGACCACGCTTGGATGGCCCGCAATCCGGGTAATCACAAGACACGGAAGCGCTTGCTGTCACCCCGACCCCACGCGCTTACTCCTGAACCAACTATTAATCTCGCCTGGAGGCTACCACAGTCATTCGGGCGGCACGGAGCTTTGAAATGGGTACGATCCGCTGGATGAGCGCCGAAGGCGACACGCAGGTGCAGTGGAGCGAGACGGACACCGCTTCCCTCGACCGCGCGCAAATGATGATTGACCGTGCCTTCGCGGAAGGCCGCGGCGTCTTTCGCCTCGACAGCGAAGGCGTGGGCCAGCGGCTGCGCACCTTCGATCCCACCGCCCGAGAGATTGTGGTGATCCCACAGATCAAGGGAGGCTAGGGGATGGCGTGGGCTGCAGAGAACGCCGCAGACCTGCCGCCCGTGAGGCCCGGCCAGACGCTGCCTCTAGGGGAGCATGTGGGTCCGTCCGAAAAGGCCGATCTCCTGCTCCGGGATGTCCTGGGTGAGCGGCAGTACCTCCGGATGAAGACGATGGGCTACCTCGACCTGCCGTCCCAACGGCACGCCGGGCGGACCTATCGTCTGGACGTGAGCGGGAACCTTTCCTACCGGGATGCAGGCGAGAGTGGGTTCAACACCAGTCTCTGCGTCCAGCCCCAGGATGATGTCCCCCGCGACGATCAGGTAGCCATGCGCTACCTCCTGGTCACCGCAGACGAAGAGCGGCTGCTCCAGGTGGCCAACCCGATCACCTTCGGGTTGCTCTCCCTGGTGCGCGCGCTCTACCACGACTTCTCCCAGCACCATTCACGGGTGGCGTCGCTGGCGCTTTCGCTGGGCATTGTGGGCTTCTTTCTCGCGGCTCTTGTCGCAGAGATCTGGGCGGTGACCTATCTCCTCGGCCAGCATCCGCTCGCGGCGATTGCGCTGATCGTAGTCCTGGTAATCCCCGCGTTCATCGGTGGGTTCCTGGTAGCCGCCGGCGTGGCGGAAGGCTTACGAGGCTTCTTCTCGCTCCTGCGCAGGGTGAGGGGTCTCGCCGTGTCCTATCGGGCGTGAAGTCGGACTTCCCAGGTAGGAGAAGGGTGGCTGAATGCCTGGCGGATTCGGCTTGGCAAAGGATGGCCCCCCGGCCCCCAATCCTGGGGGAGAGTGCAAATCCGTAGAGTTAGCCGCTACTCGTGAGGGTACCGGAAGGCCGGAACTCCGACGCGTTACATGCACCCCACACACATGAAAGTGACCACCTCGCGTGGCCGAGTGGTAAAACTCGCGGCGACGGGGTTCTCCCCCAGAATTGGGGGCCGGGGGGCCGAGTCGCGGAAGGACGCACCCGTTTCCGTCAAGCGGCTTTAGACCTGACGATTGCGCACGCAGAGAGCGGGACTTCTTGCTTGTGCAGAAGGTCAGACTTCATTGGGGGTGGCGAGGTTGGACACCCGACCTGTGTCAGCCAACCCGCGTCCCCACTCCCCATTCCGCAATTGCCTACGTCCGCATGAGCCAGTCGATCACCGCCCAGCCACCGGCCGCACCCACTGAGAAGAGCGCCGCCGTCGCCGGTATGCGCCACTCATGGTGGTGCACAGTGGGCACATACACGGTGCGAACCTGCGTCGGCACGCTGTAGTCCGAGACTTTGGTGCGGACACCTGGGTGCGCGAACGTGGCGGCCTGTGATTGCGATCGGTGGCCTCCGTGGACATTCCGCGGCCGCGATGCGGAGACTGCGCCGCCAGCCAGTGGGTGCTGGTCCATCCGTGCTTCCATGATTGCGTTCCTCTATCCCTTGCCGGCGTCCCCGGATCGCTTTCGCCCAGGCTCCGTCGTCGGCTGGATGATCTCGGACCAGTCTCGCTGGTCAGCCGGGTGATACCCATCATCCCTGGGGATCATTCGCGATCCACAGATGACGCATCAGATACCCACCCGTGCCTTGGATCTCTCGCATAGTCGGAAGCCGGAAAGCGGAACCTGCCGAGGATCTATCCTTGTAGAGGAGAGTGCACTACACTGCTCATCCAGCCGGTTTCCTCGGGTCCCCATCTTCCATGCGTCGCATGCTCGCTCCCCTCTTGCTGCTTTCCATGCTCTCGGTCGTGCCGCACGTGGGTCGGCCGGCGCGCGCGGAGGATGTGGTGCTTTCCGGCCAGACTTTGGGAGTGAGGCTGGTCGGCAGGATCCGCGCGGTGGCGGGCGACCGGAAGTCGTTGGAGTTGGATGTCGTCTCCACCACCTCGGATTCGGGGCGACAGCGTGTGCAGTCAGCGCCTACGGCCCGCCCCATCCGGCTGGCGGATGTGACCTACGTCTTCGATGCGACCGACCGCACCGTCTTCTACGGCCGGGAAGACCTGAAGCCCGGGATCGTCGCCACCGTGGTCGGCGTCCAGACGGACGATGGGTCCGTGATCGCACAGGAGATTCGCTTGGGTGGCAGCCTGCCGACCGTTGCGCGGACCACCGGCAACGAAGGCGGCCGGGACATCACCGATCCCCTGCAGGTGAAGCTCCCCTCACTACGTGCGGGCAAGGCCAAGTTCGAGCCGGCCCGCGGCTGCTATCTCGGGGCGTTCGTGATCCAGGACGCCAACGTCAACCGGCGGATGGACCTTTGGGAGGAAACGGTGGGCAAAGGCCACGCGTCCTACCTCACCTACACGGGATACGGTCGGCCCTTCCCTATTGCCTGGGTGCGGGAAGTGCGCCAGGTGGGCTCCGTCCCCAACATCGCCTTTGAGCCGAACGAGGGACTCCGCGCGGTCCGCGACAACGCCTACCTCCGGAAGTGGGCCCGCGCTGCGGCGGCTTCTGGCGGTCCCGTCTTCCTTCGCTTCGCCAGTGAGATGAACGGCGCGTGGACCGCATACAGCGGCAATCCGAGCCTCTACCGCGCCAAGTTTCGGCTGGTTGCCAAGGTGATGCGTGAGGAAGCACCCAACGTCGCGATGGTCTGGACGCCCTACTGCATGCCCAAGGGCAACATCCCCAGCTACTACCCCGGCGATGACGCGGTGGACTGGGTGGGGGTGAACATCTACAGCGTTCACCACCACAACGGTCGGCTCGATTTCCCCGCCCACCGGGAGGATCCGCTGGAGTTGCTTCGGCCGGTCTACCAGCGATACGCGTCGCGGAAGCCGATCCAGATCTCGGAGTACGCGGCCACCAGCTTCTGTATGGCGTGCAGCCAGCCGATGCCGGGCTTTGCCATTCAGAAGATGTCCCGCCTCTACCGCAGCCTGCCGACCCAGTTTCCACGCGTGAAAATGATCTACTGGTTCAGTTGGGACACCATTTCCGGAGGGGCGGCGGAGAACAACTACTCCGTCACTGCAAACCCGGAAGTGCTGGCGACCTACCGTCACCTCACCCAGTCCCCCTACTTCCTCTCCCGCGTCCCCGACACCCTTACGGATCGAGGCCAGACCGGCGAAGAGCCCCGGCTTACCGCAAGCCGCTGAGCGTGGGATTCCCCGGGGGGGGGGCGAGGTTCCAACCGAGCCGCAACCGGAGGATCAAACCTTCCGCCAGGGTGAATCCTTGGAGGCCAACGCGAGTGCGAGGCCCTTCCGGGAAGTGCGGCCCGACGAAGTCGAACTCTGCCGCCCACAGTGAGACCCAAGAAGAGGCGCCTTCGGTTGCGGCTCGGCAGGAGCCTCGCCCTCCCGTTGGGTTTCCGAGGGATGGGCCGCCAAGTGAACCTGGAGCCTTCGGTTGCAGATGTTCCTTTCCTTGCTACTCGGTGCCCGATTCGGCTGGCGGGGCGTGCACGGGGACGGAGAGGATGAACTCCGTCCCCTTCCCCTCTCCCGCGCTCTGCACGAAGACGCTGCCGCCGTGAAGCTCCACGATGCCGCGCACCAGCGCCAGACCCAGGCCGAGACCGCCGCGCGACCGCGCGAGGGTGTCTTCCGCCTGCCGGAACGGCTCGAAGACGAGCGGCAACAGCGCGGGCGGGATGCCGATCCCGGTGTCCGCCACGGAGATGCGAGCCTCATTGCCTCCCATCGCGGGAGTGACGCTCACGCAGATGGAGCCGTCACGGGGCGTGAATTTCACGGCGTTGTCCAGCAGGTTGGACACCACCTGCGTCATCCGCGTCCGGTCGATCTCCGCGGGAAGCGGCACGCTGGGCGCACTAAACTCCAGGGTGATGCCGTCACGCTCACAGACCGCGCGGTGATCCTCCACCGAAAGGTGAACCAGATCGATCAGATCGAGTGACTCCCGCCGGAGGTCCACCTTGCCGCGGTTGATGCGGGAGACGTCCAGGAGGTCGTCCACCAGCACCTTCTGGTGCACCACCTGACGGGTCGCGATCTCGTGCGACCGAGTGAAGGCCCGCGACCCCGGTTCCGCCAGGGAGAGGACGTGGAGGGCGTTCGTCACGGCCGCCAGGGGGTTCCGAAGCTCGTGTGCCAGCATGGAAAGAAACTGGTCCTTGTGCTGAGACGCTTCGCCCAGCTCTTCCAGCCGTTGTTGAAGCTCGTCCTCCAGCCGCTTCCGGTCCGAATAGTCTTCTTGGATGAGCACCGCCTGCCGGATCTCGCCCGCGCCGTCACGGATTGGATAGGCGAAGGCGCGGACCCATCTTGGTTCAGGGTCAACCGCCAGGTCCGGACGCGTCTCGGCCGGTGCGTAGCCCACCGGCGGGAGTTCCAGCGCCTCGCCCGCCAGCGCGCGCCGCAGGTAGGGGGTGATCCCCATCCGGTCCAATTGCGGGTCGGCCAGGAGGCTGTAATCTCCCAGCGCCTCCGGGGTCACGCCCCAGAGATGTTCCCACGCCCGGTTCACCTGGAGTAGCCGGCCCTCAAGGTCGAACACCTGGATGCTTAGTGGTGACTGCTCCACCAGCGTCCGGAACTGCTCCTCACTGGATCGCAGCGCCTCTTCCAGGGCGTGGGCCTGCTCGATATCGGTGCAGGTGCCCACCCATTCCAGAATGTCGCCCTCCGCGTTGCGAACCGGTGTCCCGCGGGCAGCGAAGCGGCGGTAGGTACCGTCTGCAAGGCGAAGTCGGTACTCGGTCTCATAGAAGGTGCCGGAGGTGTGGGCGTCCTCCCAGGCGGCTGCAGACCGGTCGCGGTCATCGGGGTGTAGGTCGTCCAGCCACCCAAACCCCATGGTGTCCGCCACGGGGCGACCGGTCACGGCGCTCCATCCGGGCATCTCCTGCTCGATGGCGCCTTGCGCGTTGGTGACCCACACAATTTGCGCGGACGAGATGGTGAGCGACCGGTATCGTGCCTCACTGCGCCGGAGCGCGGCCAGAGTCTCGGTGGTCTCCTGGTTCAGGCGTGACAACTGGAGGGCGACGGCAATCCGCGCAGCAAGGTCTTGGGCCACCGAGAGATCCGCCTCGTCCAGGCGAAATCGCTTCTCCGAGGAGACGAGGGAGATCGCCCCCAGCGCGCCCTCCCGTCCGAGGATGGGGACCACGGCCACGGAACGGGCACCGATCTGCCGTAACAACTCAAAGTGCGACTCGTCGCGGGTGAAGGCTCGGAGTTGCTCTTCCGTGACCTCTGTAGCGAGCTGTGGCACTCCGGCTGCGATCGCTTGCGAGATCCCGGCAGGATGTTGAGGATCGATGGGGTAGCGGGCGCAGATCTCCCGGGCAAAGGCAAGGCACTCGGCATCCTCGTGCGCCAGGGCGACCAGATCGATGGCCCCATCCGGCCGGACCAGATAGAGCGAGAACCATTCCGTGATGCCGCCAGCAGCAAGCTCCGCCACCGACTGAAGCGCAGCCTTCAAGTCAGCCGGTGAAGCGAGGAGCCGGCTGGCTCCCGCGAGCAGTTCCAGGTGGATGGAGCTCCGTCGCTCCACGGAGATGTCGTCCGAGCTGACCACCGCGCCGACTATGGTGCCCTCAGCGTCCCGCACCGGGGCGGAATTGACGCGCATGACCCGACGCCTACCCTCTGGGAAGATGTCGATCTCAAAGCCTGTGACCACTTCGCCCTGGGTTAGCGCGCGGCTGAGCGGCCACTCCTCCTCGGTGAGCCGATGCCCGTGGGGACCGTAGCCCTCGAACTCACCGAGCGCGGGGACCGGCAGCGAAGGCAGGTTCCAGTCACTGCGGCCCTGAGGGTTCCCGTAGACGATGCTCCCGTTCTCTGCCTCGGCCAGGAACACTCCCACGGGCAGGTGCTCCAGAGTGGCATGGAGGCGGGCGCGCTCCGCCTCCAGCCGCGCAGCAGTCAAGGCAAGATCACTCTCCCGCTGCTTGAGCGCCGCACCCTGGCGCTGGCTGTTGGCGATCTCAGCTTCCAGGGCCCATTGGGCCTGCCGTCGTTGCTCCGCCAGCCAGCTCACCAGCGCTGAGACGCATAGGACCACTGCAGCAGCAAGTGACTGGCTCGCGCCCCACGGACGCACCAGCACGGCATAGGCGGAAACCCCGCCGGCCGCCACCAGCAGTCCCGGAAACATCCCTCCGTACCAAGCGGCCAGGGCCACCGCAGCGAAGAAGAGCGTGAACGGTATGTGATTGAAGACCGGCTTCCACAAGAGCGAAGTCAGTCCACCTGCAACAAGAACGCAGAGGAGACTCACCCCGTAGGCCTGTAGCTGGGACGGACGTCGACCCTTCCGGACCGGTTCCTAGCCCTGTTCTACGCCGCTATTTGGGGAGTCACTGGTGCGCTGAGGGATGTGCGGAGGGGTGACGGTCATTGCCATCCGGTGCCGGGAAGGCCGCTCTGGCGGTGTTGACGTGCGGCGGCGAACCACCGTCTGAGCGATGATACCCCGGCGGGACGCTGGCTGCCGCCTCTGGTGGGTGCGACTTCCGAACGATGCACTGGCGTCAGTACGGTCTGGTCCGCCGAGCTACGAAGCGCTACCGCTGGCCACCCGTGGCGCCTCACGCAGCGGGACTCGCTCTGCGAACCTATCGGAGTCCGGTGCTTGGAAGTCTGGGTCGGTCGATTCCGCCATGCGAGCTATCGCGAGAGCCACGGTCGCCGTGGTCCCCTCGCCCACGCGGCTGGTGATCTCCAGTGAGCCACCGTGCGCCTGGACGATGCTCTGACAGATCGAGAGGCCGAGGCCCGTCCCGCCCTGGCGGCGCGCGCGCGCAGGGTCGACACGATAGAACCGCTCGCAGAGGTGCGGGAGATGCTCCTCAGCAATCCCCTCGCCGGTGTCAGTGACGGTGATGACTGCGCGGTCGCCCACGCGTGATGCGGCAAGCGTGATACGCCCCGAGTCCGGCGTATGTCGAACCGCGTTATCCAAGAGATTGCCAAGCAGCCGGCCCAGGTGGTGCGGGTCACCGATCACACCCAGCATTGGATCGACCGGCTCCACGCGCACCGGCACCCCGGGACGCGCCACGGACGCGGCTCTGGCGAGCAGTTCGCCCACCGGCACCGGTTGCCGCTTGAGTTCCAACTGTCCGGCATCGGAGCGGGCGAGGAGCAGGAGGTCCTCCACGATCCGCTGCATCACGTCCGCAGCCTGGTCCACCGTCTGAAGCGTCTGCCGATACTCCGGCCCTGTCCTGTCCCGGGAGAGCGCGAGGCTGCTGTGCGCCTTGATCCGCGTGAGCGGCGTGCGCAGCTCATGGCTCGCATCGCCGGTGAAGCGGCGCTGCTGATCGTAGAGACCTTCCAATCGCTCATACGCGGCTGCTGTGCTCTTGAACGACTCCTCCATGCGGCCGATCATCCCGTTAAAGGTTGCGGCAAGCTCCGCCATCTCATCGCCGCCGGTCACCGGCAGGCGCCGGGACAAATCCTCTGCCCCGATGGAGGCGGCTTCCTGAGTCATCTGCCGCACGGGTCGCAGCGCGCGGCTGGCTAGAAAGATGCCGGCGAGCGCGGAAATGAGGAGCGCCACCGGGAGCAAGGTCAGCACGGTTCTGAGCTGAGTCGCCGCAATCCGTTCCTGATCGGCGACGGGCCGCGCCGCCTGCGCCACCCCCAGGGTGATCCCTTCGAAGAGCACCGGCGCTGAGAAGACGCGCACCGGCTGACCATTGATGGTTACGTCTGTGTGGACTTCCTTACCGGCGAGCGCCTCCGCAAACCCCTTTTGGTCGAACGGCGCAGGCTGAACCCCGTCGCCACCCCAAGGTAGCAGCCTCTTGCCGCGCGGGTCGAACAGGCGGGCTCTGCGGAAGTAGGAGTACCGCTCGGCGTCGGTCGCCTTGGGCGAAAGGGTGCCGTCCGAGAGCAGCGTGGTATCCGGCCGATTGGAGCCGAACCGGTTGCGCCGTGGCGGCCCGCCGGGCATGGGGAAGGCGAGGTCCGCATTCTCCAGCATCACCCGGTGGATGTGAACGTACCATTCACGATCCATGTTCACTCGGGTCCGCAGCTCATCGTCCGTGGCGCGAAGCATCTCCGCACGGGTGCCGTACGCCAGCGTGGCAGCGAATCCGATCAGGATCAGCCCCAGGACGGCGACATTCCAGGCGGTCAGGCGAAGACGGACGGAGTTGAGTCGCATCAGACACTCCCCTTCGGATCGCTGTCCGGCACCCGCAGCGTGTAGCCCAGCCGGTGGACCGTATGGATCAGCTTCGGCTCGAAGCCTGCATCGATCTTCTTCCTCAGAAAGGTGATATGCACGTCCACCGTGTTGGAGTACGCTTCCTCATCCAGCCACACGCGCTCCTGGATCACCTCGCGGGTGAGAACGCGCCCCTCATTCGCTGCGAGTGCCTCTAGAAGCTGGAACTCGCGGGGGGTGAGGCGGATATCCTGCCCGGCTCGGGTCACCTGGTGCGTGGCGGTATCGATCTCAAGGTCGGCCACCTTGATGACGCGGCCCTTGTGAACTCGGTCGCGTCGCAGCAAGGCACGGACCCGGGCCAGAAGCTCCGTGAAGTCGAACGGCTTCGAAAGATAGTCATCCGCGCCGAGCTCCAGCCCCTGAACGCGATCCGGCACCGCATCGCGAGCCGTCACCATCAGAACCGGCGCAGCGATGCGTCGCTGCCGGATCTCACGGCAGAGAGCGAACCCGTCGCGTCCCGGCAGCATCACATCGAGGATGAAGAGCTGGTAGTCGCCGGCCAGGGCGCGCTCCAGACCCTCGTCGCCGTCCGCTGCCACGTCCACGGAGAAACGGGCCTCTTCAAGGCCCTGCTTCACCACTTCCGCAATGACCTCGTCGTCTTCAACCAGCAGGATCCGCGCCAAACGTACTTAACCTCCCAGGAGCAAGGGTGAGATCGAGCCGTGCATTCAGCCGCCCAGAAAGTTGTCTCAAGAGTGACGACGCTGAATCCCATCACCCGTTGTAAATATGGCACGCAGCGAAGTCAACAAAACTGCAATATCAATGAGGGCTAACCGGGCAGCCACTTAATGACTTCTTAACGGCCCCTTTCTAACCTTTGGAGTGTCGGAAGGCGCTCCTTTCGGGGGCGGCTCGTCAATCGGGCCGTTCAAGGAGCGGGCGTTCCGGCGACCGCTCTCAGCCAAAGAGGTCCCACCCGTGTCCGCCCTACTTGCCACCGTCTCTGTATCGGCTCCTGCAGCCCCGCTCGCGCCTCTTGGCCTCGCTGAGCCGCGCGATGCCGCCAGCTTCGAGGCGCTCTTCCAGCGCCAGCGATCCGGCCTGCAGAGCTTCCTCTACCGCAAGCTGGGGAACCGGGAAGACGCGGAGGATGCGGTGACACTGACCTTCTACAAGGCATGGCGCGCACGAGACAGCTTCCGTGGCGAGATCCCGGAGCGGGCCTGGCTCTTCGGCATCGCCAACCGCGTGGCAATTGACTACCTCCGCCGCCGCCGCTGCCGCCCTGTCGGCTGCAGCCTGGAAGCCGATCTCCCCGAGGTCCAGATGCTTGAGGCCGGTGAGGAGAACGATCCCGCGCACCACGTGCTGGAGAGCGAGCGTGTCTCCGAGACCCAGAGCGCCATTCAGGACGCCCTCGGCCGCCTGCCGGAAGAGCAGCGCCGCCTACTGAGCCTCTACTACTTCGAAGAGCGGCCCTACAACGAGATCTCCAGCCTCTTGGGAATCCCCTACCACGAGCTGAAGAGCCGCCTCTACCGCATCCGCCAGCGCGTTCGCCGGGACCTCA
>JANPLG010000425.1:0-15367 GCA_031426395.1 Actinomycetes bacterium
ACTGATGCGGCTCCGAGCCGGCCTCCTCACCCAGCCAGATCTGGACCTCCGGAAGTACGCGATGGGGAAAGCGCACGCAGCGCACGCAGCCGGGGGAGCATCCGCATCCGTCTGAACTGCCGTATCAGGGAATCACACCCGTTTCGGTGTCACCAAGAGGGGTGCGGGCGGGACGCCCGCGCTCCATGGGGGCGGACGTCACGGTTTGTGCCGGAGGTGCTTTCGCAGGAAAGCGAATGTTCCGACGCCGTGGATGGTGTGCGGGCCGTTGAAGTACTCAATCTCCGCGCGGTCACCGATGCCGAGGCGGTCGTACCGCTCCCGCGTCTTGGTGAACTCGTAGCCCACCCATTCGCTCGGTGCCACGCCATCATCGTGGCCGCGCTCCACCATGAAGGGGCGGGGGCAGATCAGCCAGCCCATCTCCGCGTAGTTGAACGTGTTCCCCAGGTCCCACTCGAAGATCTCCCATTCGCCGGTGAACATATAGCTGTAGCGGTGCTCCACCGAGGCGTTCTTCACGATCCATTCGTTGAAATCGCCGGAGCAGATGGAGAGGGAATACTGCTCCAGCAGGGCGGGAACACGCATCGCCGTCTTTCCGCCATAGCTCAGTCCGTAGAAGCCGATCCGCTCCGGGTCAACGAACGGCTGGCTGGAGAGCCACTCCAGGATCCGTTCATGCTGGCGGACGATGACCGAGAAGAGCGTCTTGCCGAGCGGGTTCAGCTTTCGCTGCAACAGCCGGAAGCGGTCACCGAAGATGTAGGGGTTCTGCGGAGAGAAGGTGACGAACCCCTCTTCCGCCAGACGGCAGGCGAAGCGATGGTAGTAGGGGCTGTCGACCTTCGGATCCGCCACGTCGCCCGGGCGACCCTCCAGGCCGTGCTGGCAGACGACCACCGGCCGCTTCTCGCCCGCCTTGATCTCCTTCGGGACCAGGAGAATCCCGCTGGCGATGACGTCGGGATAGAGGTCGAGCACCACCTCATAGCCACGGTACTTCGGCTCATCGAAGATCAGGCGTGTTTGCGCATTGGCGGGGACCGAGGGGGGCGGGAGCTTACCGATCACCTCGTCCCAGAGCTGACGCCGGTAGGGGCGCGTCGATTCGCGCCACTTCTCCACGCTGCCACCGTCCGCCTTCGCCCAGAGCGCCCGCCTGCGGTGCTCGCCTTCACGCATCAGCCGCTGGTTGAACTCCACAAGCTGCTCCACCTGGCGCTTCTGCCGGGCGCGAGGATCAAACGCCGTCCGCAGTTCCACCGGCGCGGTGCCCAGGGGCGCGAGAACGCCATTCTCCTTCACCAGGTTGAGGAGGAGGTCGAGGGTGGCCGTCTTGCCGGGAAGGCCGTCGCCATCCCCGCTCAGGAAGAGGGAGTGGGAAGGCTTCAGGCCTCGGGTGAGGTCGGCGGCCCGCTCCACCTCCTCCCGCACCTTCTCCAAGGGCGGCGTGATGATCGCTCCGGGGGCCGCGCCCGACCGGCCCGGTTTCGGCGCGGGTGGACCGCTCACTGCCGGAGCCTGGCACGCTTCCACCACCAACGCATTCGGGACCGTCATAGCGGCAAGCTCCGCGTCCCCGAACTCCGCGAGCAGCCCCTGGACGTTGCGGTAGATCGGCTCCCGCCAGAGCCCCTCGCGCGGGCCGAAGTGGCCGCTGACCACGGTCACCGCCGGTCGGGGATCGATCGCCGCCGCATAGGCCGCTACCAGCCCGCCCTCGCCGTAGCCAACCAGGCCCAGAGACCGCGTGGGACTCCCCGCCACGGTCCGCTTGCGGTCGAGCCAGTCGAGGCCGGCGAGGACTTTCTGCACCTCGTAGCCGATGACGTGGCGCCCCATCTCGAACGCGCCGCGGTAGATCCACTCGCGGTGCGGCTGGTTCGTCATGCGGATGGCGGGATTGCCGGACCAGGTGTCGGTGCGGTCGATCAGCGTCGGCACCAGGACGCGGCAGCCGCTCTCCGCCAGCCGCCGTGCGTACTGGGCCGCCGGCGGCACCCCCGGCGCCAGCCCGATCAACTGCTCCGGGGTCCAATCGGCATCCGGCAGCGCGATGATGTCGGCGACCGGCGCCTGGTCCGGCTCCAGCAGCAGCCCCTCACCCTCGATCCCGGGGAGGACCGGCCACCTCACCGCCAGCACATGGTATCGCTTCGCCTTCGCCACCTCCGGCCCGCTCCCGGGCGCGGAGATCACCTCTGGTTCCGTGAACGGAACCCGCTGATCCACCACGCCCAGCATCTTTCGGAGGCGAGCGCGCTGCGGCTCCAGCGAGGCGCGATAGGCCTGCGGCGAACTCCGGTCCACCTTCCATAACCGACCCCGCGAGGCAGCCGCAGCCGCAGTCTCCCGGTCGAGGTAGCGGTCGATCCCCGCCACCATCCGGTCGGCAAGGTCGCCCTCAAACATGAGCGGCGCGGTGCCCGGCAGGGCCGTTGCGGAATCCGCAGCCGTAGATGCCCGACCAGCGAGGCCCACTGCGATCAGGGCCGCCACCAGGTGAACCAAGACCGGAAGGGAGACGGCCGTTCTTAACCGGGCCGGGTAGGAGAGGAAGCGGGTGCGTGGCATGGGCGTGGATCCGTTGGTGAGAGCCTATGCTATCTTTCGCGGGCGCCCGCGTACTTCCCTTGGACCGAACAGACAGGGTCGTCCTGGTCGGGTCAACGGGAAGGAAGGGTCTCCTGCGATACCATTTGCTGGGAGACCGTTGGGCCGGCTCCGACGGAGACATCTAGGGAGTCGACTCGCGAGGCGGGGAGACACAGGAACGGCAACCCGGCAAAGTTCAAATGGAGTTGGACTTCCACAGGCCGCATGAGTGAAAGATCAGTAACCGCATTTCCTAGGGAGCATGGTGATTCTTGATGATCCGAGAGCTGACACTCAGAAACTTCAAGTCTTGGAGCAAGATCCAGTCTATGCGGTTTGCGCCACTGACGGGACTGTTTGGAGCGAATAGTAGTGGTAAGACGAGCATTTTGCAGTTCTTACTTATGCTGAAGCAAACCGCGCAATCATCCGATAGATCGCAAGTGGTGGATTTTGGCGACGACCGTAAGAGTCTTGTTTCTCTGGGTTCGTTTTCGGACCTAGTGCATGGCCGTGACGCCACTAGCGAGATTGCTTGGACGATGCACTGGGATCTCCCAGAGGAAATCCAGGTAGCGGACCCTGTAGACGCGGATAACGCTTTGGTTTCTGGCCGAGAGTTGGGATTTAGGTCGCTCCTGAAGCAGAATGGCAAAGGGAAGGTGTATGCCAAGGAGGTGACCTACCTCTTCGGTGGACAATCCTTCAAGCTGGAAGCGATGCCCGATGGAAAATATGAGCTACTCGCTGAAGGCGGATCGTTCCGGTTTCGAAAGGCACCCGGTCGTCCACGGGAAATCTCTTCGCCTGTAAAGTGCTACGGGTTCCCAGACCAAGTACGCGCTTCCTACCAGAATGCTGGCTTCTTGTCTGACTTTGAACTCGCATTGGAGGTGTTCCTCGAGAATGTCTACTACCTCGGACCACTGCGTGAGGACCCTCAACGCGACTACCGCTGGGCGGGAGGACAGCCGGATGGCGTAGGACGGCGGGGGGAGTTCGCGATTGACGCACTGCTAGCAAGTCGTCAACGCGGTGACCGGGTTGCCCGCGGGATGGGACCTGGGCAGTCGTCCTTGACGCTGGAAGAGACCGTTGCAGTGTGGCTCCAGAAGCTCGGATTGATCCACTCGTTTCAAGTCGAGGAAATCCTCGCAGGCACGGGAATCTACCGTGTGATGGTGCAACGAACGAGCGACTCCTCACCAGTCTACCTCACCGACGTGGGGTTTGGAGTTTCTCAGATCCTCCCCGTCCTGGTTCTACTCTACTATGCACCCAAAGGGGCAACGATCATCCTCGAGCAGCCCGAGATCCATCTTCACCCCTCAGTCCAAGCAGAGCTTGCGGACGTTTTCATTGACGCAATCAAGCACCGAGGGGTTCAGATCATTGTGGAGAGTCATAGTGAGCACCTCTTGCTCAGGATACAGCGGCGTATCGCTGAGGAGTACCGTGTCCCCGGTCAAGGAAGTTGCTTCAATGGAGAGGATGCTGCCCTATACTTTTGCGAAATTGTGAGCGGCAAATCGCACTTGTCTCCACTTGACATGGATGAGTTCGGTGCGATCCGCAACTGGCCACCGGACTTTTTCGGAAACCAGTTTGTTGAAGTAGCCGAGAGAACACGGGCTGCTATGCGGAGACGGCGTTTGGTATCGTCGTGAAAGCAGTTGTCATCGATACAAACGCTTGTATTGTGGCAGATGAGGCATCGGAGCATGCTGATGCGGACTGCGTATACGCTGCCGTATCCGAACTCTTATCGATCCAGTCAGATGGCATTGTTGTAATGGATGACTTGGACCTCATTCTGGAGGAGTACTTGAGATACTACAAGAAGGCCAATCCGCAGGGCGCGGGAAGTCAGTTCCTTCGATGGCTTCTCCAGAACCTGTGGTCGTCGGTGCGCTGTGAGCGAGTTGCGATCACCCCTTTGCCCGGAAATCCACGAGTTTTCACAGAGTTTCCGGACGATTCAAGGCTCAACGGCTTTGATCGTTCAGACCGCAAGTTCGTGGCTGCTGCTCGAGCGAGCAAGTTGTTACCCGAAGTCATCAATTGCGTGGATACGCGAAGCTGGCCAGTGTTTGCTGAGACACTGGCCAGTCATGGAGTCGTGGTCCGATGCCTTTGTCCTCACACCTTAAGCCGGCTCCGAACGAGGCCGAATCCGAGATCAAGGCAGGGGAGGGCTGATTGAAGTGCCGTAGGTCCGGTCCGTCTCGGCGCGCGCGACGGCAAGGGCTGGGCTTCAGCCGACAGCTTGCTGACAACCTCTTCACCATTCGCCGGGGATTGGGAAGAAAACCTTGGAGTAGTACCAGGGGTACCAGGGCCAAGGCGCAGCTTCCATGGCTTCCTTCTTACTCGCAGCCGGGATTCTTCTACAACGGAAGGGAACTCCTGTTTCGGAACCAACCATTCCCTATGCTCCACCTCCATCGTCCACTATCCCTTGCCGGCCTCACCCTGCTGTTGTTGACCGGCGGCGCTTCCGCACCCGCCCTCGCGAAGGACCGGGTGCCCGCTGCTCTGCGGGTCACCTCGCCGCTCCAGTTCTTCGGCCATGAGATTGGGGCGGACTACGAGCTTCCCAACTACCAGAAGCTGACCGCCTACTGGCAGAAGCTGGACCGCGAATCGGACCGGATGCAGGTGGTGGAGATCGGGAAGACGGCGGAGGGCCGGCCGCAGTGGATGTCGATCATCACCAGTCCGTCCAACGCCCGCAGGCTGGGTCGGTACCGCGAGATCGCCCGTCGCCTCGCTTTGGCGGAGGGCGTCTCGGAGAGCGAGGCCCGCGATCTCGCCCGCGAGGGGAAGGCCGTGGTCTGGATCGACGGCGGCCTCCACGCCAATGAGACGCTGGGCGCGCAGCAGCTCATGGAGTCGGTCTACCAGTTGGTCAGCAAGAACGACCCGGAGACGCTCCGCATCCTGGACGACTGCGTCATCCTGGCGGTCCACGCCAACCCGGATGGCATGGACCTCGTCTCTGACTGGTATATGCGGGAAGCGGACCCGCAGCGACGCTCGCTGGCCGGGCTGCCGCGCCTCTACCAGAAGTACATCGGGCACGACAACAACCGGGACTTCTACGCGGTCACCCAGGCTGAGAGCAAGAACATGAGCCGGGTGATGTACCGTGAGTGGTACCCGCAGATCGCCTACAACCATCACCAGACCGGCCCGGCGGGAACGGTGATGTATGCGCCGCCCTTCCGCGATCCATTCAACTACAACTACGATCCGCTGGTCGTCACGCAGCTTGACCTGGTCGGCGCGGCGATGCACAGCCGCTTCGTGGCGGAGGGCAAGCCGGGGGTCACCATGCGCTCCGGCGCGCCGTACTCCACCTGGTGGAATGGCGGCCTCCGGACCACGGTTTACTTCCACAACATGATCGGGCTGCTCACCGAGACTATCGGCAGCCCCACGCCCACCCGGATCCCGCTTCTGCCCGATCGCCAGCTTCCCAAGGCGGACCTTCCCGCGCCGATCGCGCCGCAGTTGTGGAGGTTCCGGCAGTCAATTGACTACTCCGTCACCGCCAACTACGCCGTGCTGGATGTCGCCTCACGCTACCGGGAGACGTTCCTGTACAACATCTACCGGATGGGGCGGAACTCCATCGAGCGGGGCAGTCGCGATTCCTGGACCATCACGCCGCAGCGGATCGACGCGCTGAAAGCGGCGATGGCGAAGGATGGCCGTGACGGTCCCGCTCCCGCAGGCGGCGATGCGGGCGACTCCGGCGCTCCTCGCCCCGCGCCTGGAGCGGAGAACGACCGCTACCTCGCAATGCTCCGCGAACCCGCGCGTCGCGATCCACGCGGGTACATCTTGCCCTCGGATCAGCCCGACTTCCTGACCGCCACCAAGTTCGTGAGGGCGCTGGCGGAGACGGGCATCACGATCCATCAGGCGGAGCGACCTTTTACCGTCGCAGGGAAAAGCTATCCCGCCGGCTCCTACGTCATCAAGACGGCGCAGGCGTTCCGGCCGCACATCCTCGACATGTTCGAGCCGCAGGACCATCCGAACGACTTCCGCTTCCCCGGCGCGCCTCCCACGCCGCCGTACGACAGCGCAGGGTGGACGCTCGCCTACCAGATGGGTGTCCAGTTCGACCGCATTCTGGAGGGTTTCGAGGGTCCCTTCCGCGCCCTGAAAGACCTGCCTGCCACGCCACAGTGGGCCATCATTGAGGCGCCGAGGGGGGGCGGCTACCTGCTGGACCGTCGGGTGAACGACGCCTTCCGGGGGGTTAACCGGCTCCTGAAAGATGGCGCGACGGTTCAGCAACTCACCGCCACCCTCACCTCCGGTGGAAAAGAGTGGCCCGCCGGCACCTTCTACATCCCAGCGGCGTCCGGCACGAGCGAACGCCTGGCGCGACTGGCAACCGAGGTGGGACTCAACTTCCAGCCGGTGGCAGAACAGCCCGCCGCCAGTTCAGCCCTTCGTCCCAAGCGGGTGGCGCTCTGGGATCGTTATGGCGGCTCGATGCCCTCCGGCTGGACTCGCTTCATCCTAGAGCAGTTTGAGTTCCCCTTCACGGTCGTCTACCCGCCCGACCTGGATCGCGGTAACCTGCGCGAGAAGTACGACGTGATCCTCTTCGTGGATGGCGGCATCCCGGCGCGTGACACGCGCGGTGGAACCGCCGCACCCAGGAACCTGCCCGAGGAGTATCGAGGCCGGATCGGGCAGGTGACCGTCTCGCAGACGGTGCCGCAGCTCAAGCGGTTCATGGAAGAGGGGGGCACCGTCCTCACCATCGGCAGTTCCACCGTCCTCGCCACCCACCTGGGCCTGCCGGTGACGAGCGCCCTGGTGGAGCCCGGCCCGGACGGTCGTGACCGGCCGCTCAGCCGCGAAAAGTACTACGTGCCGGGATCGGTGCTCCGGAGTCGCCTTCAGACGGGGCACCCGCTCACCGCCGGCCTTCCGGATGCGGTCGACGTCTTCTTCAACGCCAGCCCCGCGTTCCGGCTCTCGCCCGATGCCGAGGCGAAGGGAGTGCGCCGCCTCGGCTGGTACGACAGCGAGACGCCCCTGCTTAGCGGTTGGGCGTGGGGACAGCGGTACCTGAAGGACGCCGCCAGCGTGGTTGAGGCGAAGGTCGGCAAGGGTCGGTTGGTACTCTACGGACCGGAAGTAGCCTTTCGTGCCCAGCCGCACGGCACGTTCAAGCTCCTCTTCAACGGGATCTACCTCGCGGATGCGGAGGGCGCAAAATCTCCGTGAGGGGCTGCGAACGAAGCATGCCACCATGTAAGGACTTGCCTGTATTCATTTCTCCACAACCCGGACCACCACGCGCCCGCAACCGTCTATAGCTGTAGTTGGTCACACGCAGCGAGGTTTAAGCTAGCGGGAACCAGGTGACGTGAACCAACCGGGATTCAAGGAGCGGTGAATGGCAGGCGTGGCGGCAACGGAACCGACGGTCAGGCGGAAGGCGGTCTTTGCGGGCCCTACACGGAGTGACCGCGCTTTCGAGATGAAGTTCATCCTGCCGGAGACGCTCGTTGCGCCGGTGACCGCGTGGGCGCGGGAGAATCTCTCCCCGGACCCGTTGGCGCGCGCTGCGGATGGGGACACCTACCGCATCCACAGCCTCTACTTCGATACGGATCGGTTCGATGTCTACCATCGCACTCCCGGCTACCGGGCCAGCAAGTACCGTGTGCGACGGTATGGCTCTGAGCCGCTGCTCTACCTTGAGAAGAAGATGAAGCGCGCCGGCTGGGTGCGGAAGCAGCGAACAGCGGTTCCGCTCCAGGACCTCCCCCGCCTCCTGGACGAAGCCGACACAGGCCCATGGGAAGGTGACTGGTTCCGTGACCGCGTCTCGCGCCTTGGGCTGGAGCCGTCATGCATGGTGAGCTACGTGCGTGTCGCGCGGGTAGGGCAAGCGGATGGAGCGCCGATCCGCCTCACGCTGGACCGAGAGATCCGTTGTCTGCCCGCCTCGGGCCTGAGCCTTGATGCATTCGATGCCGAGCCCGGCCACCTGGTGGAGCGCTACATTCTGGAGCTCAAGTTCCGCACCGCGCTCCCTCAGCTCTACAAGCAGTTGATCCGCGAGTTCGGTCTCAGCCCGCACGGCTCATCCAAGTACCGCCTGGCAACGGAACTCACCAAGCTCGGCCAACCGGTGGCGATCGAGGGTGACTGTATGGTCAGCTCCCGATTGCTTGCCGCGGCGGAACGCTAGGGATGCCTCCCTGGCTGCAAGATGCCGTTGCCCCGTCTGAACCAAACCACCCGGGCCTCTTGGCCTTCCGCTTGGTGCTCGGGTTCATCTTGGGACTCACGGTTGCTGAGATCTATCGGCGGACGCGGGGCGGGGAGATCGCGCCGTCGTTCCGGGCCACGCTGGTCCTGCTGACGATCCTAATCGCAGCGGTGACGCAGGTGATCGGCTCCAACGTGGCGCGAGCGTTCAGTCTCGTCGGAGCACTCTCCATCGTCCGCTTCCGGACCGTGGTTCAGGACACGCGGGACACCGCCTTCGTGATCTTCGCGGTGACGGTTGGTATGGCGGTCGGCGCGGGCGACCTCTGGGTGGCGGGCCTCACCCTGGTGGTGGTCGGCACCGCTGCGGCGGTGGTCGCCGCTGGGAAAGGTGCCTCGCTCGCCGTTGCCGAGGAGGGCTACTCCCTAGGCGTCTGGTTGGCCCTCGGGCATCAGGCGCCGGAGGTGGTCGCGCCGGTCTTCCAGAAGTACGTCCACCGCTCCGAACTCGTGGCCGTGGCGACCGCGAGCAAGGGTGCCGCCCTGGAGACCACCTACCGCATCTGGCTGCGGCCGGAAGCGGACCCCGCCACGCTGGTGGACGAGATCAACGGCCTTCCGGGCATCCAGAACGTGCAACTCCGGCGGCTCGAATCCGGATGATAGCCCGGCGCGGGCCAAGGCGGATTTCACGCGTTGATCGCCGACTGAATCAGACCTGTCCAACGTGAAAGGTGTATGCAATGCCCCAGTTTGTCAAGGATTCTCACTTATCCCAAGGGAAGCTATAGGTTGAGCAGGAGGTTGTGAGTGTCCGCAGAAGAATTTGCAGTTCAAATACAACTCTTGCTTCCGCCTGACCACTTAACCACAGCTGCGGGATGGAGCGAATCTTTGCTAGCTGTAATCAGACGCGGTTACCATCTTACACGGAGATGTCAACCGAAACCAACAGTCTTCACTGGGCCGCTTGCGGAGTTGGCATCTTGGTTTGATCTAAGTTCCTTAGTACTCGGCCACGTCGTTTTTCTTGACTCACCCAAGCGGGAGGACTATGGCGTCCATTTCGCAAGTGATGATCTTTGCCCGTTGTACGTAGATGAGAGAAGCGGGCGAATCGGGCTTATGGCATTCGAACCGTTGGAGCATTTTGGATGGTGCGCAAGTATCCAAGAATCCTTCTTGAGCGCCTTGGTTCAGGTTGAGCGATACCGGATGCAGCTACTTCTCGGAGAAGCCCTTGAGCATGACGGGGTAGATGCTGCTAGAGAATGCGCCAAACTTGCTGGCGGACAGGAGTATTTCCACCATTTCCATGAGAAGCTTGCCTCGTAATGAACTAGGTAACTTGATGCACCAGGCCGTGCGTGGGTAGGGGCCGGACGCCGTTCCGGCCCGTCGTCGACGAAGGCGGCCTCCGCTTCGCGAAGAAGGCAACGATGGGCGGAAACGACGGCACACTGCGGCGAGCGAGCCCTACACGGGTGCTTGATAGGTGCGGCTTTGCATAAGGGGCAAGGATGGGCTTTCGGTAAGGGGCTTATTCTTTCAATCTCCCCGCTGTTTTTCATTCGATGTGAACGCACCCTCGTGACCTCGCCCCAAGGGGTTACCCGACCGAGCCGATCCTTGACGCTGATTCGGGGCCGTGCTAGGGTTCCCGGGCAAGGGGTCGAGCGCCCAATGGTGCGGCGCCGCCACCTGCGCGCGGGAGAATGATCATGGCAGAGGATCAGAGCTTCGTCCAGGAACTGGGCGATCAGGGCGACAACTTCAGTCGCTGGTACACGGACGTCATCCGCAAGGCGAAGCTGGCGGATTACAGCCCCGTCCGCGGCTCCATGGTCATCCGCCCCTATGGCTACGCCCTCTGGGAGAACATGCAGGCCGGCCTCGACCGCCGCTTCAAGGAGACGGGGCACGTCAACGCCTACTTCCCGCTCCTGGTGCCGGAGAGCCTCCTCGCCAAGGAAGCGGAGCATGTGGAAGGCTTCGCGCCGGAGGTGGCGTGGGTGACGCACGCCGGCAAGGAGAAGCTGGAGGAGCGCTACTGCATCCGCCCCACCTCTGAGGCGATCATCGGCGCCTGCTACAGCAAGTGGGTCGACTCCTGGCGCGACCTCCCGATCCTGATCAACCAGTGGGCCAACGTGATGCGCTGGGAGAAGGTGACGCGCCTCTTCCTGAGGACCTCCGAGTTCCTCTGGCAGGAGGGGCACACCGTCCACGCGACGGAAGAAGAGGCCGAGGAAGAGACGCTCAAGATGCTCGGCGTCTACCAGGAGTTCATCGAGACCGAGCTGGCCATTCCGATCTACTCCGGCCAGAAGACGGAGAAGGAGAAGTTCGCCGGCGCGCTGCGGACCTACAGCGTGGAAGCGCTGCTGCGGGACGGCAAGGCGCTCCAGGCAGGCACCTCCCACAACCTCGGCCAGCACTTCGCGAAGGTGTTCGACATCACCTTCCAGGACCGGGACGGCCAGCGCAAGTTCGCCTGGCAGACCAGTTGGGGCGTCTCCACCCGCCTGATCGGCGCGATCATCATGGCGCACGGGGATGACAGCGGCCTGATGCTCCCGCCGCGCGTGGCACCTATCCAGGTAGTGATCGTCCCGATCTGGCGCAAGGAGGCCGATAAGGCGCTCGTGATGGAGATGGTCGACCGCGTGGTAAAGATTCTGAAGCCGGTCTGCCGCGTCCAGGCGGACCTGGATGACAACAACACGCCGGGCTGGAAGTACAACGAGTATGAGATGAAGGGCGTGCCGCTCCGGATCGAGATCGGCCCGCGCGATGTGCAGAACGAAGCGGTGATGGTCGCGCGCCGCATCGACCGCTTCAAGCAGACGATCCCCGTGGAGGAGCTGGCCGCTCGCATCCCGTTCATGCTGGCGGAAGTGCAGGGAATGCTCTTCGCCCGGGCACTGCAGTTCCGGGACGAGAACACCCACGAGGTCGCCTCCTGGGATGAGTTCATCGATATCTTCCCGCTCCGCGAGGTTGGCCAGGAGGCTCCCGAGGGTAGTCGCAAGGGGTACGTCTGGGCCAACTGGTGCGGCGTCCGAAGCTGCGAGGAGAAGATCCAGGAGCTGACCAAGGCCACCGTCCGCAACATGCCGCTGGACCGCCCCGGCCCGAACGGCGCCTGTGTCCACTGCGGCGCTCCCGGCACGGAGCGCGTGCTCTTCGCCCGCGCCTATTGATCCAATTGCGGATTTCGGATTTCGGATTTCGGAATGCGGATTGAGATACGGGTCACCTGAGGTCAGAGGGTGGCCCGTCTGGCTTCGATCAATTGAATACCGGTCATTCGCTTCCAGAACCATAGCCAGCAGCCTTGTGCTGCGTTCGATCACGGCGTCGGGCTTGTCTCTTCGCCCAACCTTTCGCTCGGTGGCGGATTGCACCCCTTGGGCGTCCGAATGGCGAGGGTGCGGTCGGGTCACACACCGGCTCCCGTGATCGAACGCAGCACTGAGGCTGCTGGCTATGAGCCGTGGCAGATGACCGGTCAACCGTTATCGCGATCTGCCTCTCGTGCTAATCATTCCGTCATGAGCGTCCCTCCGCCGACCGTCCGCCTTGCCTGCCGCTCCATGAACACCCGCTTCGAGCTGGTGCTCTGGGGACGGGATGAGGACTACCTCACGGCGGTCGGTGAGGAGGCGATCGAGGAGATCCACCGGCTGAACCAGCAGCTCAGCTTTTACCGGGACGACAGTGACATCCGGGAGCTGAACGTCTTCGCGGCCCGTCGGCCGGTGACCGTGGAGCCGCGCCTCTTCCGCCTCCTGCAGCGGGCGAAGGCGCTGAGCGAGGCCACGGAGGGTGCCTTCGACATCACCATCGCCCCGTTGTTGCAGGCCTGGGGCTTCACGGGCGGAGGCGGCCGCGTTCCCACCGAGGATGAGCTGGCAGCGGCTCGCGAGTTGACCGGCATTCATCTCGTGGAACTGGACCCAGAGAACTTCACGGTCCGCTTCCTGCGGGAAGGGGTGATGCTCGACCTCGGCGCCATCGGCAAGGGCTACGCCATTGAGCGCGTGGCCGGCCTGATCGCGGAGCACGAGTTACCGGGCGCTCTAGTGCATGGCGGAACCAGCACTGTCTGCGCCCTCGGCACCCAGCCGGATGGCTCGCCGTGGAACGTCGCCATCAAGGACCCTACTGACGCTCACGACCCAGAGATGGACGACCCTGAGGCTGACCCCTCAGTCGGCAGTCGGGGCCTCTTCGCCATGCCGCTGCGCGATCAGTCCCTCAGCGTCTCGGCCCTGCACGGCAAGTGGTTCGAGGCCGGCGAGGTCCGATTCGGGCACGTCCTCGATCCGCGCTCCGGTCGCCCAGTCCAGGGAGCACTCCTTGCGGCGGTGAGCTGCGGCTCAGCCACGGACTCAGACGCCCTCTCCACCGCGCTTCTGACGCAGGGCTCCGCGTTCCTCGAGCGGCTGAAGGCCATTCACGAAGACGCGCGGGCGCTGGTAGTTGTGCCCGAGGGCGAAAGCATTCGCGTTGAGTGCCTCGGGTTCGACCTATGACCTGCGGCTGCCTGGCGCCCGCGGCTACGCCAGTTCGCTGGCGATGATGATCGCCTCAGCGATCTCGCGCATCGACTTGCGGGTGTTCATGCTCTGCTGCTGGATGCGGCGGAAGGCGTCCGCTTCCTTCAGGCCGTTCTTGTCCATCAGCAGGCCCTTGGCGCGGTCAACCAGCTTGCGAGTGTCGAGCGCCTGGGTGAGGCTCTCCGCCTGCTCTGAGATGACGTTGAACTCGCGGAAGCGCGCCGTGGCCACGCCGATGGCGGGGAGGAGGTCGCTCTCCGTGAACGGCTTCACCACGTAAGCGAAGACGCCCGCTTCCATCGCCCGCTTCACCAGATCCTGCTGGCTGTAAGCCGTGAGTAGAAGCACCGGAGCCAGCTTTTCCTTGCTGATCTCCTTCGCCGCGTCCACGCCGTCCATCTCCGGCATCTTCACGTCCAGGACCACCAGATCCGGCCGATGCTGTCGGACCAGCTCCACGGCAGTGCGACCGTCTCCAGCCTCCGCGACCACCTGGTGGCCCATGCGCTGAAGTGTTTCCTTCAGGTCGAGGCGGATGATGCTCTCGTCATCCGCAATCACCACGCGAAGCTTATCCACGGTTCGTTTCCAGTTCTGCGCGCCATCTCAGCGCCGGGGGATATAGTGCCGACCGACCTCGCGCCGCGTTGCGGCCACGGGACCCTTCTGCTAGAATGGCCCCCGCACGGTGGCTGGAGGAGGGACGGAACGTCGCTCCCAGGACGGACTTCTCCCGCGGTCAACCTACGGGATTGGAACTAAGTCCCGGAGAAGTATAGCAGCCGAGAGCCTGTGCTGCAATTCGACGGCCTAGCCCCGCGCTTCAGATTGCGGCGGCTTCAATCCCCGTGACAGTCCCCGTTGGGCGGGCGCTTGACGCCTGACTTCATTTGCGTTCCTGCTATCGCTATCCTCAGCTGGCTCCCACAGAAGAGCCCTTCGCAACTCCCCTCAAGCTTTAGTAACCAAGGCGATGGCCGAGCCGACGCACGCAAATGCTCCGGATCGCGCCGGGGAAAGGACGATAGCGGCAGCCGCCACTCGGGAGACCGGGGCGGTTAAAGGTGCGCGGACGGGCAGTGGCGTGGCGGCCACCGCAGCGGTGGTTGGCGTCTACCTCGCTTACCGACTGCTCTCGGAGGTGGTGCGCCTGCCTTCCGGTACGCCGGGCTGGCTCCTCCTCTTTCTCTTTGTGCTGCTCTCCGCAGCGGGGATCGGACTCCCCATCTTCTTGCTGACGCGGCTGGCCCGGAAGCAGCTCTCGCCGGGGAGGGCGCTCCTGCTTGCCGTGACAGGGCTGCTCCTCGCGCTGGGTGGGTTCGTGGTAGCAGGTGCCCCGCCGCTCCTGCGGCCGGTTCTGGCCACCGCCTCGGACCTGGGGAAGATTGTTGCTGCAGGAGGGGTGGGTCTGGCGCTGGCGGGGCTGTTGCGGGACCGGAACATCCTGGTGCCGGCGGGCCTCTTCGCCGCCGTGGCGGACTTCGTGGTGGTGAACTTCGGGACGGTGAAACAGGCATTGAATCCGGCCAACCAGAAGAGCCATGCCGTGCTCCAGGCGGTCTCGGCTAAGGTGCCCTCCATCCACCCGAAGCTGGGTGCCGGGGCGACGGTCGGCCCGGCGGACTTCCTCTTCCTCGGGATCTTCCTCGCGTGCGCCCATCGGTTCGGGATGAACGTGACGCGCACGGCCTGGGTGCTGACCGCAGTCCTGGGGATCTCCCTCATCGTGGCGCAGGCGGGGTGGCCGGTGCCGGCCCTGGCGCCGATGAGCCTTGCGTTCCTCGCCGTCAACTGGCGGGAGTTCCGCCTCACGCGGGACGAATGGATCGGCACAGTTGCGGTGGTGCTGGTAGCCGGCGGACTCTTCGCCAGCTATTTCATTTTTGCATTCGGGAAGCGTGGGTGAGTGGGTGAGTGGGTGAGTGGGTGAGTGGGTGAGTGGGTGAGTGGGTGAGTGGGTG
>JANPLG010000426.1:0-3406 GCA_031426395.1 Actinomycetes bacterium
ATCCACCCGTACTCCTTCAGCGCGACCACCAACCAAGCCCTCCAGGGTAGTCGGAACGGTAGTTCGCCCTAAAGCCACGCACGCACTTACGGACGCTTTCTAACCATCTCCCAATGCCCCCCACAGGTCACCCCCAGGCACGGAAGGGGCAGTACAACGACCCGGCAGGCGGTTCAGCTCGCGGCCACGGAGTTCTCCCCCAGAATTGGGGGACGGGCGGCGGTCCATTCGCGCACGATGCCGTTCAGGTAAGACGCGGCAAGTCTACACACGGCGGGAGCGAGGCTTTCCAACCATCCACTTGAACCGTATCGTGGTGCTCTGCGGCCAAGAGAGTTTTTCGGGTGTCGGTGCGCGGGAGTGACGTTCTAGGCCGGGACGCTACTTCCCAGTACTCGCCGCGACATAAAGCGGTTTCAGCAGCGTCATCTGCTCCAGCGCCCACTCCTCGAACGGGCCCGGAGCGAACGCGAGGGCTACCTCACGCGGGATGGGAATGCTGGCCTGGAACTTGAGCAGCTTGATGCGACCCAGGCGCTCACCTTCGGCAACAACAATCTCCGGCTTCACCTTGCCAACTGGCGCGCCAGTAAAGGTTGACCAGTGGACCGGCACCTTGCCGAGCGCCTTCAGGACCTTCTGCGGCCGGGACTGGAGCGCCTGGGCCAGCAATGGCTTGTCATCGGCGTCATCCTCCACGAAGACGGTGACGCGCACTCCGGCACCACTGACCGCGATCCGGTAGTGCGTCCACCGCTTGTAGCCCCGCTTGTCCCGACCGAAGGCGGCCCAGGTCTCCTCCGGCGGGTTGACCCGCCTCCGCATGTGCAGTGCCGCGTGCGGGAAGATCGCTCCGCCAACAAGATCGCCCACCCGGTCCGACAGGTCACCTCCCAGCGCCACCAGCTTGGGCCGGAGGCGTGCACGGATCTCGGCCATCCGCCCGGCGAAGTCCGGGATTGCGAAGAGTTCGAAGTCCTCGGGTTCAAAACCGGAAAACGCGGGGGGCATCGGGGAGGGGACTTTCAGGGTTCAGGGTTCGGGATTCAGTCTCGGCCCGAATGCTTCGACCTCGCATCGGAGGGAGATGAAGTGGTAAAGGGAGGGTTCAGGGTTCGAGGGTTCGGGGTGCAGACAAGTTGCGATGTGGAAGCCCTCGCACCATGCCATCGGCGGGTCTCCAAAAGCTTGGGCGACGGCCTGAATCCAGGTCCTATCGCATCCAAGCCAAGGCCATTGGCAACAGACTGAACCCTGAACCCTGAACCCTGAACCCTGAACCCTGAACCCTATCCCTCGCTGCTGGCAGGCGCCAGCGCGGGGGATAGGTCCGCAGCGACATCTGCCTTCAGGGCAGCCTGCTTCTCTGTGTAGGCCTGCTTGGCGGCTTCCACGGCGCTGGTGACCGCGCTCTTCTGACCTTCCAGGAGCTGCTTGCCCTGCTCCAGCGATCCCTGGACGCGGTGCGTCACCTGGCTGCTTACTTCGCCGGCCTTGGCCTGTGCCTGGGAGAGGGCGTCGGAAACGCGGGTCTTGGTCTGTGCGGCCGCTTCTACAGTGCGCTGCTTGGTCTCTTCCGTCTTGTCCTTGATCAGGCGTCGGGTGTCCTCTCCGGACTGGGGTGCGTAGAGCAGAGCGCCCGCTGCGCCCAAGGCACTGCCGACCAGCACGCCGATCAGAAAGTCTCGGGTATCTGCCATCTCTTTTCTCCTAAGCTCCCGTCGAGCTCGTGTTGCGTTAGGTGACTTCAAGGGAAGCCGGCTCTACATCACAGAGCCGGTTGGCTATTTCAAGGTTAGCGCTCTCGCTATGCCTCGGGAGTGGAAACCGCCACAGGATCGGGGTTGCGGACGGCCGAAGGCTTTCGCTCCGCGTAGGTCTGCAGGCCCCGGTTAATGCCTGCCATGATGCTCACCGCCCCGATGAGCGGCTCCGTCACGGCCTCTTCGGCGAGGGCGGTAGTCGTGTCCACTCGCTCGCTGATTCGCTCCACCAGGTCGGTAGTGCGCTCCAGCGTCTGGTCCACCCGCTGTTGAAGCTGGGACGTGGTCTCTTCCACTCGGGCAAGCGTCTGGTTGGTCTTCTCAATCAGCGGTGCCGCCTGCCTCAAGGCGTCGGCGAGGCGGGCGTTGATCATGAAGAGCGCCACCGCCAGTCCGGCGATGAAAAGGGTGTTGATGGTCACCACCACCACCAGCGCCCAGACAGACACACTTGAGATCTCCAACCGCTCCCCCTCGCCTCGCGTTACGCAGGCACCCAACCGAGTTCAGCTCCTGAGGAGCGCGGGCGTCCCGCCCGCACCCACCAAGGGTTCGCAGGAACTCCCGGGCAGCCTGCATCCCCAGTTCGGAAGCCGACGCCGGACGCCCTTGTTTGAGCGCCCTGCAAAGCGCCGCTTACTCCGAGTTTACCCGACTACCGCACGCGATTCACTCACCGCTCCACTACGGGTGAGATAGCTCACCCGTAGGCCGGTCCCGAGAGCTAAAGGTGTCAGGGAATCACTCCGCCTCGCGGAACTCCGATTCGTCCTCTTCGACAGGCAACAAAAGGGCCAGGCATTCTGCCACCTGATCTGACCGGCGGAGTTGCTCATCCGCGTCGATGAGCACGGCGGAGAACGGGGCCTGGGCCGCCTCGCCAATGACGGCGAGGAACGGCTCCCGCGCCTGCAGTACGCTTCGGATGCCGTGGTCGGAAAGGGCGCCGCGAAGCATCTCGGCCAGGACGGTCGGCCCCTCCCAAATGTTGGTTAGCGTCACCGGCTACAGTTCCCGGATGAACTGGATTAGGTCCTTCAACTCGTCAGGTGTGAGTTGATGAGCCAATCCGTGCGACTTGGAGGGATTGTGGCGGGTGAAGATCTCCTCCAGGGTCTTTGCGCGGCCATCGTGGAGAAAGGGGGATGAGTCGAAGACTCCGTTCAGATGCGGCACGTCCAGATCGAGACCCTGCACCGTGGTCCCGATCCACCCCTTCCGCTGCCCGCCTTGCTTGGGGCCGCTGTGGCACTGGTTGCAGCCCGCCTTGCCAGTGAAGAGGGTTTGCCCCCGCAGGGCGGCAGGAGTGAACCCGCCGTCGACTTGCCGGTGGGGATTCGGGGAGAGCGGCTGGGAGCCGACAAACTTCGCCAGCTCCCGGACCTGCTCGTCCGTGACCTGGGGGTACTCCAGGAGACCGGTTGCCTCGTGGCGGACGAAGCTCTCCAGGTCCCTGTCGTGCCCAGTCCAGCGGAAAGGGGCCGTGTCCGCGATGTCGCCGCGAAGGCTGCGGGCGTTGCGGTCAGTCTGCTTTCCCAGGCTATCTCCCACGTGGACAAACTTCCAGGAAATCCCGTCCGTGTTGCCTTCGGGATGGCAGGAATTGCAGGAGAACTGCGCGCCCTTGACGATGGTGGCGGTGT
>JANPLG010000427.1:0-12835 GCA_031426395.1 Actinomycetes bacterium
TGGCCCTCGTTCATGTGGTAGACGGCCGGGTCATAACCCACCGCCTTCAGGGCGCGCACGCCGCCGATTCCCAGTACCATCTCCTGTGCGAGGCGGGTGTCCCGGTCTCCGCCGTACAGGTGGCCGGTGATCCAGCGGTCAATCGGATCGTTGTCGTCCCGATTGGTGTCGAGGAGCAGCAGCGGAATCTTGCCCACGCGCACGCCCCAGAGCTGGACCGTCACCTGGCGGTTGCGGAATGGGATGGTCACCGTCACCGGCGTGCCATCTGGCTTGAGCAGCATGCCCACCGGCAGGATGCCGAAGTCGGTGTCCCGGTAGCTCTCCTGCTGCCAGCCGGTGGAGTCGAGCGACTGGTGGAAGTAGCCCTGTTGATACCGTAGCCCTACGCCCACCAGCGGCAGCGCCAGGTCGGACGACGACTTGAGATGGTCCCCCGCCAGCACGCCGAGGCCACCCGAGTAGACCGGAACACTTTCGTGGATGCCGAACTCTGCGGAGAAGTAAGCTACAGGCGAGCCGCTGTAGCGGGAAGTCAGCCGTTCCGCGGCGGGGGATGACGGCCGCGCCAGGTAGGCCTCCAGTGCCGCGCCGAGGGCTTCCGCGCGGGCGATGAAGAGCGGGTCCGCGGCCAGCTCCGCGATGCGGCTGGGGCTGCCCCGCTCCAGGACCGCGCGAGGATTGTGCCCGCTGGACTCCCAGAGGGCGGGATCGACGTCCCGGAAGAGACCTGCGCCGTCCGGCAGCCAGGTCCAGGCAAGGTTCCATGCCACATCTGCCAGACAGCCCAGGCTCCTGGGAAGCCGGGCGCGACTGCGCTCGATGTCCACGCGCAGCGCGGCAAAGATAGGGTCCATAAAGAGAATCTCCAGAAGAATGCGGGGATGGGCACGCCCGGTCAGCCGCCGAATCAGCGTCAGCCGGAGTAAGGAAGCACGGCCACCTCGACACTCTATCAGGCGACGGCCCAAGAAATGTAACCCGCAGAGGCCCCACCTCAACCTTTGGAATTCACCTGATCGCAGCTCGTCCTCCCAGAATACGGCCCGTGCAGGGTCGCCTCTGCTAGAATCGCCCGCGCCCGGCAGGGTCCTGCTGGTCGCGCGGACAACGAATCCACCACCGCTGCCCACTCACGGCAGCAGGACTCTTTCGGCTTCGCACAATCTATACCGGCGTAACCTCCGCTCTCACCCACATCCCCTATGCAGATCCTCGACATCCAGAAGCTGCGCATCCTCTCCGAGCCGGATGAGACCACCTTCGCGGATCGCGTCCTTGAGGCCGACCTCCTGGTAGCCGGGGGCGGGATGGGGGGCTGCGCCGCCGCCCTGGCCGCTTTGCGCTCCGGGCGGACCGTGGTGTTGACGGAGGAGACCGACTGGCTGGGTGGCCAGATGACTTCCCAGGGTGTCTCCGCCCTGGACGATCATCATCACATTGAGCAAACGGGCGGCGCCCGTTCCTACTATGAGCTGCGCCGCCTCATCCGTGAGTACTACCAGCACCACGCCCGCCTCGCGCCTGGCGCTGCCAGTGAGACCCTCAACCCCGGCGGGGGATGGGTCAGCGACCTCTGCTTCGAGCCGGCGGCCGCCCTCTGGGCCCTCAAGCGGCTCTTCGCGCCGTTCCGGCATGACGGGCGGCTCCATCTCCTGCTCCGGCACCGGGCCATCCGGGCAGAGGTGGACGAGGAGACCGTCCGATCCGTGGTCTTCCGAGACTTGGACGGCACGGAACGGGTCGAGGTCCGCGCCAGCTTTGTGCTGGATGCCACGGAACTCGGCGACCTGCTTCCCCTCACCGGCACGGAGTATGTCATCGGCGCGGAGAGCGCAGAGGAGACCGGCGAACCCAACGCGGCGGATGTCGCGGCACCGGGACGAAGCCAGTCCTTCACCTACCCATTCGCGCTGGAGCACCGGCCGGGGGAGGCCCACTCCATCGCGGAGCCGAGGGACTACTCTCTGCATCGAGAGAGGCAGCACTTCACCCTCCGCCACCGCTACTACGATGCCCGCGGCTGGGTTACCTACCGAATGTTCGAGACCGGCCACGACGCCGCAGGTCCGTTCTGGACCTACCGGCGGCTAGTCGACCGCTCCCTCTTCGAGGACCCGGCCCACGCGCGGGACCTCGCCATGATCAACTGGCCGGGGAACGACTTCCGCCACGGCGGCCTCATCGATGTCCCGCCCGAGGAGGCGCTCGCGTCCCTACAGGCGGCGCGAGACCTCAGCCTCGGGTTCTGCTACTGGCTCCAGCATGACTGCCCGCGAGACGAGGGGGGCGCCGGCTACCCGGAGTTCCATCTGCGCGAGGACGTGATGGGCACTGTTGACGGCCTTTCCAAGTTCCCCTACATTCGGGAGTCGCGCCGCATCCGCGCCCTGACCACGGTCACGGAGCAGGACATTTCCGCCGTAACCCAGGATGGCCCTCGCGCGCGTCTCTTCCCCGACAGCGCGGGGGTGGGCCTCTACGCCATCGACATCCATCCCGCCGAGGGCGAGGAGAAGATTCCGCCCGCGCCCGCATGCCCGTTCCAGATCCCTCTGGGGGCGCTCGTCCCGACACGGATGCGCAACCTGCTGCCGGCATGCAAGGACATCGGGGTGACCCACCTCACCAACGGTGCCTACCGGCTCCACCCCGTGGAGTGGAACATCGGCGAGGCAGCCGCACTGCTTGCGGTCTTTTGCCTCGACCGCAAGCTTACCCCGCAGACCGTCAGCGGCGATGCGCGGCGCCTCCGTCGCTTCCAGCGGCGATTGGTAAAAGCGGGGATTCCGCTCTATTGGTACACCGACCTCGCTGACGGCGACCCACACTTTCTCCCGGCGCAGGTTCTCGCCGCCTGGGGCTTCCCGCTTGGCGGTGCTGCTAGCCTAACGTTTGATGCCGCAGCTCCCGCTAGTTCGGAAGACCTGCGGGTCCTCTCGCAGGCGGCACCCTGGGCACGAGAGACGCTCACCCGCTTCCTCACTGACTGGCTCCCGCGCTGGGCCGAACTATCCCGGGGTGAGTTGGCCACCGCAGCCTACGAGGTGCTGAGCGTCTGACAGTGCTAGTCCCCGGACTACCACTCCTAATCTTAATCATAATCCTGCTCCCCCTCGCGACCCTTCCCCTACCCCCTTCGAAACCCAACGCTCTCTCAGAAGCAGGCGTTTCGAGAATGAACTCACGGCCGGTAGGAATTCGCTTTCACCCTGTTGAAACATCCATCCAGTACGTGGAAGGGAACCGGCGCTGCCTGCGGATGCCTGGAGAGCGGTTGACTGACAGTCCGCTCGCCTGCTCCTTTGGGGCCGCGTTGACTTGCCCTTAGGGGCGTGGTATCCTCCCGTGTACCTGTGGAGAACTGAACATGCCGAAGAAGATCCTGGCGGTAGACGACGAGCGTCACATCGTGAGGCTGGTGGAAGTCAACCTTCAGCGCGCGGGCTACGAGGTCGTGACCGCTTACGACGGCCGCGAGGCGCTGGAGAAGGTTAAGGCTGAGAAGCCGGACCTTGTGGTGCTGGACGTGATGATGCCGTACATGGACGGGTTCGAAGTGCTCAAGAACCTGAAGGCTGATCCGGAGACGGCTGATATCCCGGTGATCATGCTGACTGCCAAGGCGCAGGACGCGGACGTCTTCCGTGGCTGGCAGTCCGGCGTGGATTGCTACCTCACCAAGCCGTTCAACCCGATGGAGCTGCTCACGTTCGTGAAGCGGATCTTTGACAGCCTCTCCTCTTCCGGGGGCGATAGCGGCGGCGGTGGCCGGTACAAGCTCGGCTAGGCGCGGCTCTGTTTCAATCGAAGTCACGTAGTGGGTGGTTTGATGAGAGATTGGGCGGTAGCGGTATTTGCCGTCGCCGCGGTGGGAGCCGCGGCGCTGGTCATCGTGGTGGCCAGCCGGGGCGCTGTGGCCATGGGCAGTGATCCGAGGCGTCTGACCGACGCCATTGAGGATTGCCGGGACACGATCCAGCGGATGGAATCGGAACTGGATCGCCTACGACCCGGTTCCCCAGCTTTAACCTGACCTCAGGCTTCGGCCGCATTCCTCGGGATGCGGCCCGCTTGCTTAGGGGAGCCGCTCTTGAATCGCACTCCGGCCGACCTCGGGCAGGAGGAACGTCCAGTAGAGTGCGGGAACCGTGAACGGGGAGCGGGGTCTGACCTTTCGCCCCAAACGATCCCAATTTGACTTCCCAGGGCGCCGTCCGTTTGCCGCGCGCTTGTTCATGCGATTGCTCAATCGCTGACGAGAGTTGCTCGCGCTCGTATGTTTGGGAAGAGGAGTTCCACCTATGAAGCTTTGGATGCCGCTCGCCGCCGCGACTTTCGCGCTCGGCCTCACCGCCACTTTCGCCCCCATCGCCTTCGCCGCTGATGACATCGGCAAGTCGAAGGTCGACCCGGTCACCCAGAAGACCGTCACCGTTGCCAAGGAGACCCCCATGCTGGTGGTCGGCGGCAACAAGCTCTACTTCGTGGATGCCAAGAACCGGGAGACATTCCTCAAGAACCCGGAGAGCTTCTTGAAGACGCCCCAGGTCTGCCCGGTCAAGGGAAGCCCTGGCCGCGCCAACAAGGCCAACCGGGCCGTGGTGAATGACCAGATCGTCTACTTCTGCTGCACCAACTGCGCCATGGAGTTCTCGAAGGACCCCGGCATCCTGGGCAAGGTGAAGGACCCGGTCACCGGCAATGAGTTCAGCCTTGCCGCCGGACTGGCCAGCGCCAGCTTCAAGGGCAGCACCTACTACTTTGAGAACGACACCAACAAGGCCGCCTTCGAAAAGGAACCGGCCAAGTATGCGAAGGTCATCCTTCAGTAGGCTGGGTTGAAACCTGAGCACGCGGGCCGAGGGATACACGACCCTCGGCCCGCGCAGTTTCTGGGCGCACTCAGTAGCGCTTCATCGGGCGGTAGCGCATCCGCTCCGGGTCCTCGCCCCGACGGATGACCACCTCGCCGGTCAGGAGCGTGCGCTGCATTAGCCCCATGAAGAGCGGGATTTCCGCAGCCTCAACCCCGGCGTCCAGGGCGGAGATCACCGCCAGCGCCCGGTTGGCCGACTCCTGCTGGTGCCGACAGAGCGAGACCAGCGCCAGGTCTACGAGGCGGCCTCGGTAGAGCTGCTGGATCTCGGGGGTGAAGTGCTCCTGCAGTGCGGAGCGCGCCACTCCCTGGAACTCGGGGAGGACCCAATCCTCGTTCTCGGCCTTGCGCAGGCGATAGCGGTTCTGGACATCGATCCACGCCTGGGCCCAGGTGATGACGTCCGCAACCTCGAAGAGCCAGCGGTCGGCGTCCGCGGTCTTCAGCAGCTCCCGGCTGCTCGCCAGCGCCTCGTCACGCGCTTCCGGCGAGAGCTCGGCGGCCAGGGTGCCCACATCCTGCGGCTCGTAATCGTCCGGCGGCGGACCCATCAGGCGGTCCCACTCGTCGAGGTGGTTCTCCAGCGGGAAACCGGTCTGCGCATTGATGGAGCGAGCCTGGCTGACGACCCAGCGGGCATAGTCTGCGGGGCAAGAGACCCATAGCGGCACCCCCTCGTCCTCCTTCTGCAGCCGCTCCTGCCACTCATGGCGACTCACCGGGCGCTTGAAACCGTCCTTGACCCCCGCCTGGTCATTCCAGAGAACGAAAACGGCGTGCCAGACGCCGTAGTTGTCTTGGAACCGCGCCGCCACGGACCGCGAGCCCGCTCCATCCGGCGCGCTGACACAGGTGTCACGCAAGGTGAGGCGCGGGGCGCTGATGGCCAGCTCATCCCCCGGCACCGAGACATTGACGCCTCGGGCCTGCAGCGCCTGAGCGCCCATCCGGGCCCAGTGGGCGCGATCGCCCTCCGGATGGGCCTTGTATGCTTCCACCAGCACGTCGCCGGCGGCGCGGGTGCCGAACACCGGCAGGACGCGAAGGGCCGAGAGCGCGAGGTCCTCGTTCTTGGAGAGCGCGGCGCTGCGGACCATCGGCAGGATCTCCTTGCCCAGGGCGCGCGCCAGCTCGGACATCACCCGCTCACGGTCCGCAACCGGCTTCTCCGCCAGGTAGTTGAGCGCTGCCTTCAGCCCATCCGGCACCCGCCGGAGCAGTGCACGGACCTCGACGGCCTGAGGAGAAAACGGGGGCGGCGCAGGGCTGGCGGGACGGCTGCCTTGCCGGCCTCGCACGCCCTTCTGCGCCGTGTGTATTCGATTCATCGAGTCGCTTCCGGAACTTCTCCCGTGAACGGGAACCCAGAAAGAGCGAAAGGCCGGCCGGTGGAGGCGCGGGACGGTCTTTCGCGGAGAGATGCTCCTAGGCCTTAGGACGCGTGCGTTCTCGGGAGCGACACACTAGCAGCGGCAAGGCGGGAGCAGAACGTTGCCATAGTGCTTCGCCCTGGGACGTGGCCAATCCTTTGATAGTGGGCAGGGGGTTGGAAGTCAGAGGTTCCGGGGATCGACGGACAGCAGAAACTGGGCGCTCTCCAGGCCGACCTCCTCCACCACGGTCAGCACGGCGTCCAGGATGCCGCGCAATTCCGCGTCGGAGCGCGCTTCTCCCGCTGGATCGATGAAGGCGGCGTAGGCCTTGCGGACCCCTGCTGCGTAGCCTGAGGCGTATGGCTCCTGCGCGTGCTCCGCTTCAAAGACCCGCCCCAGATCGGCGATCTGGAGGCGGGTGTCGTAGTTCTCGAGCATAAGGACCGGGGCTCCTCGACCGGCGCAACGGCACGCCCACTTCCGTGGTGCCTAGCGGTCCGCCGCAGTGGGCAGCCACTCGCGGAACCAATCGAGCGACCACTGCCACATCTCTTTGCTGAAGCCGTGCCCCATGCCGGGCTGCAGGTTGACTTTCAGCCGACCCGCGTCCTTTCCGTACTTGGGCCGCAGGCCTTCCACAAACCGCTCGCCGCCATCCGGCGGCACTTGCCGGTCGATGGCACCGCTCTGGAACGCGATGGCCGGCTTGTGCGGAGCGTAGAGCGAGAGGTGCGTCATCGGGTTGCGGCGGTCGTAGTGCGCCTGCGCCTCCGCGTCCGGCATGCCGGGCGGCTCAAAGGAGCCGGGGCGCAGCCACTCCGGGGCCGCCACGCAGGCGGAGACGGCCCGGATGCGCCGGTCGACGTTCGCGGCGGCCACGGAGATGTCGCCGCCCATGGAGACACCGCCCACGCCGTACTGTTCGCGCGCGCCGAATTCGCGCATCGCCCAACTGGCAACCACCGGGATCTCCTCCGCCGTCTTCGCCAGGATGGGCCAGAAGTAGCGGCGGATGTTCCCACGCACCCGGCTCACCAGCTCCGGCTGCGGCTCAATGCGCCGTTCGCCATGCTGGAAAGGGTCGAAGCTGACGGCGATGTAGCCGTTCCGCGCCAGCTCCTTGAGCTGCGCCTGGACCGAGTCCCGGTTGCCGCTAAAACCGGTGAGCCAGATGACCAGCGGCCGGCCCTTCGCCTCACGAGGCGCCCACGCCAGAACCGGCACCTCCCCAATCGGTTCCAGGCGCACCGTCTCCTGGCGCGTGACGAGCTGATCCTCCGGGATCAGCGCGGGTACGTCACGGGAAGCGATGCGCTCCTGGGCTAGGACACCATGCGAGTCTGGAACAATCAGCGGCAGCCCGAAGAGGCCGGCGGCGGTGGCGACAAACGTGCGGCGATGCATCTTCAGCCTGTCCTGACGAATGAATGGTTGAAAGATCGTGTGGTTGAGATCCGGCGCTGCTGCGCGCGACAGACCGTCTCCGAGTTTCGGCAAGAGACCCCGCAATCTCCTTCTGATGTCCCGCTTTGCCGCGACGCCGATTGCGTAGATTACGATTCGAGCCGACCTCGAAGGCGAGGCGAATTCGATCAATCGGCAGTGTCAAACCGTGTCATTCGCAGGGTGGACGTTCGAAGGCAAGCACGGAAGGCGGCTGATGAGACGGTGGGCATCCAGGGGCGTGGGGTTGGTCCTACGCGAACTTGGGAAACAGGTAGGATAAAGCAGGTATGCGTAACCCGTCGTTCTGATCGGGAGCAACAGACAAAATGGCCGTTCCTCACGACTCCCAAGACCACCCCACGATGCGATGGGACACCCACGACATTCTTCCACCCGGCTTTCTGCCGATGCTGCCGACGGCAGCAGCAGGGCCTTTGGACAGTGCGGATTACACCTATGAAGTGAAGTGGGACGGTCTTCGCGTGCTCGCCGGACTGCATGGGCGGGAGATGATCCTCCGGACTGGGGCGGGGCAGGAAGTTCAGGGGTGGTTCCCGGAACTCGCCATGCTTCGACGTGCGGCGTACCCGGAGTGGGCCGTTCTGGATGGCGAAGTCGTGGTGCTGGACGAGGACGGGACTCCAAGCCCGCTCCTGCTTCAGCGGCGGCTCCGCGCCGAGGACCAGTCAGAGGTGGTCCGTCTTTCCGAGGAGACCCCAGCCATGATCAAGGTCTCGGATATCCTGCGCATTGGGGATAGCTGGCTCCTGGACGTGGCGTGGGATGAGCGGAAGGAAATCGTGCCCCGAGCGGTCCAATCCCATCAACTGGTGAAAGTGGTCACCGCCTGGCCGAAGAGCGAACCGGCCCTCGTCGCAGCGCGAATGTGCGGCCTAGACTCCGTGATCGCGAAACGGCTGCGAGGTCGCTACTACCCCGGCGACAGGACCCGTGATTGGCTGAGCATTCGCCCCCGCGAAATGGTGGACGCGGTCATTTGCGGCTGGATGGCCGGCCGGGGAGCACGTGCCACCGGCATCGGCGCACTCCTCCTGGGCATCCGCAAGGGACGCGAGCTCATCTACATCGGCCATACCGGCACCGGAATCGATGCCGAGACGCTGGTCAACCTCCACCATGAGCTGCAGCGCGGCGTGCAGCGCGCATGCCCCTTCCCGGAAACTCCCGCATCGCTGAACGGCGTGCCCCATTGGGTCCGACCGGAGTTGATCTGTCGCATCCGCTTCACCGGCTGGACCGACACCGGCAAGATGCGCTCCCCCACCTTCATGGAGATGGTCACCCCGCTCGGCGTCTCTCCCAGCCTCGTTGCCGTAGGCGGTAAGGCGATGGTGCGCTAACCGATGGGCCTTGAGATGACCTCGGGCGATCAACCATCACTGCGGCATTGAGGGGCAGGCAAGCTGTAATCGGGTGACGAAGTGGATCGTGTGTCGTGACGATTCGTCACGGTGCCCTGACATTCCGCGTGGTGCCATCCAGGGCACGGGAGACACGGCACCCCGAGTGGAAAGCCATGCCTCCTCGTGCATACCGTCGCCGCTTGCCGCCGCCCCGATCATTGATCGCTTTCGGCCTCATCGGTGCGGCTGCCAACCCGATCTCGACAATTGTATTCAATGCTCAGGTGGGACGCTGGGATACCGCTCTCACGCTCGCCACATTCTCGTTCGTAGCGTTGTTGATCGCAGCGGGCCTCCTGATCTGGCAGGAGCGAAGAGAGAGGATGAGGCTGCGGCCAGAGTGGCTGCGTCGAGACCTGTCGCCCCAGTCGTTCTGCACCGGCTGCGGAAGGCTGGTTCGGCCTCAGCCGCTCTGCCGCCGCTGCGGCGAGACGCTTCCCTCCTTCGGCTACTCCTTCCGACCTTGTAAGGAGTGCCGACGCCCGGTGTCATCCCGCGCGCAGATTCAGGCGCGGGGGCTTCGGGTCGTCTGTTCACAGAGCGCGGGAAGCAAGGAACCGACGGACGTTCACCCTACCTGGGTGGTTGGCGCGGTGCGACCGGCGGACTTCCAAGTGCTCTCGGAGTTGCCGGGCGCCCGGCTGATGCGAGTGGAGGAAGTCTCCCTGGCCTACCTGCCGCCGCTGCCCGGCGATGATCTGGCTCTTTGCGTCGTGGACCTGACCACGTTTCCCCATGACGGGATGCTTGGGCACTTCCACCCCCTCACCGGGCTGCAGGCCATCTGGCTGGGCGCGGGGACCAGTCGGCTGGAGGCACATCGCGCCATCGACCGCCTGGAGTGCCTCACGGGCCTGCTGCGGCGTGAAATGCGGTGGATCGAGGTCCTCACAGAAGACCCATCGCCCGATCCCGCATTCCGCCAGGCCCTTAAGCAGAGACTTGGCCCGCTACATACGGACATATCCATAGCCTCCATGCGCGCCTGCCGTCCAGGAGGAGATGTGGTTGAACGTCCGGAAGCTCCCACTTCGACCGTAGGCGCGCCGCGGACCTCGGCGCAGGAATCAAGGGCTCACAACGAGCCTTCCCTGCGGCGCTGACCAGCTTGAAACGCCCTACGCCTCACCGCCTTCGGAGACTCAACCTGATATGACCTGCCGTAGGTCGGTTTTCCGCCTCAAAACCGCGCGTCATCCCCCCGACTGGCACCACAGCTAGGCCGCCAACCCACCGCGTCCGTTGGAATCCCGAGTAGATCCCAGGCATCGTCGCACCGTAGGGAACTGGATCATCCGTACCTTCACCACGATCAGATCATTAGGAACAGATCTCGGGAATCGTCGCCCCAAAGGGGTCCGTCCATCCGTGCCCGTAACCGGGTGTTCAGTGACCCAACGGCTAATCGATGCCGAAGAGTTCCGGGCTCATGCGCTGGACGTAGCGGTACGATTTGGCCTCATCCTCCGCGCTGATGCGGGCGTTGTTCTTGCCGGCCATCCGGTGGATGATGGCGGGCCACTCCTTCATCGCCTTCTTCTCTTTGTACATCAGGCTGACGCCGTGGCAATCTTCGCACTTGGCGAGGAAGGTCATGTAGTCGTCCTTCTCCTGGGGCGTGCCGTTGATGCCGTGGAGGTAGGTGAGGTACAGGAAGATGCGGTGCCGCTCATCGACCGGAATGTTGGCGTTCGGCTTGCCGGACATCGCGCCGATGACGCCTTGCCAGTCGAAGAGAGATTTCTTGGCGCTCACCACTCGCTTCTCATCGTGGCAGGCGGTGCAGCGCTTGCGGAAGGTGCGGTAGCCATCGCGGATCTCGAAGGGGAGCGCCTGAATCTCGGCGGGGAGGTCGGCGTCCTTCTTGGGATCCTTCGGCATCTCCTGGGTTGCCAGCGCAGCTGAGCCGAGGAGAACCACCGCCAGCGCAGCAGCGATCCCGGCTCCCAGTCGTCGCATGCCAATCTGGCGCATCCCATTCTGCCGCATGCTTGCACTCCAAACGAGGCCCCTGCTGGCCTCTTGCCTATCGCGATCTACCCATAGTCTAACGAATGGAGACACTCGGACGTAACGAGGGTTGGTTGAGATGGTGTAGAGTGCTTCACTCTGTCTCTACGCGATCAGCGGGAGACAGACTGCCTCGCCGCAGCAAGGATCTGATCGGCGACCGCTTCGGGGCCCAGCACACTGGTGTCCAGCCGCAGGTGATAGTACTTCGCGTCATGGTAGTCGATGCCGTAGAGGCGGCGGAAGTTCTCGGTATCGGCGGCGTCCCGGGCGGCGACCCGGCTGCGGGACTCTTCCACGGAGAAGCCGGTCTCGCGCTCCGCATACCGGACGGCGCGGACCTCCAGCGGGCAGGTGCAGAAGACCCGCAACGCGTCCTCCATCTCACGGGCCAGGTAGCCGACCAGCCGCGCCTCGGCAATGAGCTGCCCCTCTCGCTGAAGCAGCTCCAGCATGAAGGCGTCCGCCTCGCGGTGCTGATCGTCGCTGAAGTGGGAGATCTGCTGGGGGTCGATGCCATTCTGCTGACAGTACTCCCGGAACCTGCCACCGGTGCTGACAATGCGCCAGTCCGGCAACCGTTCGAGGACCTTCTTGGCGGCCGTAGTCTTGCCGGAAACGGCATCGCCGCTGATACAGATGATTCGTTTCATGGATGTGGTAACCGGAAGAGCAGGGCTTCAGGGATGGTGGATCGATTGCGAGAGGGTTGCCGCCAGGAATCAGCCGCGTTCACGCCGAATCTTCACGACTGCGCCCGTCGGGTACTGGGGCTCGCCGGCACGCATTGCTATTGCTGCGCCGTCACGCACGCTGACCGTGCCTGGACCCAGCGGCCGGATCTGACGACCGGATCTGGCGACCGGATTCAATTCGAATGAAGATCAACGCCTTCTGGCTGATGCTTGGCGCACTCGGCGTCTACGCCATCTTTTACCGCTACTACAGCGCGTTCCTCGCGGCGAAGGTCGCCACCCTGGACGACAGCCGCGTCACGCCTGCGCACCGGCTGAACGACGGCCAGAACTACCACCCCACCAACAAGTGGGTCCTCTGGGGTCATCACTTCGCCGCCATCGCCGGCGCGGGGCCGCTGATCGGGCCGGTGCTGGCGGCGCAGTTCGGCTATCTGCCAGGAATGCTCTGGCTCGTGTTCGGGGTCTGCATCGCCGGCGCCGTGCAGGACTTTATCATCCTCACCGCCTCCGTGCGGCGGAACGGTCGGTCCCTGGCAGCGATTGCGAGGATGGAAATCAGCCCGGTGAGCGGCACCGTGGCGATGATCGCCATCCTCTTCATCGTGGTGGTGGCGCTGGCCGTGCTCGGGTTCGTGGTGGTGAAGGCGCTGGCGGAGAGCGCCTGGGGCACCTTCACCATCGCCGCCTCCATTCCGATCGCCCTCTTCATGGGCCTGTATATGTACCGCTTCCGCAAGGGGAAGGTGGCGGAGGCCTCGGCCATCGGCGTGACGCTGCTGATCATCATGGTGATCCTGGGGGCATGGTTCCAGCCCGGCCAGCCGTGGGCGGACTACGCGAAGTTCTTCACGCTGAAGGAGCACGACATCACCACCAGCATGGCGATCTACGGCTTCATCGCCAGCGTGCTGCCGGTCTGGATGCTGCTCTGCCCGCGCGATTACCTCTCGGCCTACATGAAGATCGGCACGATCGCGCTGCTGGTGGCCGGCATCCTCTTCGTCA
>JANPLG010000428.1:0-21219 GCA_031426395.1 Actinomycetes bacterium
CACCCACTCACCCACTCACCACTCACTCACCCACTCACGGGAATCACCGGCGGAAGGCTGGGCGCGAGGGTCCCTGCGACTTCACCGTGTCGCACAGCCCCACGACGAAGAGTTCGAGGCCCAGGTCGGCGTCCTCCACGCCCCGGTCCCAGCCCTTGAAGCCGGCCTCCGTCACCGCCAGCCGGTCGAGCGCGTGATGCAGGTGCGCCCACGAGATGGCGCGCGCTTGCTTCCACACCTTCTCACGCCCGAATCCTGGCTTGGTGATTCGATAGATGAGGCCCTCTTCCGGCAGTTCCGCCAGGATTTCCGGCGAGACCGCATCCTCCGGCGTCTCCGAAGTGATCCGTTGCTCCAGCAGGTACTTTGCCTGCGCCACCAGCCGGAGGGAGCGGCCCAGCATCGGGAGCATCTGCGGAACGGCGGTGCCGCTCTCACGAAGCTGACGTAGCAGGGAGAGGGCGTGCGCCCGGTTCCCCTCCATCGTCGCGTCCAGCAGGTGAAAGAGGTTGTCATCCGGCGGCGCGGCGACCATCTGCTCCACGTCCGCAGGCCGGATCACCAGCCGGTCCCCGACAAAGCTCGCCAACTTGCGGACTTCCTGGAGCATCCGCTGGGAGTCAGGTGCCACGCGCTGCGCCAGCATCATGGCAGCGGGCGGCGTCAATTGCTTCCCAGCCGCCGCTGCCTCTTCCTGGGCCATCTTCGCCATCTCATCCGGCCTAAGTGGCTTGAATTCCTGGATCTCTCCGCACGCCTTGAGAGCCGCCATCAGCTTCTCGTTGAACGGGCTTTTGCGGCGATCATCCTCCTCGGCGTAGACCATGAAGATGAGCGCGCCGTGGTCCGGCAGTTGGCCGATCCCTTCCGCCAGAACCTCCTGGGTGCGCTGATGACGCGGCGCGCGCAGCCGACCGGCGTTCAGAAGCACCACCACGCGCTGCTCGGAGAACATCGCGCGGTCCCGGGCGGCGTGGAGGATCATCTCGCCCGTTACGTTGGCATTGGTGACGTCGATGTACTGGACGTCCAGTTCCCGGTCCTCGGCCGGTACCAGGTTGCTGAGCAGTGACTCCAGCGCCTGCCGTTTGCGGATTTCCTCCGGGCCATGAAGCAGGTAGACGCGGCGCTTGGTGATCGGCGCCTTGACGGCACGGGGCTTGGCTGTGGTGCTCTTGGCAGCCATCAGGATGCGCCCCGCACCACAAGAGTAGGCGCAGGCGTCCGGGGCCGTTTCGGCCGCTGGTCGCGCGGCACTGATGGCGCTGCCTTCAAGAGGTTAGCAACGGCGGATTCGGCCTCACACAGGTCTTCCGGCGTCCCATCGCCCGCGTACCGGGCGCGCTCATAGATCGCCGTCAGCTCTTCCAGGGCCGCGAGAGCAGCCGGAAAGGCAGTCCACTTCTCTCGCATCGCATCGCGGAACTCCGACGGGGTTAGCCACGGCTCCCGCCGCCAGCCGCGCCGTTCGAGTTGCCTCAGGGCCCGCTGATAGATCAGAGCCACCGCCAGCCCAGGCGACGCCGCGAAGAGTTCCCGTTCCCGCCGAACGCGCGCACGCCACCCAGAGAAGGCGGCCCAGCCGCTGTAGCCCACCAAGGCCAGGGTAGCGAGTACCACGGCAATGAGCAGCATCGCATCTAGGCCGCCGCCGGTCAGGGCGGTGAAGAAGTTGCGCAGGCGGTACCACGCCGCCATTGCGGGATTCTCACGGGTTTCCGTGAGGGAGGGAGCGGGATTGAACTCGACCCACCCGTAACCAGGGAAGAAGCCCTCGACCCACATGTGCGCATGCTGCTGGCGGATCAGGTAGCCGTCACCCTGGGGCAACGGCTCTTCCGCCACGTAGCCGATTGCCACGCGTGCCGGAATGCCGACCGCCCGCGCCATCACCACCGTGGCAGTTGCCGCCAGTCCGCATGCGCCGCGCTTGCTGGTGAAGAGGTAGAAGTCGGCGGCGTCCTGGCCTGCGGGCGTCGCCTCCTCCATCAGCGTGTAGGCGCAGTTCTTCTCGATGTATCGGATGATCGCCTGGAGCTTGTCGTAGGCGGTCGGCGCGTCCGCCGTGATCTTTCGCGCCAGCTCCTGAACGCGGAGCGTGCTCTGGGGAAGCTCCAGCGTATCCGGCTCCACAAAGGATGCGGCGTCCACGGTCGGTGCCTTGCGCAGCGCGTCCGGGGGGAAGTCGACGAGTTGTGAAGTCAACTCGATCACGGCCCCGTTCGACTGATGGCTCTTGCCGCTCACTGCCTCGCTCACGTGGTACTTCACGGACGAGCCAGGGTAGATCATCGACGCCACCCGCCCGATGTGCGGGATGCCCTGGGGCGGGAACTCCAGCACCTGGATCCGCTGCTGGACCGTCCGCCGCTTCAGGCTGTTCTTGAGGTCGACGTAGGGCTGGAAGCGGAACTCCCACATGTTCCGGGTGATCTCAACCCCGGATTCCGTTGCGACTTGCCGCTCCGTGGTGCCCGACGGCAGGTACGGGTCGAGGGCGTTCTCGAAGACGTTGGGACCCTGCTGCTCCCAGCCCTTTCCCGTGTAGTAGGCCAGCGACCCGGTCCGGTACAGACCCGCCTCCGGGGTCTGGATCCGGTAGACCGGGATCGGGCTGAGGCGGATGGGACCCTGTCCCACGGGGGCCTGGTTGCCATTGAACTGATTGAACGGCGCTGCTTGCCGCAGGCGGGACATCGCGGGAAGCGTGAAGGGCGAGAGTGGCGCGAGAATCGGCTGAAGGATGAGCGCCGCGATCATGGCGGCCACACAGACCACCGAGGCAAGCAGCCACGCCGTCAGTAAGTGGTGCAGCAGCGGCGAGGTCCGACCATCCTTCGCGCGGCGGAACTGCGCGTCGAAGCTGGTGAGGAACACGGATCCGAGCAGCACCAGGCCGAAGTAGACCGGGATCTCACGGTTCAGGTTGGCACTGCCCGCCAGCGCCATCATCGCGATCGCCGGGACGGGGCTGAAGATGAGCGAACCGTTGGTCAACAGCGTGAACGAGCGGATGACGGCCAGCACCCCGAGAATGATCGCGGTAGCCTGATCCGGCGGCAGGCCACCGATGGGAGCATCCAGCCCGGTAAGTGGACTGCCGACCACCAACTGCTGGAACGCCACCGTAGAACCGAGCAGCATCACCGGGTAGAACACCGCCTCCGAAGGGACGCGCATTTGCCGCAGCCAGTAGCTCACTCCATGACCCAGGATCGCCAGCAACGCCCAGATGGAGATCCAGTTCGTGGCGGAAATGGTGACGCCGACCGCTCCCACCGCCGCCAGGGTGATCACCAGGCTGGCGGCATAGAGCGGCAGCACGGTCCGGACTTCCGAGGTGGCTCTGGCGCTTTGGAAAGTGGGGAGAGCTTGCTCCATCGGCGATGCTCCTCGAGATCGGGCGTTCATCCGGCGGCTGAAACCATGGAACTCCGCTGGTGCTCAGACTCAGCTTACCAGCCGTACAACCACATCGTCGTCCTGGTAGAGGCGGACGACGCGCGCCCCCGCCCCCTCCCAGCCAGATACCAGGTCCGACCACTCCGCAGGAAGCGGCTCCATGGAGGCGATGGGAAGGAGCGCGTAGACGACCGGTTGCATTCGCAGTCCTACCAGTGTTCTGATTGCCGGACCGAGCGCCGGATCGGGCGCGCCCGCAATGCAGCAAATCAGCATCCCCGGCGGCAGTTGCTGCGCCTGTTCCGTTAGAGACGCCGCCAGCGAGGTTGGGTCACCCCCTTTAGCTCGCGCGAGGCGTTCCAGGACGGTGGAGAGGGCGTCGAAGCCGCGGACGGCCACTGGCATCCCGGTATCGCCGGAGAGCAGGAGCCGGACCGTGTCGCCTGCGTTCAGGATCTCGCCGGCGACCGAGGCAGCAAGGCCGGCGGCGACGTCCAGCACCGTCGCCGTCGAGTAAGGGATGTTCGCATCAGGACCGGTGTCGACGGCGATGAGGGCGTCCACCGATTCTTCCGCTTCCCATTCCACCACGGAGAGCCTTCCGGTCCGGGCAGCCGTGCGCCAATGCACGTGTTTGAGCGGATCGCCCGGCCGGTACTCGCGGATGCCGAAGAAGCTGGGACTCTCGCCACGGCGCTGACCACTCTGGAGCGGCGCCTGCCCCCCACCGCGCTCCGTCGGCAAGAGGTCCGCAGGCAACTGTACTACCCGAGGGTAGACCAGGATGTCCGAATGGACGGCATGGAGGCCCTCCAGCCGGTAGAGCGCCAGCGGATCCGTGCTCACCACCCGCACGGACGGGATGGAGAGCGGACCTCGTCGCGCCAGCCGAACCCGGTAGGTCACCTCATCGCTGCCCCGAGGAGGGAGACTAAGGGGCACCGGTTCCGTCTCTTCCGGTACGAGTCCCGGGGAGAAGTCGTCCGCGATGGCCAGGTGCAGCTTGGGCAGCGGGGTAGTGTTCGTCACCCGGAACCGCACGGCCAGTACATCGCCGATGGTTCCGGTGCGGGGCAGTTCCCGCGACAGGGTAAGGCCGCGGTGCTCCAGCATCGCGTAGAGGCGGCTCACGGAGGGCAGCAGCACCAGGACGCCCGCCATCCAATAGAGCTGCTGGACGTTGAGAATCCAGCCCACCAGGATGGTGGCCAGCGCCGCGGCGTAGATGGTGAGCAGCTTGGTGAAGGTCACGGCGTTTCGAGTTTCGGATTTCGGATTGCGAGTTTCGGATTGGGAATGCGGGTTGGCTGGAGATCAAGTACCGCAGTCGGCCTTCGATAGCTGGGTGCGGGCGGGACGCCCGCGCTCCGTGGGTCTCGCCATCCCTCATTCTCTCCTTCTCCCCATCCCGACTAGACAGCGGGAGCGATCGGGACGGGCACCTGCCGTAGAAGCTCGTGGACCACCTGGTCGGCGCTCAGCCGGCGGACCCGTGCGTCGGCGTGGAGGCTGACGCGGTGGGCCAGGACCGGTCGCGCCAACTCCTTTACATCATCCGGTAGTACGTGAGAGCGGCCTCGCAGGACGGCCAGCGCCTGCGCCCCGTGCAGCAGATCGAGGGAAGCGCGCGGGCTGGCCCCCAGCGTCAACTGCGAGGAGTTGCGGGTGGCGGTCACCAGATCGACGATGTACTCCTGGATCGGCTCCCCCACGCGCACCTCCTGGGCCAAGTTGCGCAGGGCCAGCACCTCTTCGGTGGTGATCACCTTCTGAACGCCGTCGATGGGGTGCCCGTGGCTCTGCCGGCCGAGGATAGCCGCCTCGTCGCGAGGCGAGGGGTATCCCATCGAAAGCCGCATCAGGAAGCGGTCCAACTGCGACTCCGGCAGCGGAAAGGTGCCGTGATGCTCCGCGCTGTTCTGCGTGGCGATGACGAAGAACGGCTGCGGCAACGGGCGCGTCACGCCGTCCGCCGAGACCTGGAACTCCTCCATCGCCTCCAGCAGGCTCGACTGCGTCTTGGGAGTGGCCCGGTTGATCTCATCCGCCAGCACCACGTTGGCGAAGATGGGGCCGGGGCGGAACTCGAACTCACTCGCCTTCTGATTGTAGATGGAGGTGCCGGTGATGTCGGCCGGAAGGAGGTCGGGCGTGAACTGCAACCGGTGGAACGTGCCGTCGATGGAGCGAGCCATGGTGCGAGCCAGCATCGTCTTACCGGTGCCGGGCACATCCTCGATGAGCAGATGCCCGCGCGCCAGCAGAGCGATCAATGCCCCTTCGACCGCCTGCCGCTTCCCGACGATGACGGTTTCGATCTCCTGGATCAATCGCTCGATCTTTGCCTGGGCATCCGTCAGTCTTGCTTCCGTCAGATTCATGTGAAAGGGTCTCTCGGGCTGGGGGCTATGCAATTAGACGGAACGGGCGAGGCGCTCCGCGATCTCTCTTGCTCAAAGGCGCGAAACCTGGGCCCGACCCAAGGTGACAGCGGAACCAGGACGCGGCGGTTCCGGTCGGTATAGGAGCGTGGCCGTCAATCGAGCGCTCTCTATGTATATTACGGTTTGACGACTTACTGATACGAATGCCCTCCGGCTCTCGCCCGTTGGCCATCCTCCGCTGGCCCTCCCCGGAACGACACGTGCAGACAGAGCCACCGCTTGAGATCCACATGCCTCTCCCTCACTTCCCTCTCGGCAAGGTGGCGATACGCCCGGTGGCAACTCTTTGCCTGGCGCTGGCAGTAACGTGCGCCCTAGGATGGGCGGGCGCGGGTCCTACCGCTCATGCCGCGCCGGACGGAGGCAGTTCCCTCCGCGCGGCTGCGGACCGCGCCCGCACCAAGGTCGTCATCTTGAAGGTGGTCCGCCCCACGGGCCGAAGCGCGGGGACCGGGTTTCTAGCAGCGCCCAATCTCGTGGTGACCGCCGGGCACGTGGTGGCGGACGTCAAGAGCGCCACGGCCTGGGTCAATGGAGTGTCTTACTCCGCACGAGTGGTGGGCCGCCATCCGGATGTCGACCTTGCGGCCCTGCGGCTCCAGGCACCGGAACTGCTGCTCAAGCCGGTGGAGTTGGCCCCTTCCGTGGGCGACCTCGCCGAGCGAGATGCGCTCTTCGTCCTGGCCGGACCCTCGCAGGGCCCGCGCGCCACCGGCGACCCCGCTACCCGCACGGTGATCCCCGCCGGCTTCGAAAGTCGGCTCATGCTCCAGGGGGTATCCGGCAAACCCGTCGCGATGATCTCGATGCGGGCAAGCGTTCGCAAGGGGGACAGCGGAAGCCCGGTGCTCCGCGCGAAGGATAGCCGCGTGGTGGGCGTGCTCAGCAGCCGAGAACTGCCGGACGCGGCCGGAATCTCGCACATTGCCTACGCCGTGCCGGTCGACCTGCTGCACGTGTGGCTCAGATCGCTTCCCGCGCCGGAGCCGGCTGACACCGAGGCGGACGAGTTCTACCTCAAACGCAAGTAGCCGCCGTGCCGATTGCGGATTTCGGATTTCGGATTTCGAGTTGGGAAGATCACCCCCTGCCATAGCCATCGGCCTCGTGCCGTGTTCGATCACGGTGGACGCTTGGTGACGCCGCGAACCCCCACGGATACGGTGACTTTCGGTCACGAAAGCCGCCTGGCGGAACGACCCTGTCCAACAGGGACATGGGCTACCGAAACGGCTACCGTGACCGAACGCAGCGCAAGGCTGCTGGCTATGCTCTCCGAACCTTCACCCTGACCGCTCCGGCCGGGGATCACCTCCCACCCCAATTCGGAATCAGGCCGCGAGTTGAGGCCGACTCTGCGGTCGCAATGATCGGTCCCGCAGCACTTCCACCAGTTCCGGGATCGAGAGCGGCTTTTCCAGGATTCGGTCTACATGCTCCGCCTGCGCCCGGCTCCGCGTCTGGGCAGAGATATGACCGCTCATCAGGATGGCGCGCGCCTGCGGGCACCCCTCGCGGACGCGCTTTATGGTTGCCACGCCGTCTATGCCCGGCAGCCTGAAATCGGTCAGCAGCACGTCCGGCTTGTAGAGATCGGCAATCTCGACGGCGTCCTCCCCATCCCACGCGGAGACCACGGCAAAACCGAGATCCTCCAGGATTTCGCCCAGAACTAGTAGTATGTCGCGCTCGTCATCGACGATCAGTAAGCGCATGGGTGTTTCCTCATCCTTGGCATGTGCCATTTGCTTTGTTTCTACGTCCACACGCCCAATTACCCGGTGGCACTGTCACGAAAACGCTGATGAGAGTTCGTGATGCCCCCTCGGCATCAATCATCGAATAGTGATTTATTTCGAGGATTTGAAGCGGTCCAATCAGATGTTACCCAACGGTCCACCTGTTTAGCGGGAGACTGGGAAGCAGGTGCAATAGACAACGATGAGGCAGTTTGCGAGGAGCGCCCCGCTGGAGACGGCGGCGAGCCTAGCGATGTCTGACTGAGAGCGGTCACTCTCGTTCATGGCATGATGAAAGAGACGACCTTTGAGAAACGGTCGAAACCACAAGCCGGGATTCCGGGTTCATCCACGGGATGGCCGAAGTCTGAGCCATGACGTCCCTGCTTGGCGAGCGACTCGCAGCCTTCGGCAGTAGACGGATTTCGAGGCGCTGGAGTAGCAGTTGGTCGCAGAACCGGAGAGACGTGAGGTATTGGATAGTCCGCCGGCTGTGGTGCTCGGCCACACGGCTGCGTCTGGACCTGGAAGCGGCGCACTGGGCGAGGCCCCCGCACTCTCTGGCATCGAAAGAACGGAAGCGCTGGCGCTCCTGGCTTCCATCTTCCTGGTAGCGGCCTGCGGTCTGGTCTACGAACTGTTGATCGCGACCGTCTCATCGTACCTCCTGGGGAGCAGCGTTACACAGTTCAGCCTCTCCGTCGGGCTGTTCGTCGGCTCTATGGGCGTGGGATCGTGGATCTCGCAGCGCATCCAGCGACGCCTGCTGGTGACCTTCGTCTGGCTGGAGCTGCTTCTGGGGGTAGTGGGCGGCGTCTCCGCAACTGCCCTCTTCTGGGCCTATGCGTTCGGTACGCTCTACTGGCCGATCCTGCTCGGGTTCCTGGTGGTCATCGGCGCGCTAGTCGGCATTGAGCTGCCGCTGCTGGTGCGGATCATGGACCGGTACGGCCAGCTTCGCACCATCGTCGCCCAGGCGCTCTCCTTTGATTACCTGGGCTGCCTGGCGGGCTCGCTCGCGTTTCCGCTGCTGCTGCTCCCCACGCTGGGACTGACGCGGACAGCGTTTGCGGTCGGCCTCGTCAACGTGGGCGTGGCGCTCTACCTGCTGCGCATCTTCGGGGCGCGGCTCCCGGTCCGGGCGCTCTATGCCGGGTGCGGCGCGGTGGCGTTGCTGCTGGTGCTGGGCTTTGGCAACTCCCTCCGCCTCAGCAGCCTCGCGGAGCGCCGGCTCTATGACGACGAGATCATCTTCACGCGGCAGACGCCCTACCAGCGGATTGTGATGACCCGCTGGCGGAACGACTTCCGCCTCTTCCTGGACGGCAACCTCCAGTTCTCCTCCGCGGACGAGTACCGCTACCACGAGGCGCTAGTCCACCCGGCCATGGGTCTCGCGGCGAACCGGGAAGAGGTGCTGATCCTGGGGGGCGGCGATGGGTTGGCAATCCGGGAAGTCCTCCGCTGGCCCGAGGTGCGCCGCGTCACTCTCGTTGATCTCGACCCCGAGATGACCCGCTTGGCCCGGACCTTTCCGGCGCTGCGCTCCCTGAACCGCGCCGCGCTGGACGATCCCCGCGTGACCGTGGTCCACACGGATGCCCACCGCTTCCTTGAGACCACGGCGGACCGGTACGGCGCGATCATCGCCGACCTCCCCGACCCTAACGGGGATGCGCTGGCGAAGCTCTACTCCGTGGAGTTCTTCCGCCTGGCGCGGCGACATCTCTCTCCCGGAGGAGTGTTCATCACCCAGGCCAGCTCACCGTTCTTCAGCCGCGAGGCGTTCTGGTGCACGGAAGCGGGGATGCGCGCCGCTGGATTCCAGACGCTGCCGGTCCACGCCTACGTCCCCAGCTTCGGCGACTGGGGCTGGGTCCTGGGCGCGGAGCGGAAGCTGGACGCGGCGAAAACGAAGCTGCCACCCGGCCTCCGCTACCTGACGCCGCCCCTCCTCAAGACCCTGCCGGTCTTCGACGGGGACACCGGCCCCACCCCGGTAGAGCCGTCCACCATCGATCACCCCCATATCCTCCGCTACTACCTGGACGGCGCAAACCGGTGGGACGGAGCGTAATTCAACATTCAAAATGCAAAATGCAAGGCATCGTAGGAAGCGAGTGAGTTATCGACGGACTAGCTCTCGTGCGGGCGATATGGCAGTGGGACCCCAGGCAACCGGGTATGCGGAGCCTTGCATTTCGAATTTTGAATGTTGAATTGAGACGATGGACCAAGCCGTATCCCCTCAATCGCTAGCCCGAGTGGAGCATCCGCCGCTGCGGTGGATTGTCAGCCCGCGCTATGACCTGGCGTTCTTCATAGGGAGCTGCGTCTTCACGTTCCTCTTCTTCCTGCTCTACCAGCAGGCGGGGCGGATGGGCTGGTTCCTGGGCGGTGACAAGATCCTGGTCACGTACTTCGTCTTCACGGCCTTCTTCGACCACCCGCACATCTTCCAGACCTTCACCCGCACCCACGCCGATCCGGAAGAGTTCCAGCGTCGGAAGGTGCTTCACACGTGGGGGCTTGCGGCGTTTGTGGTCGCCGGGGTGGCCATTGCGCTGATGCGGCTGGAGGCGGAGCTGATCGTCTTTGCGGCGATCTATGGGACGTGGCACATCGTCCGCCAGCACAGCGGCTTCATCCGCCTCTATAAGAGCCTCAACGGGGACAAGGACCCGCTCGATAACTGGCTCGATTTCGGGACCTTCTACACCGGCGCCTTCGCCTGCCTACTGAACGACTACGCCGACCTCCGCGAACCAATCCAGATCTACGGCAGCCTGAAGGTGCGTTTCCCCGACCTCCCCGCCGGTTTGGGCGAGGGCCTCTGGAGCGTCTTCCTCGTGCTGCTGGTGGCGCTCGGGTTCCGGCAGGTCTGGCTGGTGGCAACTGGCCGCCGCGTGAACACGCCCAAGCTGCTGCTGATGACGGCGGCGCTCTTCACGCACTGGTTTGTCTTCTTCGGGACCGCCACGCCGTTCCTGGTGGCGGAGGCGCTGGAGACCGCCTACCACGACATCCAGTACCAGGGCTGGATCATGCACTACCAGCGGCGGCGCTTCAACGTGAAGCATGTGGTCCTGAAGTGGGCGTGCCTAGCGCTGGTGTACGGCGTGCTTGTCGGCATCATCGAGACGCTGGGGCTGATGCGTCCCGGCTGGAGTTGGCTCTTCGTGCCGTTCACCATGGTGGTGATTTGGCACTACTACGTGGACGGCAGAATCTGGCGCTTCAGCCAGGACCCGGAGCTTCGGGCACTGATGAAGTGAGCGATGTAGTGAGTCAGAGGGGCACGGGCCGCGCCCCTCTAACTCACTACGCACTACGCTTTGCTGATCCGGATGCGCCGATAAGGCTCAGCGCCGACACTGGAGCTGGCAAGGTGGTACTGCTGGATCAATTGGTGCTGCAGGCGCCGGATGGAAGCAGTCTGCGGCATCAGCTCCACCGATTCGCCGGATTCCGTCACGCGCTCCGCGGCCTCTTCCGCTTCCCGCATCGCCGACTCGGTAGCCGGGTCATGGCGGTCCAGACCGAACATCTCCCGCAGGATCGACTCGATCTGGACCTGGGTGTTGCTCTTCACCACGAAGGTGGGCTTGTTGGCGGAGATGGCGTCCCGGAGGCGGGCCGGCTCGCGGCGGGAGTGCGCCTTGAGGGCCAGGACCACGTCCGCGTTGTCCCAGGTCCGCGTCAGGGCGGCCGGCACCCGGAGGTTCGCGATCGCCTTTTCCAGGCGGTTGCGACTGACCCCGTAGGGATAGATGCGGATGGTGACCGGCGTGCTCGGGTCGTGAGCGGGCGGCGCGGTCATCTCCTCGAAGCGCGCGGCGGAGCTGTCTACCGGCGGCGCGGCCTCCCGAAAGGGCGCGGTCCGGCCCTCCTCACGCCGGCGGGTAGGAGCGGGAGGATAGTTATCGCTGAACACCCGGTCGGGCCGGCGGTAGTCGGGGCTGAACGCGTCGCGGGCGCCGGAGAAGGAGGGACCGTAGCCGTCATCGGCCGTCTGGAGGACGGTGAAGTCGCCGTCCGTGGTGCGCTCGCGGATCTCGGGGCGCGGGGCCTTGCCGCGGAGCATATTGTCGATGGTGGCGGCCACGTCCTGATGGATCGCCATCTTCTCCTTGGCGATCATCTCGATGACCACGTCGAAGGTGGGTGGCGCCTTCCGCTCCAGCACTGTCTTCTGGGTGCCGCGTCGCCGTGCCTCGTCGTCGGAGAGGGTGACCGCCTGGATGCCGCCGATGAGGTCCGAGAGTGTCGGGTTCATCAGCAGGTTCTCAAGCGTGTTGCCATGCGCCGTGCCGACAAGCTGGACGCCGCGCTCCGCGATGGTGCGGGCGGCGAACGCTTCCTGCTCGGTGCCGATCTCATCGATGATGATGACTTCCGGCATGTGGTTCTCCACCGCCTCGATCATCACCGCGTGCTGCAGCGCGGGCTCGGGCACCTGCATGCGGCGGGAGCGCCCGATGGCGGGGTGCGGTACATCGCCGTCGCCCGCGATCTCGTTGGAGGTGTCAACGATGATGACGCGCTTGGTCGCCTCCTCGGAGAGGACCCGCGCCACCTCGCGCAGCTTGGTCGTCTTGCCGACCCCCGGCCGCCCCAGGATGAGGATGCTCTTTCCGGCCAGCACCTCGTCCCGCATGATGTCGATGGTGCCGAAGACCGCGCGGCCGATGCGGCAGGTGAGACCGATCACCTTGCCGACCCGATTCCGCATGGCGGAGATGCGGTGGAGGGTGCGCTCGATGCCGGCGCGGTTGTCCTTGCCGAATTCGCCGACCCGGTTGGTGACAAACTCCAGGTCCTCCAGAGTCACCAGGACTTCCGAGAGGAAGAAGCTGCCGTCTGTGTAGCGGGCTTCCGGCTGCCGTCCCAGGTCCATCACAATCTCAAGCAGCGCCTGCTCCCGCCCGTCGCTGGCGATGGCCTGCTGGATGGACGGGGGAAGCACCTGGAGGAGCAGGTCCAGGTTATCGGTGATCTGAAATTCCCGAGGGTGGGTCTCTGCGATCATGGATGCGGTCATGGGTGGCTAAAAACAAGAAAACCCCGGGTCAGCGACCCAGAGTCAGAGAGAGGAGCGGACAGGTGGAACCGGTGCGGATCTCTACGATGGGAAGGCACATTCAGTGGGCCAGCCTCCAGCCGGCAAATTGTCCGTTCCACACTACCATCTGACGAATACCCCGGGGGACGGCCCCTAAACGAAACCGCCGCGAGATTGTCACCTGCACGGATGGGCGCTGTCAATTCTGGATTTCGGATTGGGGAATTCGGGTTGCTTTGGCGCGGGAGCACCAGTGGTGAAGTCGTTGGCATCCTCATTGAGTGTCCGCCAGCAGCGCCTCGGCCGCCAGACGGCCGGAAACCATGGCTCCGTTGATGGATGCGTCCGCACGCCAATCCCCGCAGAGATAGATGCCAGGCCGCGCGCGGGCCGTCTTGTGATGCGGCTCGAGGGCAGGCGGGCGGTTCTCGGGCAGAGCGTAGGGGATGCGGTAGGTCCGCAGGTGCCGCCATGCATTCACCGAGGGACCGAACCAGCCGCTGAGCTGCCTTCTCACAGCGGCCTCCACCTCGGCGTCCGGCGCGGGGGGCAGGCCGAGCAGGTTCGCGCAGACCAGGTGCCTGCCCGCAGGTGCGTAGGTCGGAGCGACCAGGCTGGGTACGGCGAGGTGGTTCACTGGGCCGCTCCGCTCTCCGTCCAGCACCAGGATCGGCTGCGTGATGGGCGGCTGGGGCGCGGAGAAGTAGAGCGTGGTGGCGCTCTGCCCCCGGGGCGGCGGGTTGTCGCCGAGGAGACGTGCCGCTGCCGTCGCCTCGGTGGCGAGAACGATGGACGCAGCCTCCAGCCGTTCTCCACCCTCCAGCAGGACGCCGCCCTCCTGCAATGAGGAAACGGCTGTGTTCAGCCGGATCGCCTCCGCAGGCAGGCGGGCCGCGAGCTGGCGCGGAATCGCTTCCATTCCCTCTTCAGGGAGTGCGGTCTTGCCTGCGGAGAACATCCGGAAGCAGAACTCGAACTGGCGGCTGCTGGTCTGAAGTTCGGGGTCGAAGAAGACGCCGCCGAAGAAGGGCCGGAAGAAGCGCTCGATGATCGCGTCGCTGAAGCCGTACTCCACCAGCCTCGCTGCGGTGGTCACCTCAGGCCGCTGGAACAGCTCCTCCAGAGTTCCGCTTTGGACGTCGAGCCGCAGCTTTCCGATCCGCGCCTTGTCCACCAGGCTGCCGACCCTGGCCGCGAGGGTGCTCGCCATGTCCAGCGGACGCCGCCAGGGATCGCCGATCCGGTGGAACGCGCCGTCCGCCCGTACAAGCGAGCCAGGGTAGAACGACCGCAGTCCGAGCGAAGCGTAGTCGAGGCGCTCTTGCCCTTCCGGATAGGCGGTGAGGTAGACCTGGAAGCCACGGTCGAGCCGGAACCCTTCCATGTGGTCGGTGCGGACGCGCCCGCCAACACCATCTGCAGCCTCCACGATCACGAAGGGAACGCCATGCTGTTGAAGCGTGAGCGCGCAGCAGAGGCCGGCGAGACCCGCGCCAACAATGACGACCGGCAGCCTTCGCGGCGTGGAAGATGGGGACTCGGTTCGATCCAAGGGTGACTTCCGGTGAGAAGGGAACGCGCCGTGGCACGAGCATTCCCAGCGTCGGATAGAAGAGTCCTAAACCTCCCAGCCGCCGCTCTCCGGCTCCTTCGTCGTTATATGCGACGCTTGGAGGCCTCGGTTCGGACGGCGCACGTCTGTCGGCAGCCTAAGGCATTACCTGCTCAACCGCGCGATTCACGGCCTCCCGGTCGACCCCAATAACGACTGCCGCCACCTTGCCCTCGCGGTCCACGACCACGGTGTGCGGGAGGGCCTGGACGTTGTACTTCGCGCCGATCAGGCTCTTCGGGTCGAGGATCACCGGAAAGCGCGTGCCGTGCTGGTTCGGCAGGGCGCCTGCGGACTCGCGGTCCTCGTCCAAGGAGATGGAAAGGACCTTCAGGCCCTTGCCGCCGTGCTGCCCATCCAACTCCTTGAGATGGAGAAACTCTCGCTGGCTCGCCGCCACGAACTTGGCATGAAAGCCAAAGACGACGGGATTCTTGCCGCGGAAGTCGGAGAGGGTGATCTTCCGGCCATCCAGCGCGGTTCCGGTGAAGTCCGGCGACACCTGGCCGCGCATCACCGCCGCCTGCGCCACGCCAAAGCTGAGCACCACTCCCAGGAGAGCAGCGACTGAACCGCTCCAGAGCGAAGGCCGTTGCCAGGTTGCAAAGCGAGCGACCTCTTGCGGGGCACGGTGACGGGGCATGGGACTCTGCCTTCAGTGAGCGGGAGGGATCATCCTTCCGGCACTATGACCCGTGCCCGCCAGGCTTGTTCCCACAATCGCCCTACCGGTCGTTCAATTGCGGATTTGGGATTTCGGATTGGAGTATGGAGCAACTGAAGGCAGTGGTTGGCCCGTCTCACCGTCGCTCAATCATCGTCCGACCGATCGCCTCCTACAGACCCGACGCCCGCGCTCCGCAGGTCTCTCCATCCCTCTATCTCTCCCTCTCTCCATCGCATTCTGGCCGGTCACGGAGCAATGAGGCGGCCGAGGCGCACGGTGCAGGAGCCGGTCTGAAGCCACCGGAGGATGCACTCGCGGAGCCATTGCATCTGCTCTGGAGTGGCGTCCACCCATTGCAGTCCCACGGTGGTGAGGTTGACGCGAACAACCATTACCGTTGCACACTGGCTGATCTTGAGCAGGTCGTCAGTTAGTACTACCTCATACCGCTCACCGACCCGGAGTTGCCTCGGGACCGCAATCCCCATCCCGCCCAGGCTGACATCAATCACCGCGCCATCAATCCCGCTCAGATGAAGCGGCGGGTCCTCAAGGCGTGGGAATGACCGCCGCTCCGATCTGCCTGAGGAGCTCAGCTCCGACGGGTTCAGTTCCCGCGCCGCGATGAAGGATTCGAGGGGTTGCATCGACCTGAGCCTCACGGAAAGGCGGGCCACCGCGTGACCCCTGTGGAATTGGTTTCGGGAGCTTCTCCCTAGCGAATGAGACTTCTATCGGTGGTGGCGGGTGAACTTTCGGATGAAGGAATTGCGGATTTCGGATTTCGGGATGCGGATCTGCAGCCCTGCTCGCCCCGCCTCCGGTGAAAGAGCCGTCATCGACAAGGGAGCCGCGCCAGCGTCCGGGATTAGGGAGTGTCCTGCAAATGCTCTAGCATCGGCTGGGGCTGATCCGGCTTGGCGATAACAGGTTCAGCACCAATGGCTTCGCCCCTAGAACAGGAACCAGGTGACCACGCTGCCGATCAGCATGATGGCGATGGCGATGGCGCCCGCGATGGGGTAGGTCTGCGTGCCGACCAGCATCTCCCACTTGCGGCTTTCCCGCTCCCGGTAGTTGAGGAAGCAGCGGTGGATGCCGATGGAGAGGATGCCGCCGCTGTGCAGGCCCATGCTCAGCCAGAGGCTGCCGGTCTTGTAGAAGGCGACCCCCATCCAGATGCCCAACACCGCCAGGCCGACAGAGGGCCAGTAGGTGCGCACCGGCCGCAGGAAGTGCGCCACGGAGAAGAGGACCGCCCCCAGCACGATGGCCGGCACTGGTGCCAGCTTGAGCGAGGCGCCCATGGCGGGAGGCGCGGCGTACAGCAGGTACTGGAGGACGATGCCACGAAAGAATGGCTCCTCGACCGAAACCACAGTGAGCGAGCTCAGGCCGCTGAGTGACGACTTCACCAGGGCCTTGGAGGCCGGGTAGCGCGGCTGGAAGTAGATCCACTTCCCGACCAGCTCCACTCCATAGATCACGCCCAGCAGGATGAGCGCGATGACTTCCCCGTAGAGGAAGTGGACCGCGTGGTCCGTGCGGAAGAGGGGGCCGAAGTAGGCGGAGATGCTGCTGCCGACCAGGTAAGGGAAGAGCAGGATGGAGCCGATCAGCGCGAACTGCAGGACGAACTTCAGCGCGTACTTGAGCTTCTTCGACTTATCGCTGCTGGCCGAGATGCTCCACTCGAACGGCTCACGGAAGGCGGCGCGCACCACATTCTGAGCGATCAGGACGAAACCGAGGACCGCCGCCAGGTAGAGGATAACCCACATTGATTATGGTTCGGTGGTTTGGTCCGCCTAGCGCTGCTGAATGGGGGAATGGGAGAAAGGGAGAATGGGAGGGGCTCGGGCCGTGATGTATCCCTTTCCCCCATTCACCCACTCTCCCATTCAACCTGTCAGAATGCCCCTGACACGCTACTAGGCAAGGCCAACCGGCCTACTTGGCGACCGACGCGCGGACGGCGTCGAGGTTGCCGGCCGAGCCGAGCAGCACGTTGCGGCTGGCGATGAACTTAGCGTACTCCGCCATGAAGAGCTTGCCGGGTCCGCGGAGGTCGAAGTCGGACGGCTTCTCCGCGAAGTACTCGCGGTGGACGCGGCTCCAGACGAGGCGCCCGTCCGTATCGATGTTCACCTTGCAGACGCCGAGCTTGGCGGCCGGGAGGTACTGCGCGGTGTCGACGCCCTTGGCGCCTTCCTTGAGCGCACCGCCAGCGGCGTTGATGCGCTGCACCTCATCCTGGGGCACGGAACTGGAGCCGTGCATCACCAGCGGGAAGCCGGGCAGCTCCTTCTGGATCGCTTCCACGCGGTCGAAGTGGATGCCCTGGCCGCCAGAGAACTTGTAGGCACCGTGGGAGGTCCCAATCGCCACCGCGAGGCTGTCACAGCCGGAGCGCTCCACGAAATCGCGGGCCTGGTTCGGATCGGTGAGGCAGGCGTGATCCTCGTCCACGGAGATGTCTTCCTCAACGCCGCCCAGCATTCCGAGTTCGGCCTCGACGGAGATGCCGCGAGCGTGGGCCGCGTCCACCACCCGGCGCGTGGTGGCGATATTCTCATCGAACGACTCGTGGGAGGCGTCGATCATCACGGAGCTGTAGAAGCCGCTCTCGATGCACTCGTAGCAGGTCTTCTCGTCGCCGTGGTCCAGGTGCACCGCGAAGACCGCTTCCGGAAAGACGTCCTCGGCGGCGCGGATCATCGCTTCCAGCATCCGCTTGTCCGTGTAGGCCCGGGCACCCTTGGAAAGCTGGATGATGAAGGGCGCCTTGGAGTCGATGGCTCCCTGGAAGAGACCCATGATCTGCTCCAGGTTATTGATGTTGTAAGCACCCACCGCGTACTTGCCGTATGCGTGGGCGAAAAGGGTCTTGGTAGGGACGATCATTCCGAAACTGCTCCTGACCCGGTGACCGCACCGTTTGCGGGTGGTTGAAGCACCGGGTCGACTGCGTGCCGACGGTGCGCAAGCGGCTCAAGGAACCCACAGGGGCGACCGCTCGCGCCGGTCCCTCGGGACCTCGACGAGCATCGCCGGGCTCAGCCGCCAGGGCGCATCCAACGGGTTATATCCCAGGGACTATTGCGGATTGCGGATTTCGGATTGCCGAATGCGGATTGGCTGCCGGTGCGGCTCTCGTGCTCGCCGCCGCTCGAGTTGCCCGATCAGTGGGTTACACCGCTCTGCTGGACGGGAGATGAAGCAATCGCCCCGGAACAGCGGGTGAGCAGCAACACAAAGAAGGCGGTGGCCAGGAGGTTGCCGGCGAGGTTGGGACTGTCGGCGATCGGGATGCCGCGCGTCATGGCGCACATCAGAGCAACGCCCGCAACGAGGAGCAGAAACCGCCGAGCGGTCAGCCGGGGCGCGAGCATGACGATCAAGAGACTGGAGAAGGGGATGATCCAGACGTAGGCCATCATCCAGCAGATGGGCGAGAGCAGTAGGATTGCCTGCGTGCAGAGCGCCGCCAGGACCAGATGCGACAGCGTCATTACGCGCCCGATCACCGGCGGCTGTGAGGCTACGGTCGGCTGCAACCGCCAGGCCAGCAGCGCGAGGCAGCCGAAGCCGAGAGGCGGAAGCAGCTTTGGGGTGAAGAAGCGGTATTGGAAGAGCTTGAAGATCGACTGGTCGTAGCGGGAGAAGGCACCCCGCCCGATGTCCGGCAGCACCTCCGTGACAAAGGTCTGGTAGTAGGCGACCGGCACCAGCGTCAGCGACGCCGCCACAAGCGCCGCCGACCAGAAGGCGTACCAGGCAAGGTAGCGCAGATCCCGGTGGGCGATCACGAAGTAGATGAGGAAGACGGCGGGGCTCACCTTGGTGACCGTCGCCAGCGCCAGAAGCAAGGCGGAGAGGCTGCGCTGCTTCCAGGCGTGAGCCGCCATGCTTCCGCAGACCAGCCCCGCCACTAGCGCATCGATCTGACCGAACTTGATGTGAACCATCAAAGGGTGCGAGAGGGTGAGCAGCAGGACGCCCAGCGCGGCCACCAAAGGCCGGAGATCCCGTCGGCACGAGAGAACCAGTGCCCCGCCGCCCGCAAGGTAGACCGCCATGTAGAGCAACAGCCAGAGCGACCGCGCGAAATCGTAGCTGCGCTCACCCAACGCCTGGTACAGCGGGAGGAGCGTGGGCGGATAGATGTAGCGGGACCATCCGGGAATGCGGACATCCGCCAGCTCTGGGTCGACGGCGGAATGATCCTTGTAGGGGTCCAGCTTGGCCGTAGCGGCCTTGCCAGCGACGTAGTGCGCCAGGAAGTCCCAGTTGGTGCGGTTGACCGAGGGACTGGGCGTGGTGAAGTACTGCGCCGCGGTTGGGATGCTTAGCTCCACCCGATCAGCATGGCCGCAATCAGCAGTAGGGATGGCAGGTTGCAGATCGAAAACGCGGCTTGCTTCGTGGGGACGGGCGAGGCTTCAGTACTGGGCACCATGCCTACTCAGATACCCAAACCCCGCCTGGTGTGCTAACAGGCGGGTCTCGCTTCTCCCGTGAACTGCATTGCAAAAGACGGACCATGCGCCTTACCGTCAGTTATCCAGGGTCTAGGGCACCGACGCGGTCGGGTTGATCTCGCGGTGGATCTGGCGCAGCTTTTCGGTGAGACGGCGCACCTGCTCGGGATGCTGGAGGGCGAGGTTCTGCTCCTCACCCGTATCGCGGCCGATGCGGTAGAGCTCGAAGCGGGTCATAGCGGCGTCTGAGAGCAGCTTCCACTCGCCGTCACGGAGTGCGAGGGTCCAGGGGCGACTGATGGCGCGGTCGTACTGCCAGTAGAGGGGCGACTTGCGCTCCACGGGCGCACCGTTCAGGGCCGACAGGAAGTTGGCACCGTCCAGAGCGCGGTCCGCCGGAAGGGCGACCCCTGCAGCGGCGCAGACCGTTGGGAGCAGGTCGAACGCCGCGACCGGTTCCGCGACAATGCTTCCGGCGGTCAGCTTGGTCCGGGCGGGCCAGCGCAAGATGCCGGGCACGCGGTAGCCGGCTTCGGTGACGTGGAGCTTCATCCCACGCAGGGGGCCCGGACTTCCGTAAGAGCGGTCCGCCGCCTTGTAGCGGAGCAACGTCTCCGGGCCGTTGTCGCTGGTGAAGAAGACCAGCGTGTTCTCCCGCAGGCCGAGGTCGTCCAGCGCCTTGACAATCCGACCGGCTTCCCGATCCAGCAGGCTCACGCTGCCATAGTACTGAGCCTTGTTCGGTCCTGCGTCCTCGCCATACTTGCGGGCTTCTTCCTCCGGCACGGCCACCGGCTCATGCGGAGCGTGGAACCAGACCTGCGCGAAGAATGGCCCGTCCTTGTGCCGCTTGAGGAAGTCGATAGCCGCGTCAGCCGTGAGGGTTGAGCTGTTTCCTTTGAGGGGGCCGACGGGCTGCGGCTTGCCGTCGGGGCCGCCTTTGACGAAGTTGACCGGGTCCTGGTGGCTGGGTGCCGCGTTGTTCTGGGTGGCCGTCCACTCCTTGAAGCCGTGGTCGCCGGGCGTGGGCTCGCTGCCGTCCATGCGACTGTTCAGGTGCCACTTGCCCCAGTGCCCGGTCTGGTAGCCGGCCCGATTCAGGAGCGTGGCGAGGGTAGTTTCGTCCCGCTTCAGGTGGATGCCGCTGTTGGGTGGAATCCAGTCCCGGATGCCGAGGCGGTTCGGGTTGCGACCCGTGAGAAAGGCGGCCCGTGATGGAGAGCAGACCGGCGAGCCGCTGTAGCAGTGGGTGAGACGCAGCCCCTCCTTCGCCAGCGCGTCCAGGTGTGGCGTGCGAATGGCCGGGTGGCCAAAGCAGCCAAGATCGCCGTAGCCGAGGTCGTCCGCGAGCAGGAAGAGGACGTTCAGCCGCGCCGGGACAGCCGCATCCTGTCCGCGAGCCGGTCCGGTGCCAGCAACGAGAGCGGCGGCACCGACGAAGAGCGCAAGCAGCACGGCGGGAACGGAAACGCTGCGGCGCGGGGCTGGAGGCATCATCGCTTCGCTCTGAGTTTCATGGCGTCATAGCCGCAATCGGTTGGTGTCACGTACGGCAGCGGCGGCGGTGACTCCTTCCCCCAAAGGCTAATCAAGCTTCATAGATTGTCGGGGTGATCTGCTCGCGCGCCAATCGCCAACCTTCGACCCCTTCGACCATCCCGGTGAGCCTCTGCCAGCCCAGCCAGAGGGACTTCACGCCTGGCGCGGGGGGCCTTCCGGTAATACTGGTAGCCGCCGAGGATGGCAATGTGCCGGACGGCCTCCTGCAGCGTGACCAGGGGTCTCCTCACGGCGGCGCGGGGCACCGTCAAC
>JANPLG010000429.1:0-6486 GCA_031426395.1 Actinomycetes bacterium
GCCCTCGCGGTTCCGTTGGACGGCCTCGCCCGGCACAACGCGGGGGGCGCCGCTGGCTTTATCGCCCGCTCCGGAGCGCCCGGCTTCACACCGCCGCTGACCGCCTTCTACGGCAACATCGTGATCGACGGCTTCGCCCTCACGATGAAGACGGTCATCCTCATCGGCAGCCTCCTCTCGGTGCTGCTCGGACTGCGCTACGCGGAGCGCTTCCGCAACCCCGGCGAATTCTTCGCCCTGCTTCTCTTCGCAACGCTGGCCGCCGCCCTGCTCCCCTCCGCCGGCGACCTGCTGATGATCTACCTCTCGGTGGAATTCCTCAGCCTGGTGTCCTATGTCGCCGTCGGCTACCTCAAATTTCAGCCCCGTAGCACGGAGGCCTCGCTCAAGTACTTCCTCTTCGGGGCGGTGACGGCGGCCGTCATGCTGTACGGCATGTCGCTCCTCTACGGGATGACCGGCACCCTTGGCCTCTACGCCGGCCCGGAATACGCCCCCCTGCGAGAGGGACTTGACGTGGCCCTCACGCAGCAGGGTGGTCCCGGCGTGCTGCTGATCGCGATGGTGTTGGTCGCCACCGGCTTCGGCTTCAAGACCGCGATGGCGCCCTTCCACCAATGGGTCCCGGACGTCTACGACGGCGCCCCGCTGCCGGTGATGGCCTGGCTCTCCGTCGTCTCGAAAGCCGCCGGGATCGCAGTCTTCGTTCGGGTCTTCGTGCTAGCCTTCCCGCCGGAGCTCTGGGTGCTGCCGCTCGCGGTGCTGGCCGCGCTGACCATGAGCTTCGGCAACCTCGCGGCGCTGGCGCAGAACAACATCAAGCGGATGCTGGCCTACTCCAGCATCGCCCATGCCGGCTACACCCTCATGGGCCTCTGCGCCCTCGGTGCCGGTGGCGGACTCACCCCGGTCGAGAACGGCCTCGGCAGCTTCAGCCCATGGCAGAACTACGCCATCCCGGTCTACATGGCGACCTACGTCTTCATGAACCTGGGGGCGCTCGCCGTGGTGACGGCGGTCTACCACCGGACCAAGAGCCACCGCATCGACGACTACGCTGGCCTCGCGGTGCGGGCGCCTGGCCTCGCGTGGCTGATGCTCCTCTTCCTGCTCTCCCTGGCCGGCATCCCGCCCACCGCCGGGTTCTGGGCCAAGTTCGTCCTCTTCTTCGCCACCATCGAGACGGACCTGCTCTGGCTGGCGGTGGTCGCCTTCGTCAACGCAGTGATCTCGGTTTACTACTACTGGAACGTGGTCCGCGCCATGTTCCTCGCGAAGCCGGCGGACACCAGCGAAGTGCGGCCGGGCCTGGAGCTTCAGGTGACGCTCGGCATCGCAGCGGTGGCCACCGTGCTCATCTTCATCCTGATCGGCCCCTTCATGACCCTGTTCAGCACCCGGTGACCGGTTGGTGGCCAGTTCCATGATTGCCAGGGAGGAACCGAAGGATGCCCACGCTGATCCTGACGCCGCAGTTCACGGAAGACTCCCAGGCGCTCTGGCGGGCGGCTAACGACCTTGGGTGGCAAGTTCACCGGCTGAACCGATGGAATGTTCCGCCCCATCTTCAACAGGTGGATGAACCCGTTCTCCATGTCGATGCCCTCTTTGGCCCCGTGGTTGCGGAGCAACTCGGACTGCGGTTGCTTGAGCCGTCGGACGACTGGCTGCCCGCACTGCCTGCCGAGTACCGTAAGAGAGCCATTGCGCTTACGACCCTTGACGAGGCGCGACACACCGCCAGTCCCGCCTTCGTCAAGCCCCCGGGCGACAAGAGCTTCCAAGCGGGGGTTTACACGGGCGCGGAGCTTCCCCCCGACTTCGATGGAGACTCTCCCGTTTTGACGGCGGAGATAGTGAGCTGGGAAAGTGAGTTCCGCTGCTTCGTGCTCGATCGGCAGCTAAAGACCCTGTCGGTTTACCTGCGGTCTGGCGAGGTGCAGCGAAGCTTCGACTTTGCACATTCGCCTGCGGAAGAAGCGGAGGTCAGGGATTTCATTTCCGACCTCCTGGCCGATCCACGGGTGGATCTCCCTCGGGCAACGGTGATTGACGTCGGCGTCATCGAGGGCCGAGGTTGGGCTGTGGTTGAGCAAAATGGCGCGTGGGCCGCCGGCATCTACGGCTGTGACCCCCGTGAGGCGCTTGGGGTAATCCGGCACGCAGTGATCCGCCACTGAAGGGCGCGCGGTATCGTCTCTCTTTTCCGTGCACCCCATCAGCCCGCAGAGCGGGGTTCACGTGAGTAGGCATCGGGTTCAGCCGATGCCGGGCATTGCCGCTGGCCACCCCTTCGAACGAGAAGGTCAGCGACTGAAGTTGGCTTAGGCCCTGGACGACACGGAGTAGGAGTAGGAGTAGGAACGGTTGGGCGAGTGGCGGGGATCACCCCGGAAGCACCCGCAGGGAAGTGTGCTCGCCCAGCCGAATCTCATCGCCGGCGACCAGCGGCAGTGCAACTCCCGGCGTCAGCCACTGGCTGTTGAGGCAGGTCTGATTGGCGCTCCCCAGGTCCTCCAGCCGGTATCCGCTGGGGCTCTTGTAGATCCTTGCGTGCCGCCGCGACACCGCGTCATCCCCTTCGATCACCAGCTTGGCCTGCGAGGTGGGCCGGGTATCCGGGCGGCCGATGATCAGCTCCTCGTCCACTCGCTGCTCGAATACTCGCGCACCGGTGGTGACCACCAGCCGTAGTCCTCCGCTGTGTGGCTGGACGGCGGCGAGCGCGGGGAACGGGTCGGCGCAGCCGGCGTCCCGACCAAGCCCCGCCGGATAGACAAAGACCGGTTCCTCGAAGCGCTGCTGCTGCGCGGGGACCGCCGCTGCCCAGCCGGCCGTCTCAGGAAGCGCCCGAAGGACCGCCTCGCTGATGAGGATTCCATCGGCGGGCGCGTACTTCTGAAGGTGCCCGGTGAGATCGAGCGTGGAGCTCGTGACCTCGCCCAGAGGCTGGTCCGGGGAGCGCACGATGCTCCCGAAGTGAACGCCTACCCGAATGCTGATCGCCGCCTCGTCCGGATGGGCTTCGTTGAACGCCGTCAGGCCGTCGAGAACCGCACGGGCGCAGCGGACGGCCGCCTCGGCGGTGGAGAAGAGGGCGATCAGCCCATCCCCGGCCCAGACGGAGTCGGTGCCGCCATGCTGCATCTGATGACGGCGGACGAAGTCCCGGAAGAGCGCGAACCGCCGGACCACCGCCACCGTGTGCCCCGGCTGTTTGAACCGGCGCGATCCCACGATATCGAGTGACAGAACGCCGCGCTCCTGGCGGGACCAGTTGGGAAGCGGATCGAGTTGGACGGTAGCCCCGTCCGCGCGGATCGGCGGCGCAAGAGTGTGTCCGTCCATCGAGGCCAGCGCAGCGGAAAGCTCGTCGGCGCTCTGGAACCGAAGGTTGTGGTCCTTCTCCAGGGCGCGCTGAATCACTCGCCAGAGGGAGTCAGGACACCCTTCCGGCTGCGAGGGCGCATCGTGCAAGTGACCGTGGAACACATCGTCGGAGTCCGGGCCAGCGAAAGGCGCTGCCCTCGCCACCATCTCGTACAGAACGGCGCCCAGGGCGTAGAGGTCCGTGCGAGTGTCGACCCGCCTTCCCAGAATCTGCTCCGGCGCCATGTAGTGAGGCGTTCCCACCCGCAGTCCCGGCATGGTCCGGGTGGGGGAGTTGACCAGGCGGGCCAGCCCGAAGTCCATCAGCGTGACCTCGCCCCGGAAGCCGACCATGATGTTCCCCGGCTTCACGTCGCGGTGGATGATCCCCCGTCCGTGCGCGAAGGAGAGGGCGGCCGCCACCTGCCGCGCCACGTGGAGGGCAGCCGCCCGCGGAACCGGGCTGGTGAGAAGCGACTCCAGCGTGCGCCCCTCCAGGTACTGGGTGGCGAGGAAGAAGTAACCGTCCTGCTCACCGGCGTCGTAGACCCGCAGGATGTTCGGGTGCTCCAGCAGCGCCAGCAGCCGGCCCTCGTCCCGGAAGCGCTGCACGAAGTCGCCGGAGTCGGTCCAGTGAGGGTGGAGCACCTTCACCGCCGCCGGGCGAGCCAGGTGCAGGTGCTGCGCCCGGTAGACGGTGCCCAGCACCCCCCGCCCCACCTGCTCCTCGAGTTCATAGGAGCCCAACCGCGCCCCCGGCCCGATGCGGACCTCGCTCATTCCCGGTTCCCTTCCGCCTGTACGCCGATAAGCCACCGGCACGGTTCAATTGTGCCAGACCCGGCTCCTTGTTCCAGGCCCAGGCCACAGACCAATTTGCACTTTTCAATTTGCACTTTTCATTTTGCAATCCGGTGCCCTCTGGGCCATTGGGGGGCCGGGGGGACATGACCAATTGACCATTGAAAATTGACAATTCTCACAGGCGCGGAGGGGTAGGTTCCCTTCGGTGCGGCGTTAGCTGGGATCTAGTCGGGATTCCAGCGGACACCAAGGGTTGGTTGCCTAGCCCGTATTGCCTGTCCGAGGAATGACGCGTGACTTCTTGGGCCGGAGGCCGACCCATAGCAGTTCAATTCGGGATGGGCCGCCGAAAGCGGTGGGGTGCTCGGGACTCTCCCCCACAATTGGGGTCCGGCTATGACCAATTAACAATTGAAAACTGACAATTCTCAATCGAAGCTCGACTACTGCACGCACCCAGGGGGAGTATGATCGAGCGGTAGGGTCTATACTGAGGCTGACGGTGAGCGTGACCCCTGAGCGGTTCCGGTGGAGCAATGGCATGACGATTGACTGGACGTTGGTGGCGGCGTTGGGCGTGCTTTATGCAGTCGCCATTGCGGATGTCTGCCTCTCCCGGCTGAGCGTGGGCGCGAAGATTCTCTGGGTGGTCATGCTGATCTACCTGGTGGGCATCGGGATGGTGGCGTGGTTGCTGACGCGGCACTCTGCCCACCAGTGGGTCGGTATTGCGCCCTCCAGCGATGCCTCCGTGGGCGGTGGCGGTCTTACGTAGCGAAACTGCCGGTGAGTCGGACCCGCCAAGGTTCCGGTTCAGGGCACGGCAAGCCGGGTATGGTGCTCCGATGGACGCCACGTACACCAATCCGCTCTTCCAGCAGAACTTCCCGGACCCGTTCGTCCTCCGCTTCAACGGCCGCTATTACGCCTGGGCCACCGGCCCTGCGGGCGACGGGCACTATTTCCCTCAGGCGGTCTCCCGGGACCTGGTGCAGTGGAAGCCACGCGGCGGCGCGCTGCCCCCGCTGGATCTCCCCGGCGCGGAGGAGTACTGGGCTCCCGAAGTCGCCTATTCCGGAGGCCGCTTCTACCTCTACTACGCCGTCGGCCGGGACGCCGACCCCGACCATCACCTCCGGGTCGCGGTGGCGGAGCATCCCCTGGGGCCGTGGCGGGACGCGGGGCTCAACCTCACCCCGCACGAGATCTTCGCCATCGACGCCCATCCGTTCCGCGATCCGCGCGACGGCCAGTGGTACCTCTTCTACGCGCGTGACCGCCTGGAAGAACCGTACGCCGGGACCGGCAACGTGGTCGACTGCCTCGTCTCCATGACGGAGCTGGCCGGCAAGCCGGAAGAGGTGACCCGCCCCTACGCGGAATGGCAGCTCTTCGAAAGAGGGCGGCCCGTGAAGAAGGGCCTCGACTGGTACACCGTAGAGGGTCCCTTCTGCCTGCTGGCACCCAACGGGCGGTACTGCTGCCTCTACAGCGGCGGCCGATGGGAGAACCCCAGTTACGGTGTCGCCTACGCGTGGGCGGATCAGCCGCTGGGACCGTGGCATGACGAAGCGAACGCTGCTGGCCCCACCGTGCTCACCACCCGTCCCGGCCGGGTGGTCGGCCCCGGGCACAACTGCGTGGTCCTGGGACCGGACCTCGTCACGCCCTACCTCGTCTACCACGGCTGGGATCCGGGATGCACCGCGCGCCTGCCGCGCCTCGACCGCCTGGAATGGTGTAATGGCGAGCCGGCTTGCTCCGGCCCCAGCGATACGCCTCAGCCAGCGCCCCGGATGCCGGACCACGCGCTCTGGCTGGACGAGTTGCGGAAACCGGACCCTGGTGATGATTGGGTGGTCGAAGGAACCTGGACCGCCGGCGATGCTGGCTGGACCGCCGGCGCGGGCGGCGCATCCCTGGCACTGGCAGAGCCTTTCTCGGATGGAGCCGTGGAGGTCTGCTGGCGACGCGGAACCCTCCACTTCCACCTGGAAGAAGCAGGTGCCGACGCAATCCAGTGCGAGGCCAGCGAGAGCTGGAGCTGCCTGCGACTGGTGCGCTGTGGCAGCGAGGTCTCGCTGGTCCTGAACGAAGTGCAAGGCCCACGGGCCGAGGCGGCGCCGGGCCGGGCGCGCCTGGAACTGCGGCTTGCTGCAGGAGCTGAGCTTACGTTCGTGGGCGTGACCCGCCTCAGCGAAAGGGGTGCCGCCGGTTGAACCGCAGGGACCCACGCACCCACTATTGAGCCTGACTGTTCGAGGCACTCGCAGCCAAACCGGTGCGTGCCCTCAGCGAGACCCATTCGCTAGA
>JANPLG010000430.1:0-13495 GCA_031426395.1 Actinomycetes bacterium
GCCCTTGTTCATGAGCTGCTCGGCCACCATCCGTGCGGTGTTGACCGGGATCGCGAACCCGATGCCGATGTTGCCCTGCGACATCCCGTTCGAAGCAATCGCCACGTTGATGCCAATCACTTCGCCGTCGATGTTGACCAGCGCCCCGCCGCTGTTGCCGGGGTTGATGGAGGCATCCGTCTGGATCAGGTCGCTATAATCCGCACTGCCACGGCCAAGGCCATTCAACGAGCGGCCCTTGGCGCTGATCACGCCCACCGTGAGGGTGCTGTCGTAGCCCAGCGGGCTACCGATGGCCACGGCCCACTGACCAACCTTCACCTTGTCACTGTTTCCGAACTTGGCGATGCTATTGGCGGGAAGCGGCTGGTTGACCTTCACCTTGAGCACCGCGAGATCGGTGCGGGTGTCTCGCCCCACGAGTTCGGCGGGATACTCCGTCTTGTCCACCATCATCACACGGAGCTTGTCCCGGTTATCGACCACATGATTGTTGGTCAGGACAAAGACCGTGTTGCCGGTCTCCCGGATGATGACTCCCGATCCGGTGGAGGTGCCGCGCGGGGAGAAGCCATCGCCTTCACCATCGCCCCCCTCGCCACCACGGGGGAGGCGTCGGAAGAAGTCCTTGAACGGTTCGGGTAGATCCATGTTCCCCATCGGACCCTGCTGCATGGGTCGGGCCTGGGGCCGGGGCCGTTCCGGCTGAGCGCTGGAGCGCGCGGTGATGGTCACCACGCTTGGCTCAACATCCTCGGCCAGGGAAACGAAGGCGTCCTGCAGCGCGTTGACCACGCCGCGCGCCTCGCCACTCATGGTAGCGCGCTGCTTGGAAGCGGCCTGAGCCGAAACCGGTGCCGGGCGCAGGTAGTTGGTCACCGCCACCGCGCCCAAGGACGCGCTCAGCACGTAGATAGCGCCGTTGGTTGCGTTCGCTTTCAACAATCGGTTAAAGGCTCTCATCCATGCCGACCCTTCCTTACGAACCATCAGAATGACGTCACCCCGAGTGCCGGAGTGGACGGGCCACCGCTCTTCAATACCCTAATAGACGCTGCGTGGGTACGGATCGTTCTCGATTTGTGCGTGATGCATGTCACCCACCGGGCGCAACAGTTGGCGTCGCGAAATGTGCCGCACCCGAGTTTAGCGGGGTGTCCAGCCGCTGTCGTAACCTACGAACATTGCGCTGGAGGGTGACTGCGGCCGCCAGCCGCCGGATTGCTGATTGCCTGCCCACCTACCCGTTCCGGGGGAGTACGTGGACGATGAGCCGAGTGCTCCAGTGAAGAGCGGCAGGCCAACCATTTCGTTCCCGGCAAACGAGGCATCGTTGGCGGCCGTTTCCATCGGGATCTGCGCGGCGGTTGCGGCACGGTGCGACTGCCGAACCGTGCCAAGCGTTAGGACCAATGCCCCGACCGCGCACCCGAGAGCGACCGCGCCACCATCCCATCGGAGCGACGAGGAGGAGACCCATTGCCGCAGGCTCTCCTGACCGTGCATCCAAGCATCCGCCAACGGTTTCAGGTGCGCCCGGTTGAGGCGTGGCATCCGCAGCCAAGCGTGGCCTCGAGCGGCGCGCGTCTCGATTAGCGCCATATCGAAGGGCACGTCCGGCAGGCTGCTTGGCGCGGCGCCGAGGAGCCGCTTCACGGTCACGAGGCTCTGATGCTCGGCGGCGCACTCCGGGCACCGGCCCAAGTGACGCTGGATTTCAAGCATCTCGGCGCCGGCGAGTTCACGGTCGCAGTAAGCGGAGAGCAGGTTCTGGGTCCGGCTGCACAACATCCGGTCAGGCTCCTTGTCCGGTTGGCCATCGCTCCAGGCGTCGGCCCTGCCTGGAGGACGCCTGGAGGGCGCACAGACGGACGGACGAGCGGAGCAGCGAGGGGAGAACAATCCTATATGGCGCAACCGGTGAGCCGCTAAACGGGCTAGCCTTGCCGGCCCGGTGTGACTCCCAGGAAGCGCCGTAGATGGTTGCGACCCCGATGGATACGGGACCGCACGGTGCCAATGGAGCACCCCATCACATCCGCGATCTCTTCGTAAGACAATCCTTCAATGTCGCACAGCACCACGGCGGTGCGGAAATCTTTCGGCAGGGCGTTCAGCGCCTGCTGCAAGCGAATGTCGATCTCCTGCGAGAGGACCAGATCCGACGGGTCGCTGCCGTGGTCCGGTATCTCCGCGACGCCCGGCATATCCTCGACGGAATCGATCCACGCCTTGGGGCGCCTCCGCAGTTCATCAATGTGGAGGTTGACGATGATGCGGTAAAGCCAGTTGGCGAAGGGCAGGTCCCGGCGATAGCGGTGAAACGATTGGAACGCCCGAACCATCGCCTCTTGCGTGAGATCCTCCGCGCCGGCATGGCTGCCCGTCATCCGGTAGGCGATGTGGTACGCCTGGCGGTAGTGACGCGCGGCCAGATCCTCAAACAGCTTCCGATCGGCCGGGTTGAGGGTCCGGTCGATGACGGGGGCCGCGTTCTGGACAAATGTAATCGGTTGCTCGGTAGTCACGCTAACCTCTGCAATTCTTTACGCGCCGTACGGAGGACGGGTTCCCACCTTCTCAAGCGCGTAACGACGGTGTAACGAGCGAAGTGTCAATATGGGTTTGTAGTTTGCACTGGCCGCTTCGCCCAGCTTACACAAATGTAAGGTGGCAAGTGTTCAGTTTTTAATGGGGTGGTGGGGGGGACTTGGTCCTGAAGTGTTAGGCCGCAGCCAAAGCCCAGTCCCATCTCACCTTACTCTTATTCCGGGATCGAGTGAGCGTCTACGAGTGGTCGTTGAATGCGCCGCACACTTTAGATGCCGCTCGGGCGGCTTAGGTTGGTCCTTGCTTGAATCGCAAGCCCTATCTCAAACGCGGCTGCGGTCTACGAGTGGTCCGATGAAGCGCCGTGATGATCGCTCCCTCTCTTCGGCCTGGCGTTTGAGTGCGATTGCTCCTCGTGGATACTGAACCATCAGCACCCATGAAGGTTCCCGTTCCTGGCGTTGCCAGCGTCTCTCCGGCACGCCGAACGCTACGATAATCACAGAATTAAGGGAGGCGGAAGGAACCAACCTAGCAAACGGAGATCCCAATTGTAACGGCCTTGGGGAACCCACGCAAGCAAGGGCAACCGGGGCCGGACAAGCAGTTCCAGGCTTGACGGAGCTGATCGAGAAATTGTCCAAGTCGCTCCAAGGGCCGACGGACTGAATCCGCGGATGTTCGCTCCTCCGGAACCTCCGGAGAAAGGACTTGCTCCATGGCTCCGTTCGGACCAGGTCAAGGAAACGTCACCGCAACGAAACCCAAATCCGGCGCGCAGGCGACCGGATCCGATGGCCTTGCCTCGCGCTCGGTCCTGGATCCGCTGCTTGCGGCTGCCGTGCCGCAGCTCGGTCGGCTCTCCGCCGAGGATCAGCACCGCCTCTCCGAAATGGCGCGCGACCTCCGGGCGCGCGGCATGCAGGAGACGTTCATTCGCGCTAGCCTCAAGTCGACGGCCGAGGTGATGCGCGAGCTGAGTGGCGATGAGGGGCGCGACCCGATCTTCCAGCGGGAACCGGTCAAGCGGTTCATTGAGCAGAATCAGGTTGCCGAGGGTCCGCGCGGCCAACTTCATCCACGGCGCGAGCGCAAGCGTGAGGAACGGGAGCATCTCCAGGTCAACGTGACGCAGCTCCTCCGGGAGGCGCGTCTCTCGCGGGGTCGGCATGAGATCAAGAAGATCCGCAACATGCTGCTGAAGCTGGACCAGCGCGAGGTCCGACGGCAGCTTGGCGGCGAGGGCGAGGAGCTGTGCCGCCAGATCAATGCCTGGCTGCGCAGCACGGCCTCGATGTTCTAGTCCACGCAGGGCCGAAGCATGGATTGCAAGCAGGTGGCCCGGTGGCGTCCGGGCCACTTGTTTTTCATGATGCGGATCCCGTTTGCTTGCCTGAGGAGTGAAACCAATCCTCGCGGGTTTCCTGCGCTCTCTGTGCCCAGATTGGGGTAGCCCCTTCGGTGCGGCTCGGCGGGAGCCTCGCCCTCCCGGGGGCGGCTTGTGCATTCGATGGCGGCTCTTGGCTTCAGCGGATCACGGACATAGGCAGGGCTGATCTGAGGTACGTGCCGTTTCCTTCTCTTCACGCCAGGCCGTGAACGGACCTGGCTGACTTGTGGGAACGACGCTAAAGGGCCGTGTCTGGACGACGGTTTCCCGGTATCGGGTGCCTCGGGAGTGCGTGAAAGTAGATGCGGGCTGGAAGACTTGGTGGGTCGAGCAGGGGAAAGCGATTTGTGATCCAAACAGATTGCGTACCGGTGGCGCTTCACTGGCAAGGGACCCTGGCTGGTGTTGCCACCGGCAGAGCGACGCTTGAGGCTAGGCAGCGGTAAGGCGCACACACTGCAGAGTGAGGACTTGTTTCGGAAGGACGATTGTGACGGGATGCCTTTGTGAAGTTCCCTTTTCTGAGAAAGCAAAGCCTTTCGCCTCAACGCGGGGAGTTGTGCCCGATTTGCAAGAGCGTTAAGGCGGTTAGTCCGAACAGCTATGTCTCTCTCGATGGAGGTGCCTTCCGCATCTCGCGCCAGTTCGGCGAACGAGTAGGCGGGTCGTCGCCAGAGAATGAAGCTTTCCTGTACTTGCATTGGCATGGAGCGCATGATGCTGGGGAGGGGCCGTTTCGAGGAGTGGGCTTTCTTGTTCCCATCGCATCGGAAGTGACGGATGGGCAGTTCTCGCTCCAATTCTGCTCGACCACCTGCCTCCGCTCGTTCCTGAACCAGTGCGTGGACGAGGTGGATCGTCGCCTGCAGGAAAGCACGGCCGAAACGTCTTCCGACAGTTGAGATGAAGCCCCTTGGAACCCGCTGATCACAACACGCGCAAGGTTCGGTGGCGGCTGGTCCTGGGGCCTGGGTCCGAGGGGTGCCTGGGTGGGCTTCCGGAGGGGGAGTGGCAGGCCCGCGAGGATGCGCTGGGCTACCTCTACAACCGCGAGTATGGCAGCGGGCGCAATGTGCGCGGGGGGAAGCGCGGGGCGGGCAGCATGGATGCCTCGCAGCTCAGCGTCCCGGACTGGATCAACACCGTACACGAGCTGTTCCCGCAGCGCACCATCGAGCGGATTGAGAAGGACGCGCTGGAGCGGTACGGCATAGAAGAGATGGTCACCAACCCGGACCTCCTCCGCCGTGCTCAGCCAAGCACGACCCTCCTGAAGGCGGTCCTGCGCACCAAGCACCTGATGAACCAGGAGGTGCTGGCGCTGGCGCGAAATCTCGTGCGCAAGGTGGTGGAGCAGCTGATCGAGCGTCTGGCGCGGGAGGTGCGGTCGCCGTTCTCAGGGGCGATTGACCGTCGGCGGCGCTCCTTCTTGAAGGTTGCGAAGAACTTCGACGCGCCGACCACCATCCGGCGCAACTTGAAGAACTACGATCCGGAGTCGAAGCGTCTCTTCATCCAGACGCCCTACTTCTTCTCCCGCGTGCGCCGGGAGGTCGACCGCTGGCAACTCATCATCCTGGTGGACGAGTCCGGGAGTATGATGGACAGCGTCATTCACTCCGCCGTCACCGCCTCCATCTTCTGGGGCATCAAGTCGCTCAAGACGCATCTCTGCATCTTCGACACCTCGGTGGTCGATCTGACGGAGCATTGCTCCGATCCAGTGGAGACTTTGATGAAGGTGCAGCTTGGCGGCGGCACCGATATCGGGCAGGCGCTGGCGTATGGCGCTAACCTGGTGGAGAACCCGCGGCGCACCATCATCATCCTGATCACCGACTTCTACGAGGGCGCCCCCGTGAATCGGCTTCTCTCCACGGCGAAGCAGCTGGTGGAGAGCGGCGTCACCCTGCTGGGGCTTGCAGCGCTGGATGACGCGGCCAATCCTACGTATGACCGTGACCTAGCGGAAAGGATTGTCGCGCTGGGCGGGCACGTGGCCGCGATGACTCCTGGAGAGCTGGCGGACTGGGTGGCGGAGAAAGTGCGCTGATGCCTCGAGCGGACCTTCTGGCGCTGGATGCGGACACGCTTGCGCTCCTCGCCAACCGGGGCATTGTGAAGCGCGCCCAGGCCGAGGTGGATTCCGGCGAGTTCACCTGTTCCATTGAGGACATCGACGGTGCCGTCACGGTGACCTGGTCGGACGACGTGGAATGCGTCATCCCCGCAGGCAAGAGTCCCGCTGACGGGCGATGCACCTGCCCGGCCACCTCTCTCTGCCGTCATCTCGTCCGTTCGGTGCTGGCGTATCAGCGCCAATCGGTGTCCGCGCAGCCGGAGCCATCCGCTGCGATTACCGTCCCGGCTGCAACCTCGCCCGAATCGACCGAAGCTCCAACCGTGGCCTCTGCGGAGCCTCCGCAGGTGCCAGAAACGCAGGACGACGAGGAGGCTGAAGAGGGGAGCAAATCCTGGGATCCGGGCGCTTTCACGGACGAGGAGCTTGAGAAGCAGTTCCGCAAGACCGACCTCGCCCGGGCGCGGCGGCAGTTCGACGAGGGGCAGGTGGTGGAACTGGTGCGTGGCGCAAAGCCGTCGGCCTACTTCCACACGCTCTGCCTCAACATCCGGTTCCTGGTAGCCGGAAACCTGGCTTACACGCATTGCGACTGCGCCGAGCCGCGACCGTGCAGCCACGTACCGCTGGCAGTCCTCGCCTTCCGGCTGCTCCTGGCGGAGCGGGAGGGCGGCCTGGTCTCCACGCGCCGCGAGACGCTCCCCGTTCCCACGGAACTCCTCACAGAGGTGGAGCAAGCGTTGGCGCAGTTGGCCTTGAGTGGCATCCAGGGCGCGCCCCGCACCCTCGCGGACCGGCTGCGGCGCCTGGAGGAACGGTGCCGCAGCGAGGGCCTCGTCTGGCCTGCGGAGGTGCTGGTGGAACTGGTGCAGCAGCACGAAGCCTACGCCTCTCACGACGCCCGCTTCAGTCCGCGGCGGGTGGCGGAGCTTGCCGGAGAGCTATGCATCCGCCTGGATGCGATCCGCGCCGACACCGGTGCCGTCCCGCAGCTCTTCATCCGGGGGTCGAAGACGGACCGAACGGTGGACGTGGGCAAGTCCCAGATGGTCGGAATGGGTTGCGGGGCGAGGCTGGGTCGCGGTGGCGTGGAGCTGTGCGTCTACTTGCAGGACGACCGTTCCGGCGCGATTGTGGCCGTGTCCAAGGAGTTTGCGGACCCAACGCCGGAGAGCGGCGAGGCGCCACGCGAACTGTGGCAGATTGCGCGGACGCCAGCGATCACGGGTATTCCCTTTGCCAACCTTGGGAGCGGCACACTGCAGGTAGAGGGCGGGAAGCGGGCGCCGAGTGGCCGCTTCACCGCCGGCCGCTCCCGCGCCAATCTCAATCCGCACACGTTCCAGTGGGAGAAGAATCTTCGGCCCCCGGTGCTCTCTGAGGATTTCGCGGAGCTTGCGGCGCGGTTGGCCGCCCAACCACCCATGTCGCTTCGGCCACGAAGGGTGGGCTCTCGGTTGCACGCCTGCTCCGTGGCCGCCGTGGAGGGGGCTGGCTTCTCCGAGCGGGATCAGACGTTCTATGCGGCGGTGCAAGATCGACAGGGGAACACGGCGCTGGTGGCGCATCCGTACCTCAGCCGCTGCCATCACGGCGCGGATCGGCTGGTTCACCACTTCGAGACGCACCCGCAGGGCCTGCGTTTCGTGACCGGGGACGTGAGCCTGGGGCCTCTGGGGGCGGTCATCCGTCCCGTTTCGCTGGTCTTTGAAGTTGACGGGACGCGGACCCTCATTCAGCCGTGGATCGACGGTCCGGCGAGCGTTGCGGGTGAACCGGCGCCCGACCGCGCCGCGCTGGAGGGCTCCCTCGATCACGCGGACTCCGACCCTGTGGGGCAATACCCATCGGAACTGCTGGAGGCGGCCGGGGAGCAATGGCTGCTGGGCCTTCAGCGCGCCGACTCCCATGTGACGAAGAGCTGGCGGCAGGTGGTGGACCGAGGCGGGGCGTTGGGGTTCAACCGCCTCATCCGGCCGGCCCAACGACTTCTGGAAACCCTCGAGCAGCGGTCCAGTCTCGTCAAATGGGACCCGGAGCCTGCGGTTGTGGAACTCCTTCGGGTGAGTGCCCATGCGGTGCTAGCATCAGAGAACAGCGGCGGGTGAGGGAGTGATGTGGTGCGTGGTGAGTGGGCGACAGGGTTGCTACGGCATCGCCCGGCATCGGCTGAACCCGAACCCGCAGAGGTTTGCGGGTCACCACAGCCTCCACTGTGATCGAACGCGGCGCGAGGCCGCTGGCTATGCTTGGGGCGGGAGCTTCTGCCTGGCCGCTTCAATGGCCCATCGCCGCGTCGCCCCACCTTCTGGCCTAAAGTTGCGGAGTGAGTTTCCGAACATCCGTCCATCCTGGCACGGATCGTGCTTGATTTCGCTTCAGCAGGAGGGCCGAATCCCGGCCCCTGGCGGACAACCTTGCCTGTGGCAAATCGGGGCAAGGTCACGCGGTAAGGGAGGCAGCGGAAATCATGGTCATCGCATCACGGAGACGCCCCGGCAAGCGAATGCGGGCATTCACGTTGGTGGAGATCATGATCACCATCTTCATCATCGGGCTGCTGCTCGCCATCGCGGTGCCAAACTTCCTTCGCTACATGGATCAGAGCCGTGGTCGCGCCTGCCAGCGGACCTTGAAGGAGATCATGGGGGCCAAGGAGCGCTGGGCCATGGACGGCGGTCGCGGACCCCAGGACGAACCGGCGATGAGCGAATTGACCGGTTCCACCAGCTACCTTCGCGCTACCCCGAAGTGCCCGTCGGGCGGCGACTACACCGTCGGACAGTTGGACACCAACCCCATCTGCAGCATCGGAGGGCCGGCCGGCGTGTCGGAGAGCCACACGCTGGAGTGACGGCCCCATCCAATGGATGAGTGGCCCCCGTTCAATCGGCGGGATTCGCCCACACCTGGTAAGGTCGGTGGCTGGATGTGGAAGAACCCATCGTTGAGGAAAGGTGAGCCGCTTCGCCACCCAGATCTCCCCGTTCCTTGGAGAGAGCAGATGTCCGTCTTCCGTATCAAGCAGCACCGGCCCCGCGCCGGGTTCACCCTGGTGGAGGTGATGGTTACCGTGTTGATCATCGGCATCATCCTCGCCGTGGCGATGCCCAGCCTTGCGAAGGCCCGGCAGACAGCGCAGGGAAAAGGATGCCAGGCGAATCTCAAGCAGATCGTTGGCTCAAAGGAGCGCTGGGCGATGGACAACAATCGCGGCCCGTCCGATGCGCCCACCATGCTCGAATTGGCGGTCCCCGGGGTCTACATGAAGGGGACGCCGATCTGCCCGGGCGGCGGCAGCTACACCATCAACCCGATGAGCGATCTCCCGACCTGCAGCATCGGCGGAGATGTCTCCAGTTCGGATTCCCACGTCTTCCGCTGACGGGTCAATCAATTTCGGATTTCGGATTTTGGATTGGCACGCAGGTTAGCTCTAGACTGGCGCGGGTCCCGTCTCTCCATCCCTCAATCCCTCCATCTCCGCCTCACCGGTCGCGGCTGCATTCAAAACAGCGTGCCTTGTCCTGCCTGCTCGGCGGCATACTCCCTGCGGGAGGGGCGAGGGAGGACACGCTCGAATTCCGGGCCGAGCGCTTCCTGAAGCCGCGCTGCGAAGCGATGCAGTTTCTCAAGGTAATGCCAGCGGTCTTCGTCGCCGGCATACTCTTCAGCTAGGCCGAGGGTGCCGTCTGTCCGCTCATAGACGCGTATTGTCTCCCCGACGCGGACATCACGGGCAGCTTCGCGGCTCCGCCGCTTCGAGGTGCTCTGCAGCGTCTTCTCAGTGATCCGCTCCCGCCGCACGAACTGCTCCAGGGGCAGCGTGCCCGTGCGGATCTTCTCGCTCAGTTCTTCGAAGTCCGTGCGCAGCCCGTCGGAGTCGCCTCTAAAGAGGTAGTCCACGGCCCGCATGAGGAACTCCCGTCCGAACCGCTCGTCGGCGCGGGATCGTAGGGAAGCGCCGCGCACGACTCGCTTGCCGTCATAGCCGATCAGGACGTAGTTCTTGATCTTGAGGCTCAGCATCGCGGCGTAGCGGCCATCGTGGGCCAGGCGGATTCCCGTTGGCAGCACCGCACCCACGCGGGCGATGTACTCCGACTCGGCCTCCTCTCCATCGGTACCCTCAGGTGGGACGAAGTAGACACCGTCGGTATCGATCTCAATGACGGTGCTGCCGGTCTCCTCCAGCTCCTCGGCGACCTTCTTAACCAGCTCCTGTCCGGTCAGCGTCACCCGTGCGGCCGCGTCGTAGTCATTGAAGTGGAACTGGGCTCCCAGGTAGCCGTAGAAGCTGTTGATCAGCAGCTTGAAAGAACCCTGAAGGCCGTCCCAGTAAGCCCGCTCCGGCCCATCCGTCCGTGCTCGCGCCTTCGCATCAAGGCGGCGGATGGTGAGATCGGAGAGCATCGGCAGGAAGACGTCGAGCACGTCCGCAGCGGGCCGGATTCCGTAGTTGAGCATGATGCGGGGGTAGAGGCTTTCCACATCCGCCTTCACCACCCGCCGGAGGACTCCCAGCTTGCGGACCTCCGTGAACCCGCCCGGGTAGGCAGTTGAGGGCTGGCCCTGCGGCACCGCGCATCCCTGGCGCAGATACTCGCGAACCAGCAAGCTGTTGATCTTCTCCCCGCTGCCCCCGGTGGCGACGTTCTCGTAGCTCTCCGGCACCATTTGCGCCTGGTAGAACTCCGTCGGCAGCGTGAGTTCGGCCAGGCGTCGTGTCTCGTCCACGTCCTGAACGGCGTACCGCTTGACCCGCTCTGGGTCGCTCTTCCAGATCTCGGAGAGGACGGAGCGGTCGAGGTAGACGCGGTCTGGGGCCGCGAGGCCGTAATGGATGGCGACCTCCTTCAGCGCATTGGATTCCAGCTCGCCCCGAGAGATGTCGAAGCGCTGGACCGCTAGCAGGGTGTCCAGTACGTGCCTGCCCCACAATCGAACCGGCTGGAAGGGACGGCTGATTCCACCGATTGGAACGTTCCGCTCGCGGGAGAAGATGGGCGCCGAGCCGTCACGTCCCAGCTGGAGCCGCACTCCGGTCGCCCGTGCCCGCGCCGCGAGGTAGGGGAAGTCGAACCCGAAGAGGTTGTGGCCCTCCACCACGTCCGGGTCGACCACCTCGAAGAGGTGGACGAACCGCTCGATCATGGCCCGTTCGTCACCGGAGAAGACCCACTCTCCTCCCTGGTTGTCCGTGGTGGCGATCAGGAGCACCCGCGCATCCGGTGCGCCCGGGTTCAGCCCGGTGGTTTCAATGTCGAACTGCAGTCGGCGGATTCCCCCGAACTCCATGCCCTTGAAGTGCGTGACCCCGCTCCGGACCAGGAACTGCTTCACCGGGTGGCCGTATCCGAGGAGCGGAAGCCCTCGGCCTCGTAGCAGGTCGCGGGCGTCCATGAACTGGCGCATCGCGGGGAACTCCGCCATCCAGCAGAGCCCTTCCCCTCGCAGGCGGGTCCAGCGTGCGGAGGGCAGTTCATCGCCCGCTTCCTCGCGTCCGGCCAGCGAAGTGAGCAGCCAGGGCTGGAAGGGACGGCGCTGCTGGATGCGGCGGGGCACCTCGCCGGAGGGGTCGTGAGACGCCTCGCTGTCCTCCAGGAAGAGCACCGCCTCGCGATCCTGAATCTCCACGGCCACCACGCCGGGCGTCGGGTCCCACCCGAAGAGCGCCGGCGGCACCCGCTCCACGTCAATTGATCCCGACGGCTCACCCAGGCGCGCATCGGCGGCCTCTGGGGGTCTTGCGACCGATCCGTCCGGTGCGCCGGTCTCCGTGTCCCCAAACGGATCGTAGTCTGCCGAGAAGAGGTCGGTGTTCATGGTGACGGTCAACGAGATGGAGCCGGAACGATGGGAAAAGGCATCTCGGAGATAGGGGTAGCAGACACTTCTGCATCTGCGGTTGCGAGCAAGACTTGCTCTTCCTGCCGTGCCTGGGCAAGACACGATATCACTACGTGGGAACCGTTCTCATCCTCGCGGCCCGATCCGAAAGCGCACAGCACGGTAGGCTCCACGGCTGGAGCCTAGGCGTGCAAGCGCCCTTTGGGCCGTGGCCGCCGGCGACCCCCGCCACTGCGTGTGCGGCCCATTCTCCCGGATCGTCATCCGGTTCCCGCTTCGGTTTTAGGATCCTGTTGAAAAGGAGTCTGGTGTGTCGTCAACTTCCGGCTTGAGAGGGGTCGTCGCGGGCAATTCCAAGATCTGCACCGTGGACGGGATAGAGGGCAAGCTCACCTATGCCGGCATACCGATTCAAGAGTTGGCGGAGCACGCCTCCTTTGAGGAAGTGGTCTACCTGCTCTGGCACCAGCGGCTCCCCAACCAGGCGGAGTTGGACGCGCTGAAGGCGGATCTGGCCGCCAATGCGGCGCTGGACCCGGCCGTGATCGCCCTGCTTCGCACCTTCCCCAAGGACGCGAAGCCGATGGATACGCTCCGCACCGGCGTGAGCGCGCTGGGACTCTGGGACCCTGAGCAGACGGATAACTCGCTGGAGGCCAACTTCCGCAAGGCGATCCGGCTCACTGCCAAGATGTCCACGCTCGTGGCCACGCTTGAGAGCCTCCGCCAGGGCAAGGAGCCCGTCGCGCCCCGGGCCGACCTGAGCCACGCGGCCAACTTCCTCTACATGCTCTCTGGCGAGGTGCCGAGCGAGATTGCCGCGCGGACCTTCGACGTGGCGCTCACCCTCCACGCCGACCATGAGTTCAACGCCAGCACCTTCGCCGCCCGCGTGACCATCGCGACGCTCACGGACATGTATGCCGCCATCACCAGTGCGGTCGGCACGCTGGCCGGGCCACTCCACGGCGGGGCCAACGAGGCCGTCTTCCGGATGCTTCAGGAGATTGGCACCATCGAGAACGTGGAGCCGTACCTCAAGGCCAAGCTGGATGCCAAGGCGAAGATCATGGGCTTCGGGCACGCCGTCTACAAGACCACTGACCCGCGCGCTGCCAATCTGAAGAAGATGTCCCGCGCCCTCACGGTGGAGGCCGGCGTGGAGCACCTTTTCGACCTGTCGGAGAAGGTCGAGGCGATGATGCTGGAAGCCAAGGGACTCTACGCCAACGTCGACTTCTACAGTGCCAGCGTTTATCACGTGCTCGGCATCCCGGTGGAGCTTTTCACGCCCGTCTTTGCCGTGAGCCGCGTCTCCGGCTGGACCGCCCATGTGTTGGAGCAACTTGCCGACAACCGCATCATCCGCCCACGGGCGGAATACGTCGGGCCGGTCGATCAGCATTACGTGCCGATCGAGCAGCGTTAGGCGCTTCCCATTTGAGAACCATCAGGGTCGGGCGCTTCGGTTCCCGGCCCCTACGACTTTGTACCGGAAGACCAGAGAATCCCACGATGAGCGAGCCGCAGTTCGAGAACCTCCAGGTGCCCAGTGGCGGGCAGCCGATCACCAAGGACCCCAATGGCACCCTGCGCGTGCCGGATCAGCCGATCATCCCCTTCAT
>JANPLG010000431.1:0-1072 GCA_031426395.1 Actinomycetes bacterium
CACCTTCGGTTGCGGCTCGGCGGGAGCCTCGCCCTCCCGGGGCACCTCGCCCCGGGGTCGGTCCCTTCCGATCCCGGATCAGGGGAGCCTCGCTCGCCACGCTTTCCCAGCGAGCGGGGCGCGGTTTATGACGCTTGATTAGCCTGCTTGGTGGGCACTTCTTGCAAACAAATCGCAACCCAGGTTACGGGGAACCTCCGTAGCCGTGTGGAACCTCGTACGTTAAACGTAACTTATAGCGAGTGACGACTCGTCTAACGGTTGACTCTACTTCTCCGGGCTCGGCGCGATACCACCCGCCGGATCAGGGAAGTTCCTACATCTATCGCGAGCTCTGCGCAAGGCTGCGCCGGATGGGGCACTGTGGCTCTCCCAAGCCGCTCCGGTCCCTGTTGCTCGCGCCGTCCTCAGGAGACCTTGGTTATGAAGCGGTCAGGCACACAACGGTTGCTGCGGTGCAGCGCGGCTCTGGCGGGCTCGCTCCTCGTGCTGGGTGCGGCCAGCACTCCTCGGCCTGTCTACGCGCAGGCGGCTGGTGAGACCTCGGACAAGAAGGTCACGCTGAACCTTCGCGAGACACCACTCAGGGATGCGCTCAACTTACTCTTCGCGGGTTCGGGACTTCAGTTTTCGGTCGACCCGATTGTCCAGAACGTCCCGATCACGCTGAACATCCGCGATGTCTCGCTTCAGGCGGCGCTCCGCATGGTGACGCGGCAGGCGGCCTCCGTCCAGCCCGGCCTCACCTTCAGCCGGGATGGCGACGTCTTCGTGGTCAAGGTGCGCACCACCACGCCCCAGCCCACGGATACCCAGGAAACCCTTCCCCCGGAGGACCTCGCCGGTGCGCAGGAGCTGGTTTGGGAGAAGATTCCAATCCAGTTCACTGACGTGACCGTCTTCGTGATCGCCTTTGGCGGCACCATGCTCCCCACTGAAGCCGACGTCAGGGGCGGCGGCATGGGTGGCATGGGCGGCGGCATGGGTGGCATGGGCGGCTGCATGGGCGGTATGGGAGGCGGCATGGGCGGCATCGGCGGAGGCATGTGCGGATTCGGCGGAGGCGCCATGG
>JANPLG010000432.1:0-23894 GCA_031426395.1 Actinomycetes bacterium
CCTTTCTGAAGCAGCCCTTTCTCCAGAAGCTGGATCACGGCCCCGAAGCCCTCCGCGAAGCATTGGAAACGGCCCTGAAGGAAGGCCGCGCCTTCGTGATGTTGGACGGCATCGACGAGATTGGCAGTGTCACCGTCCGCCAAGCCCTTTGTGCCGCCGTCCTTGATGGCATGGCCATCAGTCCCAACAACCGCTGGCTCCTGACCTCACGCCCCGTGGGCTACAACTCTGTGCCTTTCGATGTGGTCCCTGCTGTGCTCGTGCCGGACGCGCTGGCCAAGCTCATTGAAGGTGAATTCGCGCCGAAGCGCCGGAGCAAGGATTCACTTACGTTGCCGTTCCATCTCGATTTGAATGACGATGGAAGTTCGCAGCTTGGCATTCGAGTGACGGACCTCCTCCACGTCGCGCCATTCACCCAGGCCCAGGTGGCCCAGTATAGCCACTACTGGTTCCGCCAGCGAGACTTCAGCCTGGGCCGCGCCCATGCTGACTCCCAGCGCTTCTGCGAGCGGATCAAGAGCCACCCATCCACGGATACCCTCTCCCGCAACCCGCAGTTCCTCTCACTGATGGCTCTCCTCTACCGGGTGAAGGCCTACCTCCCGGAAGGCCGCGCCCGCCTCTACATGGAGATTACCCACGCCTACCTCGAGTCCATCGACCGGAGCCGCCAACTCCCCATCGTTGAGCACCAGTTGGAGCAGAAGGTCGCCTGGCTGGCACGCGTCGGCTTCGAGATTCAGTATCGCCGCGCCGAGCCGGAGTTCGAGTTCAATGAGGAAGCTGAACCCGAAGACGTTGAGGATTTCGACGGAGAGGTCGAACGAGATCCAGAGATCCTAGCAACTGAGGCCGACATCCTCGCCTGGGTCGGGGAGTCGATGCGGGAGATGGGCACCCCAGAATCTGGTGCCCCCGGCTTTGTCGAGTGGGTGAAGCGACGATCCGGCCTATTGGTAAACCGGGGCTCAGACAAGGATGGGAAGGACCTCTACGCCTTCCTTCACCTCTCATTCCAGGAGTTCTTCGCCGCCGTCCACCTGAAGAATCAGATGCTGGACCCGGACTGGAAGGACGGTATCCTGGTCCCGCCCCGCTGCGCCCTGAACGACTTGAGGAGTTACGTTAGCGAACCGCTCTGGCGGGAAACCCTGGTCTTCCTCTTCGAGCTATTGCCATCCGAGTCTCGGTGGCCGCAGCGCCTCCTGGCACTTCTCTTCGGTGAGAAAGGGACGGAACTGCTGGTTCCGGACGGCCCCTCCGCCCTGCTTCTTGCTGCGGTGGCGACGGATAGCGCCGTGGGAATGCCGGACCCAACGCGGGACGGCGCCCTTCGCGCCTGCTGGTACTGGGCCATCCAGCCTCGCGAAGGGTTCGACTTCAGCGTTTGGCAAGCGCAGAAAGCACTGGTGTCCAGCCTCACCGGCCTAGATCCTGAGCCTCAAGCGCGGGCGTGGCGATCCCTCGCGGACGCCATGGCTGCCACTGCCGGCGCTACGCTCGACCTCTCCGGCACGCAGGTGAGCGACCTCTCGCCTCTCGCCGGACTCGCCAACCTGCAGACGCTCCGCCTGGACGAAACCCTGGTGAGCGACCTCTCGCCACTCGCCGGACTCGCCAGCCTCCAGACGCTCTCCCTCACCAGCACCCAGGTGAGCGACCTCTCGCCACTCGCCGGACTCGTCAGCCTGCGGTGGCTCGAGCTTGGCAACACCCTGGTGAGCGACCTCTCGCCACTCGCCGGACTCGTCAACCTGCAGTGGCTCTACCTCCGGAGCACGCAGGTGAGCGACCTCTCGCCACTCGCCAGCCTCGCCAGCCTGCAGGGGCTCTATCTCCACTCGACCGATCTCACTCATGAGGAGATCGACGCTTTCCAGGCTGAGCGTGAGCGTCGCGGCCTGCCGACCGTCAACACTTTCGGGTAACCACTGCGGCCCCGGCCCGCCGCCAGAGCGCTCCAGGCACCTAAACCGCGGACAGCACCCCCGGCTGAGACGTGAACTCCATGCGGGAACTCCCTTCCGCCCCCGCCAGGATTTCCGTCAAGGTGAAACCGCCAAGCCGCCAAGGACGCCAAGGGGAATGGAGAGCAACGCAGCCGCTCCCCAGGACCCACCACGCCTCCGTGAGACGTACCCTGGATCACCGGAGCACATGGCACCCACGCACCAGGCCAACCCTCGCCGGGCCTACCCATCAGCCACCCAACCGGTCCACCCACAACGCCCCTCTGTGCCTCCTCTGTAACCTCTGCGCCCCTCTGTGTCAGAAACTGACGCTTCCCCCTCTCCGCGACCTTGGCGTCTTGGCGGTTAACCGTCCCGCACCCTTCCCTTTGGTGCAGCGTTGCCTGGCATCTACCTGGGATTCCCTCGGTCGCGGCAGGGTACCTGCAAAGGTGACCAGGCCTGACCGGGGAATGACACGTGGTCTGGCGGTCGGCCCAACTTCCGGAAAGTGGCCTCTCCCATTCCCCCACTCGCCCACTCTCCCATTCGCCTGGGCAAAGCGGCACCAGCCCTTGTCCAAGAGGTGGTGGTGGTGTCCCCCCCGGTCTTGTTTTTCCGGACTGCTGATCACCCGACACTCTGAACCACAGCCATCCGCCCAGAAAAGAGAAAGCCCGAGGCCTCACGAAGCACCCCCGTGCCCACCCGTCAAACCCCGGACCCTCCCCCGCCGCGCCCACCAGAAGGAGCACAGCCCACCCTCACGCCTACAGCAGCGACGCACCCAGCCCATCAGCAGGGCTTCTCTGTGTCCCCTCCGTGACCTCTGTGTCCCTCTGTGTCTGAAACGGACCCTTCCCCCTTGGCGCTCTTGGCGTCTTGGCGGTTCATCCGGTTCATCCCTCAAGGCGTCACTCGGCCCCCTCGTCCGCCAGGGCATGCTCCACCAGGACGCTCCGGCGGCCCTTCTTCGTCACCCGGGCGCCCCACGCCATCAGGTCGTCAAAAACGCTGTAGATGCAGGGGACCACGATCAGCGTCAGCACCGTCGACATCAGCAGGCCGCCGATGACACAGGTGGCCAGCGGGGCGCGCGCCTCGTTGCCCCGGCCGACCGCCAGCGCGATAGGGGCCATCCCGGCGATCATCGCCATTGTGGTCATGAGGATCGGGCGGAGGCGGGTGGGTCCGGCCTCCTTCAGCGCCTCGTCCCGCTCATAGCCGCGGGCCCGCAGGGTGTTGGCGTAGTCAATCAGCAGAATCGCGTTCTTCTGGACGATGCCGCCCAGCATGATGAAGCCCGTGATCGAGATGATGGAGAGCTGCTGATCCGCCCAGACAAGCCCCATCACCGCGCCGATCATCGCCATCGGGAGGGAGAGCTGGATGGTGAAGGGGTGGAGCAGGTTGTCGAAGAGGACCGCCATCAGCAGGTAGACCAGGACGAACGACATCGCCAGCGAGAGCATCAGGTGGGGGTATTCCGTCCGCGCCCGATCCGCATCACCACCCGCCGAGACCTTGATGCCGCCCAGGGTCATCTGCTTGATCTCGGCTTCAATCTGCTGGTTCACCTTGAGCGGCACGAAGCCGGGCAGGGTGTAGCCGCTGACCGTCGCCTTTCGCAGCCGGTTCTTCCGTTCGATCTTGCTCGGACCCTCCCCCATCGTGATGGTGGCGAGCTGGCTCAGGCGGATGTTGCGGCGCTCCCCGTCCTGCGTGACGCGGCCAATCACCAGCCCGCTCAGCTCGTCGATGCGGGTGCGGTCGGCATCCGCAAGCTGCACACGGATGTCGAACTGCTCGCCCGCCTCGCGGTACTTGGCGTCGATGTTGCCTTCATACGCGTTCCGAATCGCGGTCCCGATGGCGGTTACGTCCAGGCCCAGGCCGGCCGCCTTTTCCCGGTCGATCTCCACCTGCGCCTCCGGCTTCCCGGTGCGCAGGGAGATGTCCGTATTGATGACGCCCGGGATCTGGGAGAGCTTGGTGCGGACCTGCGTCGCCACCTGCTTGAGCTGGTCCAGGTCAAAGCCGAGAAGCTCCACCTGCACCGGCGCGGAGATGCCACTGAAGCCGCGCACCGGCACCGTCACGATCTTGGCACCCGGAATGCTCGCCGTCTTCTTGCGGATCTCCGCCGCGATATCCGCGTCCGTGCGCTTGCGCCAGTCTTCCGCCTTGTGCGCCGGGTCCGCGAACGGGTTGATCGACTCAATCAGGTCGGGCTTCTCGTAGAGCTGGATGTTGAGCTGGGCGTACTGGCGACCATTCTCCGGCGCGCCACGGCCCCTGCCCTGGATTCTCCCGATGGTGACAAAGGTGGCCTGGACCTCTGGGATGGAGGCGACCACCTTTTCCACCTGCTTCACCACGCCGTCCGTCCCCTCGATGCTGGTGCCCGGCTCCAGCTCAATGGTGGTTCCGAGGCGGCTCTGGTCGTAGACGGGAATGTAGCCGATCTTCATCTTCGGGAAGATGGTCTGCATCGTGAAGACGAAGAAGAGCGCTCCCAGGGCGAAGATTCCCATCCGGCCCGCGGTCTGCCACCAGCGCGCATCGGTGCGCCCCGCCGCGATGAAGGCGACCAGCCCGGCCAGCATGACGACCATCGTCCAGAACCAGATCCAGTTGGCGCCGTCCTGTGGAATGCCGCCCTGGATCAGCCAGACCACCAGGCCAATTGCCACCGCCACGGGGAACCAGCGCGGCATCCCCAGCGCCACGTCCAGCACCTTGCGGTAGCCGTTATCCAGCGCATGCAGCCCCCGGTCCAGGATCTTGAAGAGGCCCTTCTTGTCCTCAAGGTCCTCGCCCAGGCGGTACCAGCGGGAAGCGAGCCAAGGCGTGATCGTGAAGGAGACGAGCAGCGAGAAGAGGGTCGCCACGGCCACGGTGATGCCGAAGGCCCGCAGGAATTGGCCGATGATGCCGCCCATCCAGAGCATTGGGAGGAAGACCACCACGTCCACCAGGGTGATGATGATGGCCGCGTTCCCGATCTCGCTGCGGCCGTTGAGCGCAGCTTCCGTGGGCGTCTCCCCCTTGTAGAGGTGGCGGTAGATCGACTCCAGCACCACGATGGAGTCGTCCACGAGGATGCCGACCACCAGCGAGAGCCCCAGCATCGTCATGTTGTTCATCGACTGCCCGAGGAAGAACATCGGGATGAACGCGGCGATGAGGGAGGTGGGGATGGCGATGGCGCAGATGATGGTGCCGCGCAGGTCATGCAGGAAGAGGAAGACGACAATCACCGCCAGCAGCGCGCCGAGGATGAGGGAGACGTTGATGTCCTCCAGCGCGTTGCGCACCGTCTTGGACTCGTCCTGGGTGACGGTGAAAGCCAGCTTCCCAGGCATCTCCTTTTCCATCTTCTTCAGCTCGGCCAGGACGGCGTCCACCACGTCCACGGTGTTCGCGTCCGCCAGCTTGGTGACGGTGAGACCGACGCTGTCCGCTCCCTTCATCTCGTGGCCGGGATGATCGCGGGTCCAGATGCGCGTGACCGTCTGGCGCTCCGCCACGGTGTCGTAGACCGTCGCTACGTCCCGCAGCTTCAGACGGACGTTGTTCTGGCCGCCCCCTATTCCAAGCGCCAGCGGCAGATCCAGGTCCATCATCTGGTCGGCGCTCTTGAACTCGCCGATGAGCCGGGCGTCGTAGTCCCGCTTTCCTTCCACCACGTGGCCGCTGGGGATGTTGGCGTTGGCCCGGTAGATGGCGCTCACCACGTCGTTGATCGACATGTTCCACGCTTCCAGGCGCTTCTTATCCACCGCGATCCGGATCTCGCGGACATCTCCGCCGGAGACCTCCACCTGCCCCACGCCGGTCACCTGCGCCAGGCGGTACTTGATCTGCGTGTCCGCCATGAACCGGAGTTGCTTGATGGAGCGGTCGCCTTTCAGACCCAGGTAGAGCACCGGCTGCGCGTTGATGTCGAAACGGTCGACCACAGGCGGGTCCATGTCACGCGGGAGGCGGCGACGGACGCCGTCCACCTTCTGCCGCACCTCCTGCGCCGCGAACTGGCTGTTCGTCCCGATGTAGAACTCAAGCTGGACGAACGAGATGCCGTACTGGGAGCTGGACGTGATGTTCCGGATGCCGTTGACGGAGCTGACGCCATCCTCCAGCGGCTTCGTGATCAGCGACTCCATCTCCGCCGGCCCCGTGCCCGGGTAGGTCGAGGTGATCGTCACGTAGGGGATGTCGACCCGCGGCCGCTCCTCCACCGCCAGCTTGGAGCGGGAGAAAAGACCCAGTAGCAGCAACGTGCTGATAAGCACGATGACGAAGACCGGACGCTGGATGGAAAGCCGGGTTAACCACATACAGTAAAGAATCCCCCACGGGCGTCCGCGCGAGGCCGACTTTCACCCCTAGCACGGTTTGCCGCTCTCGTGCAACCGTAACATGTTAACCCTTTGGTTAACGCGATCCCGCGTACGGCTTCCGTCGCACGGAACCTCAATCGCGCCGTGGGGCTCGTCCGAGGGGTCCCTCCGAGGGGCGCCACCCAACCCCGTCACTTCGGCCGTGCCTCTAGCTTCCCTCGCGCTTGAACTCGAAGCGCTGCGGACGCCCGCCCTTGGTGTGGCTGATCGAGGCGCTGAGCTGACCCTCCGCTGAGAGTTCGTAAATGATGCGTTGTGGGAAGTCGTGTCGGGGATTCTCGAAAATGGCGCGCTTGCCATTCAACTCCGTGAGGGTGAATTCGGTCGGCGGAGCGCCACGCGGCTGCGCGACGTAGACCAGCCCACCGTCGCGCTCGACGACTCGCAGGAACTCGAACGCGGTCATTCGGCCCCGTGAAACGGTCCGTGATACAGCGAGCATCGCCCCGCCGAGCGGTGGGCTCCAGCGCTCCTCGATCGACACAGCACCCCCCGTGCCCCTCGTTCCCACCCACGCTCCGGCCAGCCAGGCCATGTCGGCCATCCCAGCCTTCGCCGGCGCGGGCAACGCAATGTCCTGCGGATGGCGGTAAAGCGCAACTGACTTGAACTCCGTGGGAGGATCGACCTGAACGTGCGAAATCAGTCCGTCGTCCGTCACTCGCAGCTCCGTCCGGATCATACCGGTGCGCACTTTGCCCTGGTCCCGCAGGAGCTCGATCTCGTACCGGAACGCGCCGTCCTTCCATCCCCCGCGGTAGCGCGAGATCGAGTTCGTGCCTGGCCGGACGACGTCCGTGGGTGAGCCATCCAGCGCGATCCGCACTTCGCCATCGCTGCGTACCAGGATGAGCGCGTCCTTCTCGAGGCGCAGTCGAACTCTCGCGCTCATGCTGGGCTGCTGCTGCTCGGCGGGGCGGCCTTCGGTCCGGTCCTCGACGTAAATCCACTCGCCGTCCAGCCCGCGTAATCCATCGGCAGGGGCCGAATGGGCGCTGGAGGCAAAGGCTATCGCCACGCCGAGCGATGCGAAGAGTGCTAGTGCTGTAACCCTCAAGGTGCGCAAATGCATTGCCTCGTCCCTTCCACGTTGCAGTCCATGAAGTGCACGGCATTGCCCGTCAGCCAGAAGCGTCCGGTGCAGCGCATGTCAGGCAACAGTTTTCTCCGCTTCCCAGGATACCCTCCTGACCCCGGAGGTTCGCGGCGGGCTATTCCGCCTTGACCGTGGTGCCGTCCGTGATTGCCGGCGAACCGGAGCGGATGATGCGCTCGCCTTCCTTCAGACCATCCAGCACCTCGGCCAGCCGCTCATCGATGAGGCCGGTGCGGATCAGGCGGCGGCGCGCGAGGGTCGCGTCCCCCTCGCCCTTCTCAATCACCCAGACGAACCGGTCGCCGGACTCCGTCTTCACAGCGTCCTTCGGTACGACCACCGTGTTCGACCGCGTGCCCACGTCCACGGTGGCTCGAGCGAAGCCGCCCACAGCGAGCCTCCCACCGCCACCGAGGACGGCCACGCGCACGCGGAAGGAGCGGCTGCTGCGGTCCGCCACCGGGATCACTTCCCGGACGGTACCGCTCCACTTGCGGTCGCCCACGCTATCGATTACCACGCGGGCGGTCATGCCGGGTCGCAGGAGGCTGACCTCCATCTCCGGCACCTGGGCCTCAAAGTAGACGGTATCGGTGGCCAGAACATTCATCAGCGGGGTGGAAGCGGTGACCATCTCCCCCACGTTCACCTGCCGCGTGGAGACCACGCCGTCCACGGGGGACCGGATGGTCAGGTCGGAGAACTGGGCCTCGTAGAACTGGATGTCCGCCTGCGCCTGCTGGATGGCGGCCTGCGCGTTGGCGATCTCATCCAGGCTGACCTTGGACTGCACCAGGCCCGCCTTCGCGGAACTGACCGCCGCCTCGGCCTCCTGAATGGCGGACTTCGCGTTGTTCACTTCCTCCTGGGCCACCAGCCGGCGCTGCTCCTCGCTGCGGGCCTGCTCCAGGTTGCGGTTAGCGGCATTCAATTGCCCCTCCGCAATGCGTACCTCTTCTGGTCGGGAGCCTTCCGTCGCAAGTTCCAGCCTCTGCTGGGCTACGGAGACCTGGCCCTCGGCCACCCGCAGGGCGGCTTCCATCGCCTTGAACCGCCGCTCCGCTTCGTCGACCTCTTCCTTCGCGATGGCGTCCTGCTTGTAGAGCGCTTCCCTCCGCGTGAAGGATTGGCGCGCGTTCTCCATGTCCACCCGCGCCTGCTCCTTCAGCGCGGTCGCCTGATCCACGGCCAGTTTCTGGGACTGGAGTTCCTGCTTCCGCGTCAGGTCCTTCGCAATGGAGAGGCGCTCCGTGGCGACCCGGACGCCGGAGTTTGCGGTGTCAATCCTGAGCCGCACCTCCGTGTCAATCATCTTGTAAGCCGTCTCCGCCTGCTGGAGTCGGCCCTTGGAACTGGCGAGAGCGGCCTGGGTGCGCTGCGCTTCGCTCAAGGCGGCGGCATCCTTGTAGGTGCCCTGGTTGCGGGCGAGAGAAAGGCGAGCACGGGCGGCGGCCAGCGCTCCCCTGGCTCGGCCAAGCTGCGCACGGGGCTCGCGGTCATCAAGGCGGACGAGGACCTGGCCACGAGTGACGCGGTCGCCCTCCTTTACGGTGACCTGGACCACCTTGCCCGCAAGCCGGGACCCGATCTGGACGTCATCGTCCGTCTTCAGGGAGCCGGATACGTCCAGCATCTGCCGCATGCTCTGTCGGCCCACGGTCGCGGCGACCACCGGCAATGCGGCGACGGCGCTCTTGGATGCATCGTTTCCGGCCGGGGCCGCCGTGAGGTTGGCGGAATGCCCCGCGCCCTCAACGGCCTTCTTGTTCCCCAGGATCATGAACGCCGCAATAGCGACCACGATCATTCCAACAATAAGTGCAATTCGTTTCATAGATATTGGTGGGTTCTCGGAATGGAACACGGATTGCACGGATTGGACGGATACTCACGGATTAGGGAATCGATTGAATTGACGGTCAGGACTGGGTAACTACGCTTCGCAGTGCACTACAAGGTTCGAGAAGATCCGCGTCAATCCGTCCAATCCATGTCATCCGTGACCTATCTCTGGACGGGTTGGGGTGTGGGCGAGGGAGCGGCTGGGGTGCCGGTGGATGCTTGCAGGCGAGCCACGGCGAAGTCGAAGTCGAAGCGGGCGTTGGCGACGTTCTGGCCGGCGCGGCTGACGGCGAGCTGGGCGTCCGTCACTTCAACCGTGGTCCCGACACCCGAACGATAGCGGACCTCCGCAACGCGCAGCGCCTCCCGCGACGCAGCGAGTTCCTTCTCCGCTGTGGTAATACGCTGGCGCGCCTCGGAGATGTCCAGCAACGCTTGCCGGACGTCCAACTCCACCTGCTGCCGGAAGCGATCGAGCGTGGCGCGGTCCCGCTCCTGGACTGCCTGCGCCTCCTTCACGCGCCCTCGGGTGAGGCCGCTGTCGAAGAAGGGAAAGGTCATCACGAGGCCAGCACCAAAGCGGTACTCGGTGGGAGCGAAGCCGCCGGGATTGGGGCGATCATAGGTGCCAGCGAAGCTCACCTGCGGCCGGTTCTCTGCGCGTCGTGAGCGGATCTCCGCGTCTCCCGCCTCAATCAGTCGACGAAAGGAGGCGAGTTGGGGGCGGTTGCGGATGGCTTGCTCGCGCGCTTGTTCGAAGGTGAGGTCCGGTGAAGTGACCTGTGCATCGTAACGGAGCTTTACCGGTGCCACCACATCACGGCCCAATGCGTTGTTGAAGGAAGCTTCCGCCAGGGAGATGTCGTTCTGTGCCGCAATCACGTCCTGCTCCGCGCTGGCAAGCTCCGCCTCCGCGCGGATGACGTCGAAGCGTGGCGCGATGTCCTGCTCGAAGCGGGCACGAGCCACGCGGAGTTGCTCCGTGGCAGCGCGCCGGCGCTCCTCGGCAACGGTCAGTAGTTCTGCGGCGCGGAAGAAGTTGTAGTACGTGGACGCCACAACGAACCGAACGTCGTTGCGAGTCTCGGCCACGTTCTGCTCTGCGGCTTCCGCACGGCGGCGCTGCGCACGCTCCGCATTCGCCCGTTGCCCGAAGTCGAAGAGCACCTGATTGAGGAAGACGCCGTAGTTCCAGCGGTACGCGGGCACGGCGGGATTGCCACCAGGGATCTGCGACGGCACGACCGGCCCCTGGCGCACCACGAAGTTGTTCACACCGAGTTGCGGTCCACGGAACGCCCGCCTCTGATCGGCCAGCGCCAGTGCTTCGCGGACGCGCGCCGCCGCCTCGCCCACGCGTGGGTTGTTGCGGACGGCAAAGTCGACCGCTTCCTCCAACGTCATCCCCTCTGAATCGTTCAGCCGCACGACGCCCGGAATTGGGTCGGGCGGGGCAGCCGGGGTGCCCGCAGCGACTGTCGGAGTGGGCGGGACTGTCGGTTGGCCGGCGGGTGCGGGGACTTCCTGGGCAAGACTCGGCGAGCCGGTCGCCAGTGCCGCCGCCAAAGCTAGCCAGCGATACCGTGCTTTAGGCCCCGGCTTCCTCGCCTGCCCCGATCCAGGATCGATCATCACTCCTGATCACCCTTCTTCTCTTGCGCACATTCGTCCGCGGCAGGTTGCGGCCACATCTTTGGTGCCAGCGGCCCGACCCATCGCTCATGCAGCCGTTCGCAGCCCACGGCGATTCCCTCGATCTCCGCCGGCGAGAGATCTGCCATCAGGTCGCGGACCAAGCCCTGGTACTCCGGCCGTATCTTGCGAAACAGCGTCTCACCCTCATTGGTGAGCAGCGCGCGCACCACCCGGCGGTCGTCCGACTGACGCTCACGGCGCAGGTAGCCCGCCTGCTCCATTCGGTCCACCACGCCCGTGATGTTGCCGCAGGTGACGAGGAGTCGCTTGGAGAGGTCGCTCAGCATCAGGCCCTCGGGACCCGCATCGGAGATGCAGCGGAGCACGCCATACTGCGCTCCCGTGATGCCGTGACTCTCCACCAGGTCTGTGAGCTTGGCAGCCAGCACGTTGTAGACCCGCGCCAAGTACAACCATGCACGGAAGGGTGGATTCTCCAGCAAAAGCTGTTCCGTCTCGGTCATTCGGGGCATAGAGCGGGACCCGCACTACAGCAACGATAGAGTCCAGCGAGAAACGCCTCTCGCATCGATACTTTAGGGATTAACATTTTAGAGGTAAAGCCCTTCGGCGGACCGTTGAGGTTTCGCGACGATTTTCCCGCCTTCATTCGACCGCACTTAGATTCGGGATCCGCTAGTCGGTTGCCGCGCAAGCGGTCCACCTTCATCACTCCTTCACAACTGGCGCGTCACTAGCATTGGAACGGTGCAATCGTGGGCCGAGGTAGTAGCCGCAGCCGCCGCAGGCACTGAAGTGGACCGTGAGCATTCTTTGGGGGGATTGAGATGACGCAGAGCAAGATCGGGTGGAATGCGGTGCGGGCGACTGGCCGCAAGTGCGGCCTCGCGGCGAGCGTAGCAGTGGTGGCGATTGCCGCTACGGCCACGGCTAGCTTGGCACAGCGCCAGGAGCCGGGCGCGCAGCCTCAGTTTGGCCAGGGTGGGTTGCCGGGTGGACCAGGCGGCTTTCCCGGTGGACGCGGCGGGTTCCCGGGGGGCGGGCGTGGCGGTCCTGGCGGCGGGCAGGAGCGGAAGGTGCTCAAACAATTCGACAAGAATGCGGACGGCTGGCTCAACAAGGAAGAGCGCCAGGTGGCTCGGGCTGCGTTGAAGAACAGCGGGAACCAGGGATTTCCAGGCGGACCCGGCGGCGGTGGACCGGGTGGTCCCGGAGGCGGATTTGGGGGTCCAGGAGGACCCGGGGGCCCCGGCGGTGGATTCGGTGGCCCCCGGGGACCCATGGGCGGAGGCCCTGGTGACGGACCCGGCGGACGAGGAGGCAACCGGGAGCCGGCAAAGCCGGGGCCGCGTGTCTCCGTCGATCAGGCGAAGAGCTATCCCGACGCACCCCTCTTTGAGCCGAGCGTGCTCCGAACGATCTTCTTCGACTTCGACAGCTCAGATTGGGAAGAGGAGTTGGAGACGTTCCGCAACACTGATGTGGAAGTGCCCGCTACACTGACCGTCGACGGTAAGAAGTATGCCAACGTCGGGATCGCCTTCCGCGGTGCCTCTTCCTACATGGGTGTTCCCCGTGGCTACAAGCGTTCGCTCAACGTTTCGCTCGACCTCTCAGACTCCAAGCAGCGGTTGCTGGGCCACAAGACGCTGAACCTCCTGAACAGCAACGGCGATCCGTCGATGCTGAGGGCCGCGCTCTACTCGCATGTTGCTCGCCAGCACATCCCCGCACCCAAGGTGAACCTCGTCAAAGTGGTCATCAACGGGGAGAGCTGGGGGATCTTCGCCAGCGCTGAGCAGTTCAACGGCGACTTCGTCAAGGAGCACTTCGAGAAGCCGCTTGCCGAGAAGCGCGCGGAGAAGGGGAAGGCGGGCGAGGGTGTTCGATGGAAAGTCCCCGGAAGCCCGGCGGGTGGGGGCGGACTTGTCTACTTCGGAGTGTATCCCGAGAGCTACAAGCGGCTCTACGAGATCAAGACGAACGACGCAAAGCTCGCGGCGAAGGGCTGGACGGCGCTGGTTGCCCTCTCCCGCACCCTGGAGCAGACGCCGCCCGACCGTCTGAAAGCCGCGCTTGAGCCGCAGCTCGACATCGATGGCGCGCTGAAGTTCCTCGCCCTGGAGAATGCGTTCGTCAACGAGGACGGCTACTGGATCCGCGCCAGCGACTTCAACCTCTACATGGACAGCGCCGGCAAGTTCCACGTCATCCCGCATGACATGAATGAGACGTTTCATAACGGCGGGGCCCCCGGTGGCCCCGGTGGTCCGGGAGGTCCGGGTGGGTTCCGTCCGGGTGGTCCGGGTGGCCCAGGTGGCCCCGGCGGCTTCGGGCCGGGCGGACCCGGCGGTCCCGGTGGCTTCGGGCCGGGTGGTCCCGGCGGTCCCGGACAAGGTGGGTTCGGCGCTCCCCAGGGTCAACCCGGCGCTCCGCGGCCGCAGGGTCCTAATGGACCGGGTGGAGGCTTCGGTCCGGGCGGCCCTGGCGGACCCGGCGGACTCAACCCGGGCGGACCGGGTGGCCGTGGTGGTTTCGGACCGGGCGGGGGCGGGGGCGTCCAGCTCGACCCGATGGTAAGCGTTCAGGATCTGCGAAAGCCGCTGCTCAGCAAGCTCCTTGCCGTCCCCGAGTTTCGCACGCGCTACCTCACCTATGTGCGGGAGATCGCAACGCAGTGGCTGGACTGGAACCGGATTCAGCCTCTCGCGGACCAGTACTATGCGCTGATTGACCGGGAAGTTGCCGCGGACACGCGTAAGCTCTCCTCTTACGAGGCATTCCGCGCGAGCCTCGGCCGCTCACCGCAGGCAGCGGCGCCGCAGGCTCTCGGACAGGGTCCCGGCGGGCGCTCGCTCGACCTGAAGAGCTTCACGACGCAACGACGCGCCTACCTGCTCAGCCACGCGGAAATCAAGAAGCTGCCCCGATAAGCCGAGGGCAAGCCGCCGAAGAGCCAAGGTAACAATGAGCCCCTCGCGTTCCTGGGACCGCGAGGGGCTCATTCATTGTCCACCGTTCTTGGTTCACCGTTCGCGCAGCGCGCTACTCGGCAACGAAGGGCAGCAGCGCCACGTGGCGGGCCCGCTTGATAGCGGTGGCCACCATGCGCTGATGCTTGGCACAGGTCCCTTCGGACTTGCGCGGCTTGATCTTGCCGCGGTCCGTAACAAACCTGCGCAGCTTCTGATGCGCCTTGTAGTCGATGTATTCCGCCTTCTCCACGCAGAAGAGGCAGGGTTTACGTCGCGTGCGGCGATACCGGCTGGTTTTGATTCGCGCGGCCATCGTCGTCTCCTCAATCGCCCATGATCCCCGTGAGGGGGGACGTTCCTTTGCTCGTGCCTGTTACGGCGTAGGGATGGTTCAGTGCGCCGGTCCATGACGGCGTTCCAGACTATTCGTCCTGAAACGGATCGTCGTAAGCCGCCGCATCTTCCACACCACCACCGCCGCCACCGGGCGCGGCCTGCGCTCCCCCGCCGGATCCCTCACCGCCCTCGCGAGGTCGGTCCAGGCCCTTCAGGGTGTCGCAAACCACTTCGTAGGCACGGCGTCGGGTGCCGTCCTGTGCCTGGTAGGAGCGCACCTGGAGCCGTCCGTCCACGGCCACGAGGCGTCCCTTGCCCAGATAGTTCGCAGCAAACTCGGCTGCCTGGCGCCACGCCACCACGTCGATGAAGTCTGCTTCCCGCTCTCCCTGAGCGTTGGTGAAGGTGCGGTTGACCGCCACCCGGAAGGTACTGACCGCAACGCCGCTGGGCGTGTATTTAAGCTCGGGGTCGTTGGCAACTCGACCAATCAGAATCACCTTGTTCAGCATCTCTAGCCCTCCGTTCCAGTGTCCTCGTTAACCGTTTCAGTCGCCTCTTCACCGTTCGTTCCAGTTTCCTCAGTTGCCTCACTCACCTCACTCACCGGCGCTGCTGCCGCTTCAGCTGCCGCCGCAGCTTCCGCTGCTGCTGCTGCTTCGGCCGCTGCTGCTTCCGCAGCCGCTGCTGCCGTCGCCGCCGCCTCGGCTGCCGCCGCTTCCGCCTGGGCCTTTGCCGCAGCCGCTCGTCGCGCCTCGTCGATGGCACGCTTCGCGACCCGCTCATCCATGCGGGTGATCATGTATCGGATCACGCCGTCCGTGATTCCAAGGACGCGGTCCAACTCCGCCTCGGTGGCGGGAGACCCCGTGAAGTTCACCACCACGTAGAAGCCCTCCCGGCGGCCCTTGATTTCGTAGGCCAGCCGGCGGCGCTCCCAGCGTTCGCTGTGCTCCACCGTTCCTTCATTGTTCTCGATCAGCGTCTGGAAGCGCTGATAGAGTCCGCTCAATTGCTCCTCTTCCAGCATTGGGTCGAGGATGTACATCAGTTCGTACTGTCGCATTATTTCACCTCCCTCCGGATACCCTCTCGGGCAGCCCCGGTACGAGCGGGGCAGGGGTACGTGGCGAATGCAAAGGTGCGAGGAACGCTCGCACCGCGCACCGGGCGGACGGCCCGGACCGGGAATGGACCGCATCAACGGTCCACAAGCACCACGTTTAACGCGCGAGTATACCACGTGCTGCGAGCGCTGAGAAGCACTCCAACGAGGCTCATTCGACGGAGCAGGGCACTGTACCCCGGAAGCCCCGGACGATCAGTAGTTGATCTCGCACAGCTTGGAGAGGGCCGGCTGGTTTTTCAGGGTGAGCTGGTTCTTTTCGTCCAGGACCACCCAGCCCTGGCGGCGGAAGTAGCCCAGCACCTTGTTGACGCTCTCCCGAGAGGCCCCCACCAGCGCGCCGAGGTCCGTCTGCGTCAGCCGGAGGTCGATTCGCACCCCCTGCCCCGTGACGATTCCGTGCTGCTCCGCCAGGCGGATCAACTGCATGGCCAGCCGCCCGTTCACGTCCAGCGTGGAGTAGGCGAGGTACGCTTCCGTGGTTCTGCGGAGCCGGCCCGCCAGGGTTTCCAGGAGCCGCATGGAGATGCGGGGGTAGCGTTCCAGGATCTGCTGCAGGTCGTCACGGGTGAGCATCAGGAGCTCGGTGGCAGCCAGCGTGGTGGCGTCCGCTGACCGCTCTTCCCCATCAATGACCGCCAGCTCCCCGAAGAAGTCTCCCTCGCTGAGGATGGCGATGATGCAATCGCCGCCATCCGGCATCTCGGTGTGGATCTTGATCTTGCCCGTGATAATCACGTACAGAGCAACGCCGGGGTCGTTGCGGTGGAAGATCGTGTCGCCGTCCTTGTAGCGTCGCTGTCGGACGTGCTGAGCCACGATCACCAAGTCACTGGGCGAGATATCCTCGAACAGCGGCACTTCGGAGAGCAATTCTTCTATTGAACCCATGTGGCTCCAGCCTATCTCTTCCGGAGCGGGCCTTCCGCCCCGAGGGCCTCTTCAACCTCCGGGAACCCGCACCGGCTATAAATGAGCCAAGCGCAAAGAAAACCCCTGCCCGGACTCGGACAGGGGTCTCTCCAACACCGGAGAAGGAAACGAAGCAGATCGTGTAGCTAGACGCCGCCGATCTGAAGAAGTTCGAAGTATTTTGGAGCGAATGCGTGGGATTCTATGAGCCTCTAGCAACCGGACGCCAACCTTCGGCGACGGATCTTGTCCACTCCGCGAGCATCCGCGGCTGTCGCATCCTGGTCACGGCGGGGCCGACCTGGGTGCCGCTGGACGCAGTGCGCTACCTGGGGAACCGCTCCAGTGGACGGACCGGGTTGTCGCTCGCCCGCGAGTTCGCGGCACAGGGTGCCGCCGTGACGCTCATGATGGGACCGGGCCGCGTGATTCCCACGTATGGCGACCTTAAGATTCTCGACCTCCGCCCATTCGAGACTTTCGACGATTTGCATTCCGGAGTGAGGGGACTCGTCGGGAGCCGTACCTTCGACGCCCTGGTTCACGCCGCTGCCGTTGCGGACTACCGCCCTGTTTCGGGACCTGCTCCCAGCAAGACTCCCTCTTCGTTGGATGAGCTGGTCATCCGGCTAGTGCCCACCCCAAAGATTGTCGATGAGGTCAAATCGCTCGACCCGGAGATCGTGTTGGTCAAGTTCAAGTTGGAATCGGGAGTGACGGAGCCAGAACTGCTGCGGATCGCGGAGCAGAGCAGGCGGCACTCCGGCGCGGAGCTGATCGTGGCGAACGACCTCGCCCAGATCCACGGGGATGATCACCCGGCATGGGTCCTGGATGCCTCCGGGCTAAAGACCCGGGTTGCGACGGAGGCCGAACTTGCCACGGAGCTGGCGTCCCGCCTGTCCCGGATCATCCACGCGAGAGGCCCACGAAGATGAGTTCACCCTGGCCTCTTCCCTCGCGTCCGAGAGTTCCGACTTCCATCATGGGCACCCTCGGTCTCGCACTCGCACTTCTGGCACCACAGCCCGCCTGGGCGCAGGTTCAACCCCCTCCGATTGCGGAACTCAACTCCACGATCAGCGAAGTGCGCCGGGAGACGCGGCGGCTCCGGGGGCAAGGCCAGCGCGACCGCAAGGAGCTCCAGGCGCAGTTGTTACAGGCGCAGACAGAGCTTGGAGACCATCGGACGCAGACCGCCCTCCTGGAGCGACGGGTCGAGGGCCTGGAGTCGACCCTCCGATGGCTGCTCCCCGGCGGCCTCCTCCTGGCGCTGCTCGCCCTAGCCCTTGGCTCCAGACGTACACGACCGTCGTCGCAGGCGACCGTCAACCACCTCCGCGCCCCACTCGACCAGTTGGACGACCGCCTTCGGGCGCTGGAGCGCGGCGTCCAGGATCAGTAGGCCGAAAGCAGCAATGCAGCGCATCGGCCGTCGTTGTGCGTGAAGGTCAATTGCGGCTGTAAGATGGTGGAGGTAGGCGGACCGCCACGCACCGGACGCAAGAACGACCGGTATGCGAACGTCTCACCAACTAGACCCGTATTGATCCGCGACCGTCCATGGGCAACCTCGTGAAAACCCCAGCCTTCAGCACGCAGTCCGAGCCGGAGCGGCCACGTCTCCGGGCCACCACCATCGTTGCCGTCCGCAAAGGGAGCCAGTTGGCCATTGGCGGGGACGGCCAGGTCACCCTGGGTGATCACGCCATCAAGCACACTGCCCGCAAGGTGCTCCGACTGCTGGATGGCAAGGTGCTTGCCGGCTTCGCGGGCGGTGCCGCTGACGCGCTCTCGCTCCTGGACCGGGTGGAGAAGCACCTGCGCGAAGGGAACGGCGACCTGGAGCGGGCGGCCATGAACTTTGCGAAGGAGTGGCGCTCGGACCGGATGCTCCGCAGGCTGGAGGCGATGCTGGTGGTCGGCGACTCCCGCCAGACCTTCGTCATCAGCGGTACGGGGGACGTGCTTCGGCCCGATGAGGATGTGGTGGCCATTGGCTCCGGCGGAGCGATGGCGCACGCCGCCGCGCTGGCGCTCCACCGGCACACGGAGCTGACTGCGGAGACTATCGCTCGCGAGGCGCTTAAGATCGCCGGTGACCTCTGTATCTATACCAATGAGCGCATCAACATTGAGGTGTTAGACGCGTAGCGTAGCGTCATTCCTAATCCTTCAGAACCCTTCTAGCAGATCTCGTATGACGGAGCGCGGGATCAACTCTGTAGATCTAGGGATTGGGAGTAAGGTTAGGATTAGGATTAGGAACAATCGGTTTGGTTAAAACCATGCAAGACCTCACCCCCCGCCAAATCGTCGCAGAACTCGACAAGTTCATCGTTGGCCAGGCCAAGGCGAAGCGCGCGGTAGCCGTGGCGCTGCGGAACCGCTATCGACGCCGCCAACTGCCGCTGCCGCTCCGGGATGAGGTGATCCCCAAGAACATCCTGATGATCGGGCCGACCGGCGTAGGCAAGACCGAGATCGCCCGCCGCCTGGCTAAGCTTGCGGGAGCGCCCTTCATCAAGATCGAGGCGACCAAGTTCACGGAGGTCGGCTACGTGGGCCGGGACGTGGACAGCATGATCCGCGACCTGGTCCAGACCTCCTACCAACTGGTGGAGACGGAGAAGACGGAAGAGGTGCGCGGCCGCGTTCAGGACGCGGTGACGGAGCGCCTCCTCGATCTGCTGGCACCCCAGCAGCGGAAGGAGAAGCCGCAGGCGGGCATCTTCCCCGGCTTCATGGGCGGCGAGCAGCGCACCCCCTCACCGGAGGAGGAAGAGCGGCAGAAGAAGCGCTCCGAACAGGCTGAGCGCATCCGCTCTCGGCTACGGGAGCAGCTCGCGATGGGCGCACTGGACGACCGCGTGGTTGAACTCGAGGTGGAGGACCCGCCCAGTTCCGGTTTCCCTCAGGTCTTCTCGCCGCAGGGGATGGAGGAGATGGGCGCCAATCTCCAGGAGATGTTCGGAAACGCCTTCGGGAGCAAGAAGCGCACCCGAAAGGTGAGCATTGCGGAGGCGCGTGAGCTGATTGCTCAGGAAGAGGCGCGAAAGCTGATCGACCAGGAAGCGGTGAAGCGCGAGGCGGTGGCACGCGCGGAGCAGGACGGCATCGTCTTCATTGATGAGCTAGACAAGATCGCAGGGCGCGATGGGGCGACCGGTCCGGACGTCTCGCGCGGCGGCGTGCAGCGGGACCTCCTCCCGATCATCGAAGGCAGCACGGTGCAGACGAAGTATGGCTCCGTCAAGACGGACCACATGCTCTTCATCGGGGCCGGCGCATTCCACGTCAGCAAGCCGAGCGACCTGATCCCGGAACTGCAAGGGCGGCTCCCGATCCGCGTGGAGTTGGACAGCCTCACGGAAGGCGACTTCTGCCGCATCCTCACCGAGCCGGAGAACGCGCTCACCAAACAATACACCGCGCTACTCGGGACGGAAGGGGTCTACCTGAAGTTCCTGGATGAGGGCGTCCGGGAGGTCGCCCGCATCGCCGCCGAGGTGAACGCTCGGACGGAGAATATCGGCGCACGCCGACTGCATACGCTGCTGGAGCGCCTCCTGGAAGAGGTCTCCTTCAACGCTCCGGAAGAGGTCACCGGCGAAGTCCTGATCGACGCCGACTTCGTGCGCGGCCGCCTGGATGAGGTGGCAGCCAACCACGAACTCGCGCGCTACATCCTCTAACGTTTGCCCGCCAAAATACTGGCCGCCGGAATGGAACGCGGATGACGCGGATTGGGCAGATTCACGCGGATCAAACGGGTGAGCAGTCGACAGAAACCGCCTGCAACGAGGATCAAGAGACCGCCATCCGGCGAATCAGTTCAACTGGGCCCCGGATGGTGAGTTGGGGTGCGCATCGCCGGAGTTCATGGCCGAACTCGGAGTCAGACGCCTGAAGGTCGAGCAGATCCTGGTCGCGGGAGACCAGGAAGTCCGCGTCGGCCGCGATAGCCAGGTCCAGATACGGTTGGGCCTTTGGGTCCCGTGGATAGGAAAGAACTTCTGGAACGGGCTCAATTAGTTGCGCCAGTTCCGCCACACGTGCCAGGAACATGGCGACCCGTGGAGAAGCCAGCTGCGGGTACTTGCGCAGGAGCCTCGGCCGAGCAAGAACGTCCTGAACTTCCGCCATGACAGCATGGCTCAAGACGAGACAGATCCGACTGCAATCGACCAGTTCAAAGCAGGCAGCAGCCGGTCCGGTGTTCCGCAGCGCCGCCTGCAGAAACAGCTGGCAGTCAAAGATTGCGAGGGGAGCCGGTGGGTCTGTGGCGCTCACCTACACCGCCCCTGCCGTTCGCCGATCAGTACGCGATTCCCTGATGGCGACCTCAATGTCGTGGTCCATCTCGTCTTCCGAAACGCCCTTCCGCATCGTCTCCTCATGGACGGGAGCCAGAATCTCACGAAACGTCCGGCAACGAGGCGATGTCCCGTCCAGAGTGGCGGCCAACACGTCCCTGCGAATGAGTCCCCGGATGTACTCCGAGCGCCCCGACGAGCGCAATGCCTGTGCCCGCTCGTCAAGTAACTGGAGCAACTCATCGCTGACGCCGGTGACTTTGATCGTATGTGAAGCCATTAGACCACCTTCCCAGCTGAGCGTACCGCAGCCCAAGCAAAGAGGCAAGGCTCAAGCAGGGCAAAACCTGGAACTTGCCTGGGGTTGGGTGCCGCTGGAGCGGAGGTGGCACTGAGCATCAGAAATCCCGGAGCACGAGGACCGGTTGCCCCCGCGCTGGAACTGGCCGCCGCAATGGAATGCGGATGACGCGGATTGAATTGATCTTGGCGGATCACTCTTCACGGTTAGCTGTCGGCTTCGCGCGGAATCAATCGCCTGGTCGATCAGGCCTGCGGCATTATCTCGGCCCCCTCTGGCTCCAGTCTGATCCGCGTGCATCCCTTGAATCCGCGTCATCCGCGTTCTATTCTTCAACCCCTCGCCGAGGGTGGGCTTGGCGGTTAGAGGTGCTTGGCTAACCACTCCCAGGCCGTGGGGTCCCAGAACTCGTGGCCGCCCTGGAAGACGATGAACCGGAAGCGGTCTTCCTTGCCCAGCCGCTTGTAGTGGCTGGCTCCTAGCGGAGCCAGCCGTTCACCCATCTCGCGGTGGGTGGGAGCGTCCGTTGCCCCGGCCTGGATCTCCAGGGGACGCGGGCAGATGAGCGCCACCAGCTCCGAGTCCTTGAAGAGCGTCATCCGGTCCGGAAAGCGGAAGTCGCTTGGGACGGAGTTCTCGTCCCGCTCGTGGCGGTACTCCTGGACGCCGAAGTAGCAGCTTGAGACCACGGCCTTGATGCGGCTGTCGAGGGCCGGGACCACGAGGCTGTAGTAGCCGCCATAGGAGAGTCCGACCATTGCCACGCGGTTGCGGTCAACCTCCGGCCGCTTGAGCAGCACGTCGAGGCTGCGGCTGATCTTGGCGACCTCCACGGCCGTGAGACTGGTGCCCACCAGGCGCAGGCGCTCATCGGTGCGGTTGCGGACGTCGTTCGGGTAGCCCTCGGCGCGAAACAGGTGCGTGGGCGCCCAGACCACGTAGCCGCGCTTCAGGCCGCCACGGACCATGTCGTGGTAGTTCGCTCCGCCACGGAAGGTCGCCACCTCCGGGGAGCCGCCGCCGCCATGCATGGAGATGACCAAGGGTGCCTTCTTCGCCCCCTTCGGCACCAGGTAGAGCCCCACCGCGTTCACGCCGGGCAGCACCGGGATGCTGGCGCGGTAGTAGGTACCAAGGCTGTCCTCGCCCAGCTTGGTGAACTGAGCAGGGGCAGGGTTCGGTTCTCCCGGCGGCGGATACCCGATGCTCTGCGCGAAAGCCTCCCGGAGCGGCCGCGCGGAGGCGAGGTAGTCCTTCTCGGAAGCGTAGCTGGGCGCGAAGAGGGTGCGAAGCCGGCGAGTGTCGCTTCGCAGCGCGCGGATGTAAGCGTCCAGCTCCTTTGCCTGCTCCGCTCGGATCGGGTTGGAAGCCGCTACCTCTTCTTCATAGAGCGGGCCAGAGACCGGCGGGGACGCGGGCGGCTGGGAATGGGCGGTAGCTGCGGCAAGGAGGGTGAAGGCGAGCAGCGTGCATGCGAGCAAGCCGGGCGAGAGTAGGCGTCTGGAACGAGGCATGAAGCGGGCTCCGTGGCAAGGCGACAGTAACCCTTATCTCACCACCGCATTCCATCCTTCACGCGAAAGGGATCAACCTCAACGCCACTCCCGCTGGGACCACAAATGGTAGCGGGGTGCGGCGTGCGATTCGCACGCCACACCCCGCAACACCCATCAAGAGGCTCAGTGTCCTAGCTCACCAGGGTTGCGCCGTGGAGCGACGGATTGAAGAACCACGGCCATCGGGTGTCCCGATCATACTGCGCGCCACGAAGGTCCACCCCCTGAAGCCGCGCCCCTCGGAGGTCGGCGCTGCACAGGCTGGCCTGGACCAGTCGCGCGTTGGTTAGGTCCGCCTTCCGGAGATCGGCGCGGTCCAGGTTCGCCCGCTCCAGGTTGGCCTGCTTCAGGGAAGCGCGTTGCATGGATTTGCCCCACAGTAAGCCATGCTCAAGGCTAAGCCCGGTGAGATCGACACCGTCAAGGGACTCCGCGTCTATCGCGAAGAGGGTCGCAAGCGTGTCCTTATGAACAATCTGTGTCATCGGCGTGGACTACTCTCATCAAGATCGGTGGAACGCTCGGGGCCACCCAGGTCACAAGAAGCATGCAAGAGGCTCTCGCTAACTTCGAGGAGGGTCCTGATCCAGATCAACTCCGATAAGGAGTATCTGGATCGAGGCGGTCGGGAAGATGCGGAGGTTAAGGGTCGGCCCCGCCGCGTCTCCGTTCATCACGGTTCGACCTAGTGACAGGATCGGCTGGGCCACTACGGGCAATCATTGGCCGACAGGTCGAATGATCCTGTCCTACCGGTCAGACTCATACAGGTTTGTGCGTAATCCGCCGATGGAGTGCCATAGAGTGGCAACCGCTACAATTGATGGGATAAAGGCTTGCCGGAAGTGCCCTTTACACTCTGGAGCGTTGGGCACGCGTCGGACATAGCACAGAATCGGCGAACGTCCCCGGAGCAAGGCCCCGGGGACGTTCGCATTGCTGTGGCTACTGTGAGCGCGCTAGACGGCCGCGCGAAGCCCTTCGGCGGCGTCCGTCTGCTCCCACGGCACCCCGAGGTCGTTGCGGCCGAAGTGGCCGTACGCTGCGGTCTGCTTGTAGATCGGGCGGCGTAGGTCGAGCCGCTCGATGATCCCCGAGGGAGTGAGGTCGAACTGCTTCCGCACGAGGTCCTCGAGCCGGTGGTCCGAAACCACGCCGGTCCCGAAGGTATCGACCATGATCGAGAGCGGCTCCCGCATACCGATGGCGTAGGCCACCTGCAGCTCGCAGCGCTCCGCCAGCCCTGCGGCGACGATGTTCTTCGCTACGTAGCGGGTCATGTAGGCGGCGGATCGGTCCACCTTGGTCGGGTCCTTGCCGCTGAACGCTCCGCCGCCGTGCCGCGCGAAGCCGCCGTAGGTGTCCACGATGATCTTTCGACCGGTCAGCCCCGTATCCCCGTGCGGCCCGCCGATCTCGAACT
>JANPLG010000433.1:0-17747 GCA_031426395.1 Actinomycetes bacterium
TTCACCTCGTCCAGTTCCTCTTTGGAGAGGAGGTCGTGGACTGCGGAGATGCTCGTGATCCGGTTGATGGACTCCCTAAGCAGCTCGGCCATTGTGCTCTCGCCGGGCCGGTGCATTTGCAGCCGCAGGAGGCTGGCCACGGTCTGGAGGCTATTCTTGACCCGGTGGTGCATCTCCTGAATGATCGCGGAGCGCACCATGAGCTTGGCGTTCTCAATGGCGATGGCGGCCTGGTTGGCGACGATCCGAAGGCTTTCTATCTCTTCGTGTGAGAAGACCCGCGGGCGCTCAGTGTAGCAGTTCAGAACCCCGATGCTCCGCTCCCGGCTGATGAGCGGGATGCAGACCATGGAGCAGAGTCCTTCCTTCTCCGCGATATCTGGGAAGCGATACTCCGGCGCCCGCTTCACATCCATGATGGCGAGGACCTTCCCCTCCTGGACCGCCCGCCCAGCGATGCTCTCCCCAACCTTCAGGTGCGGCTTGTTGACGTAGTCGCGGCTCTTGCTCTGGGTCGCCTTGATGACTAGCCGTTGACGATCCTCGTCCAGCAGCATGATGGAGCAGATCTTGAACTTGAAGGTGCGCGCCGTCATCGCCACGATGAGCTGCAGGATCTCCTCCAGGTAGAGGTTGGAGGTGATGGTCTTGCTCACTTCAGAGATGGCGGAGAGCTGCGTGGTCTTGACCGCCATGCTCTCCTCGAAGCGCATCCCCTGGACGGCGGCGGCGGTCTGGTCGGCCATCGACTGGAGCAGGCGGATGGTGCGGTCCGGGTAGGCGTGCGGCGCGGTGGTTTTAACGTTGAGCACCCCGATGACTTCGCCGTGGACGGTCATCGGGACGCAGAGGAAGCTCTGGCAGCGAGGATCATGCAGGTCCGGAAGCGCTTTGAAGCGGGGGTCCTGCCAGGCGTTCTTCTCCAGCGCCACGGGTGCCAGCTCGCGCGCCACCCATCCCGTGATTCCCTCGCCCACCTTGAGGGAGAGGCGGCCGACCAGCACATCCGGCGCCTCGTGCACCGCCTTAAGCACTAGGTTCTTGCGCGCGGAGTCGAAGACGTAGATTGAGCTCGACTCGGTGTCGGTGATGCGCACCGCCATATCGGCGATCTGCGTGAGCATTGAATCCATGGTGCCGGCGGCGGCCACCCGCGCCGTGACTTCGTGGAGGAGGTCGACCTCCTCGGTCTTCTCATCAAGCCGCGCCTGTAGTTCGGCGATACGTTGCTCGGCGGTGAGAGCTGGCTGAGCCTGAGACTCAATGGGCTGGGGCGAAAGGGGCTGGGTCATAGCCTATCGGTAGTCCGCGCGCTCCCGGTTCTCCTCCGCTGAATACAGCAGGCTGAAACACCAGCGCACTCTAGACAGCGAAACGGCGGGACGCCCAAGAGCGCCCCGCCGCTTCAGTCACTCCATCTGGCCTAGCGACCAGGGCGGTTCAGCTAGATCAGCTCCTTGATCGCCTGGCCGTCCTGTGCGATGCGGATCGGGCGCCCAGTGGGCGTGTGGTAGATCCTGGCCGGGTCGATGCCGAGGCTCTCGAACATCGTGAAGGCCACGTCTTCCGGACGCAGGGGCCGGTCCGCCGGCTCCTCGCCCTTGGCGTTCGACTTGCCGACCGCCACGCCGCCCTTGAGGCCGCCACCGGCCATCACCACCGACATCACCTTGGGCCAGTGGTCGCGCCCGCCGGTCATGTTGACCTTCGGCGTCCGGCCGAACTCACCCATCCAGACCACCATCACGTCCTCGGACATGCCGCGGTCCGAGAGGTCCTGGAGCAGCGCGCTGAAGCCCTGGTCCAGTTCCGGCAGTCGCTGGTTGCGGAGGGCATTGAAAATGCCGCCGTGCATGTCCCAGCCGCCCCGGTTCACCGTCACGAACTGAACGCCCGACTCGATGAGGCGGCGGGCCAGCAGCAGGCCCTGGCCCAGGCCGTTGCGTCCGTAGCGGTTGCGGACGGCTTCCTGCTCCTGGTGGATGTCGAACGCCTTGCGCACGTGGGCCGAGGTGATCAACTCGTAGGCGCGTCCGTAGAACTTGTCCACGCCGGAGACCGGGTCATCCGCGCGGCCGGTGCGGACCATCTGATCCGCAGCCGCGAGAAACTCGCGACGGCGGGAGAGGCGGTCGTTGCTCACGTTGCCCGGCAGCACGATGTCCTTGACCTGGTAGTTGCCCGCGCCGGGGTCGCCGGCGGAGAAGGGGGAACCTTCCGCGCCAAGGTAGCCGGGACCCGCGTCGCCCACCACGCCCGGGACGGCGACATACGGCGGAAGGTTGTTCTTCCAGCCCTTCTCCTTCGCAACCACGGAGCCGAAGCCCGGATACTCGAAGCCGGGGATCTGGCGATAGCCGGTGAGCATGTAGGTGGTACCCCGCTCATGGGCGCCTTCCGGGTGCGTCACCGACCGCAGGATGCTGTACTTGTCGCCGACCTGCGCCATCTTGGGAAGGTGCTCAGAGACCTGGAAGTCGGCACCCTTCGCGGAGATGGCGTCGAACTCGCCCTTCCAGTCGGTGGGCGCTTCCGGCTTCGGGTCGAAGGTATCGATGTGGCTCGGTCCGCCGCCCATCCACATGAGGATGACCGCTTTGGCCTTGCCCGGCTTCGGGGCCGCAGCCACTTCCTGCATGCGCAGGATATCCGGCAGGGTGAGGCCGGCCAGTCCAAGCGTTCCGAGCTTGATCGCATCCCGCCGGGTTACACCGTCACACGTTCTGTAGGTCGCCATGAGCTTTTGCTCCTGTGATCGAAGTTCTCGGAACTCCACTGAATGTTCACCTTGCCGGGTGAAAGGATGGTTTGAGTTATCTAGGTCCGGACCCCGCCCCGGGCCGCCCAGGCTCCGGGCAAGGGAGCGGGGCGGTAGTCGGTAAGGCTGCCACGCAGCGGGGAAGAGGTCTAATGGTTGAAGAGGAACTCCCGCATGTTGAGGAGGCTCCACATCAGGTCTTCCGCTCCCTCCTGAGGGTTGGGGGCGGACGAAAGCAGCTTGGTTGCGGCGGCGGTTTCTTTCTCGGTGGGCCGCCTACAAAGGGTTGAGAGGTAGAACTCCTCGATCATCTGCTTGGCCGGCATCTTGGCATTCACTGCCCTCGCCACGCGCCCGTTGGGATGACCGATCTTGGTGTTCACAGTGCCGCCATTGAGCAGGTTCAGCACCATCGAGACGTTGGTTTCCTCACTCCGCTCGCACTCGCAGGCCACGCTGCGGGGCGCCCGCCCGAAGAGGGAGAGGAACTCGCTTGGCACCCGGTTGTCCGGGATGGAGATCGCCCGTCGTCCGTACTCGTAGGGGCCGAACTATCGTTGACGCCCGTGGCGTAGCTGACGGCGTCCAGCAGCACCTCGGCGTAGATCCGCCGTGGCAGGGAGTGGGACGCGTATACCTTGTCACCCACGTTCAGCTTGTTCGGGATCCCGGAGGCCTGGTAGGCGCGTGACATCAGGATGTCTCGCATCACCTGGCGTAGGTCCCACTTGTACTCGACCACCTTTTCCGCGAGGGCGTCGAGCAGCTTTTCGTTGGATGCGGGGTTGGTGAGCCGGTAGTCGTCCACCGGCGCTACGATGCCGCGGCCGAAGAAGTTGTTCCAGAGCCGGTTGGCGATGGAGCGCTTGAACCAGTAGTTGCTGGGAGAGGTGATCCACTTCGCCAGCTTCTCCCGGCGGTCCTCATCAGACTGGAACGTGGCCAGGTCGCCCCCCAGGAACTTCGCCTGGATCAGGGCGTCGGGACGCTCGCGCGGCTTACGGGGGTGATAAACCTCGCCGTCAGAGGCGGCGAAGATGATCTTCTCATTCTCCTCGCGACCGTTCTTGTTCTTGGTGCGCGCGAAGAAAGCCGCCAACCCGTAGTAGTCCATCTGCGACCACGACTCGAACGGGTGGTTGTGGCAGCGTGCGCAGTCCATGCGCACGCCCAGGAAGACCTGCGAGGTCTGGCTGGCGAGGTAGAGCGGGTAATCGGGCCCGTTGATCTCGTCATCCGGGAGGCGGTACCAGTTCACCGCCCCGATACGGAAAGGGCTGCCGCTGGCAGTGATCAGTTCCCGCGCGAACTGGTCGTACGGCTTGTTGTCCCGGATGCTGTCCCTGATCCAGCGGTAGTAGACCTGCTGGCCCTTGTCCTGCTTCACCTGCCCGTTGTTGCGCAGCAGGTCCGACCATTTCAGCGTCCAGTAATCGACAAACTCCGGCCGGCCCAAAAGCTGGTTGACGACTCTCGCCCGCTTGTCCGCGCCCTTATCGTCGAGGAATGCTCGCACTTCTTCGGCGCTGGGCGTGATGCCGCAGGTGTCGATGTAGGCCCGGCGGATGAACTCCTCGTCCGTGGCTGGATCGGAGGGCGTGATGCGGACTTCCTTCAGCTTGCTCAGGACGCTCTGATCGATGTAGTTGGCCGGCTTGAAGTTGGCGAAGGCGCTATCCGGCACGGCGGGGCGGGGCACCTTGACGTTGACCACGCCCACCCCGTTCAAGTAGCGGATCATGATCGAGGTCTCGCCCTGATTGGCGGCGGTCATGACCCCCTCGTCATTCACTTCCATGACCTGATCGTCGCTGGACGTGAAGCGGGCGTACTGCGTTACGTCCTGCGTAGTGCCGTCGTCCCGGACACCGAGGACCAGGACCTGCTGGGAGTCACCCTTCTTGTCCAGGGTCCACTCCGTGGGGAAGATCTTGATCTCCTTGAGGCGCGGGTCGAACTCCGGCTGCTTGGGAGCGCCAGCGCGGAGCCACTCCTCCATCCGCTGGTAGAACTCGCTGCCCTCCTTGAAGCGCGGGCCGCCGCCATGCGGGACCTTCATGACCGCCTTCTTCAAGATAAGGCTCTGGGAGGGCGACTGCTTGCTGATCCGGGACCCGTTGCGGTCCTTCGTGACCATGTCGAAGTCGTAGTCCGGGTCATAGCCGAACAGCGAGAGGCGGAACCCGCCGCGACCGGAGGGGGAGCCGTGGCAGCCGCCAGTGTTGCAGCCCGCCTTGGTGAAGATCGGGACGACCTCGTTGGCGAAGCTCCACTCGGCGGGCGTCGTGGTGTCCTGCGTGGTGACGGTGAGAACCGCCTTCTGCCCGCCCACCGTCGCCACCACCTGGCCCTGGCCGTTGGTGAGCGGGCTAACGGCGTTGCCCTTGAGCTGAATGGCCGCGCCCGACTTCGCGAGGGTAGCCGTGGTGGTGAGGTCCCGCACCCGCCCATCCGCGAAGTGCCCGAAGACCAGGAAGCGCTGCGACGACTCCTTACCGGAGAGGGTGACCTTGTCCGGTTGGATGCTCACCTTCAGCAGGCCGCCCGGTGCCGATGCACGTGCCGCCGCGCGGGCCGCAGGCTTGGCACCGGGCTTCTTCGCCGGGGCGGCCGTGGCCGGCTGGGCACCCGCCCACAGCGCGAGCGCGCTCAGGGTCGCGCCACTCACGGAGAGCAGGATCTTACTGGATCGGTTTGTCATCAAGCGGAAGCCTCCCGGGGGAGTGTGGGAACTGATGCTGCACAAAGGATGCCAACGCGGGTCGCGTAGTGGGTTTCGGGCTCACTGCTTTGGCGCTACGGTGAGCCAGAGTGGCTTGTTGACGACATAGGTCTTGCCGTCCGCCAAGCCCGCAAGCTTCAGGTAGGCGTTCATATAGGTCCCGGGCGGCACTGTGGCGTCAGCGACCAGCCGTAGCGTGGCGGTGTTCTGCCCATTCTTGAGCAACGGCGCCTTCTCCACGCTGGTCCGCAGCCCCGGCGTGCCTGGGGTGGTCGGCCCGCCGGTCGGGTTGGTGCGGGTGAGGCGCTCCACGGAGAGGCCCTTCATATCGGGTGGCAGGCTCAGGGAGACAGCCACATCTCCTCCCTGCCCTTCCTGGCGGCCGAGGTCCAACTCGAACTCTACATTGCTGCCGGCCGGCACTCCGATGCCGTCCACCGGCACCATGACCCGCCCTCCCTGCCGATTCTGGCCTTCCTGCTTGAAGACCGCCGCCAGCGCGGGGCGCAGGGGGCGCACGGTGAGCCGGTAGTAGAACTGGGGCCCGTGCCCGCTCTTAGCCTGATTGCGGATGAGTACGACGTACTCGTCCGTCTGCGGGATGGTGACCTGAATGCGCGCGTCCCCGCCGCCCCCGCCATCGTCATCCCGGGCCAGCACCTTGCCGCCCCGGTTCATGACAATGAGGTAGGTATCCACCGCGCTTCCGAGGCGGGCCGCCATCGATTCGAAAATGAGCGTCTGCCCGCCCTGCGCCTGGAAGCGAAAGCCGTCAACGTCCTCCAGGGAGTCGAACTTGCCGCTGCAGGTCACCGGGATGGTGACCTGCGTGGCGTCCTGGACGCGATTGTTTGGCTCGACTTCGGGCGATTCGAAGTCGGCGCTGGCGACCACCGGGAACGGGTTGCTGATGCCACCGGCGGTGGTGATGCGGAACTCCTGTACCCCGGCAGTCTCCGTGAGCGGGATGGCGCTGCGCATCTCGGTGGCACCGCTGGCGTTCAGGTTGTAGCCGTAGACGGTGGCAACCTGGCGGGTGCCCTTCGGCCCGCCAGGCGGGAAGATGGCGGTGATGGTCGGTCGTGGCCCCACGGTCAGGCGGTAGTGGAAGTCGCCGCGGCCCCGGTAGAGGGAGTCGCGCAGGGTGACGAAGTACTTGCCGTCGGCCGGGAACTTAAACGCCAGGAAGGCGTCGAGTTTGCTGTCGTCATCGTCATATGCCAGCTCCCGGCCGTTCCCGTCCCGCAGCATGAGGAACGAATCGAGGTAGCTGATCCCTTCCTGCTGGTTCTGCGCCGGAGAGTACCGCTTGAACCCCTCGACATCGAAGACCAGCGTTTCGCCCGCCTTGGCCTGGATGGCGAAGGTGTCCTGGTCCTCGCCGCCGTTGATCTGGCCGGCGATGGTGGAAGGGACGGCGATCAGGTTCGCCTCGCTGATGCCGTTGTTTGGCTCCTTCTCGGGAGCCTGCGCATACTGCGAGACATAGAAGTACTGGGGTGCAGTGACGCCCTGCGCGGTGAGCGCGCGAATCTCGTGGAGGCCGGAAGGGGCGTCTTGGGCAAGGGTGAGGCGTGCTTTGACCTGGTTGTCATTCGCGGAGAGGACTTCCGCCTTCACCCCGCGCGCCACCGGGGCCGCGAGGTCCGGGTAGGCAGAGAAGCGGCACATCAATTGCTTGGTGCCGTCCAGTCGCTGACCATTCAGCGCCACCTCAACCGTGGCACCCCGCTGGCCGGAAGGCGGGAGGATGTCGGCGATTTGTGGCGCGTCTGGGATGACGCCCTGCGCCTGCGAGGGAAGAGGCGCGACGCACGCCGCGAGGCTCACACCTAGGAACAGCAACAACCTCTGGGTGACCATCCCGTTTCCCTTCCCCCTCAAGCACAAAACTCTTCCGACCCGCGCATCCGCCATAGAAGGCGACTCATATGGGAATAGAGTTGTCGTGGTTTCGCCGGTTTCAACAATCTAGCGGATATGTAGAGCCGCCTTCTTGCCGCACCCTAGATATAGGGTTGTCTGGCTAGGGTCTTTATACCTTCTTTAGACTGTGCCTGGAAGGCGGATGTTCAACGCACAGCGCAGTTCCGCTAGCGTAAATCAGCATCGGGTGAGAACCGGACGCCGCTAGGGGAGCGGTTCGTAGCCCAGCTTGGCCAGCTCTTCCCGTAGGATGCACTCGCACCACTCCGCCACCGGCGTGGTTTCCGGCAGCGTGATCTGGAGCATGTTGGGCGCGAGGCGCTTGACGCCACCGGGATCGCGCTTGCCGAGGGGAACCGTCACGGCTTCGCGGTGGATTCCGAGGTCGTCGGTCACTAGGAACAGCGCTTCCATGTCGCTCTGGGCAATGGGCGTGGGCATGAGGTGGTCTCCGTCGTGATTTGAAACGCGCGGGCACTCCGCCGCGACTGCTCCTCATGCTATCTGAGCTTGCATCGCACACGTGAAACGCCGCGTGCCTGCGGCCCTGATTCCGGGAGCGTTCAACTGCCACGCCTCCCCGCAGGGAGATGTCCGACGGCGGAGGTTTGCCGCCCCATCCACCGGGGGAGGGTACTGTCGCGCTCTTTACAAGAGATTACAAGGCGCCGGAGGGGAATCGTGGAGCGGCTGGTGGCGGATCGAGGGCGCCTGTTACCGGAAGACGTGGAATGGGTGGTGGAGTGGCAACTCGTTACCTGCTTCCCCTGGCTCCCTCTGGCTGCGGATAGCTGCATCATGGCCGCCCCGCACCCGGAGGCTCCGGAAGGGAAAATCTGGCCGGTCACGGTGCGAGTCGCCCAGACAGCCTTTGAATTGCGCATTCCCGTCCGGGACCTCGCCCGCGTGGTTTACTGGTGCCATGACGCCACGGACTTCGCGGAGTTGATCCACCCGCCCCGCGCCCTCGCACGATCACTCATGGGGCTGCGGAACGCGCTCCGCTTCGGCGTGTCCCGGAGCAATCCGCTCGACCGGATGGGCTACAGCCGCGAGACTGGTAGCGACGAGGCGTCAGAGCGACGCTGAGTCGATTGCGGAATGCGGAATGCGGAATGCGGAATGGGATACGGGTTGGCTGAAGTCAGCGACGAAAACGCCGTGCGACGCTAAGGCTTCGCACTATCAAATTTTCGTTGCAGATGGCGTTTACCCGCTTCCCGAGACGGGGTAGGTAGGTGTCACCCCATCTCCACCGCAGCCCCTACTGCCACGGCTCGGAGCGCCAACGCCGGCAGCAAACGAGGGCGTGCGACCCTCTTCCACGGGGTCGATCCGACCACTAACCCACGGAGGACCACGAGCGTGACACGAACCGCAACTACTGTTCAAGAATGCTGTGTCTGGTGCCGTCAGCCAGTCGCTCTCTGCACGAATCCCTCCTGCGATGACGCCCGAACCTACAGCGGCGTCCAGGTGCGAGGGGAATGGAAGGTAGTCCTTGAGGAGCAGCGAGAACGCTCCGGGAACCTGGCTCTCGCACGGTAACGTGCCGCCTATGCGCAGGCACGACCGGGTCATCCCATCTGGGGATGGCCCTTTTTAATGCTCGGCAGGCGCGGAGCGCTCACCTCGGGCCCCGCCGGAACCTGGGAGCGCCGCTTCGGTTCAGAAAGAAGGAAGCACGTTCAGAACGCCTGCCACCAGCCGCAGTCGTGTTGTTCGGTAGGATGCTTCGGGGTAAGCTTTCGCCATGATCCCGGGTGCGGTGACGCAGCACCCGGCCCGCGCACGTTTTACCCTCACTGGGAGCGTTCCCAGGCGGCTGATGTAAGTGGATGGTGCGGGAGAGGAGGCCTCGATTGGCTACGGATGACGAATTCTTGAAGCAGTTCAACGAGCACTTCCAGAAGATGACCACGGGTGGCGTGGAAGGCGAAGAGCTTAGCCCGGAAGAGGCGGAAGGCCGCCGTGGCCGCGAGCTGAATGAGCGGGAGGTCCGCATTCGCGGGGTGTACGAGCATCCGCAGAGCGGTGCGTTCGTCCTGCTGAGGGACAGCCGTGGCCGGAACCTGCCCATATGGATCGGGCAGCCGGAAGCCATCTCCATCTCGCTCGCCATTGAGGGGCAGAGCCCCCAGCGGCCGATGACCCATGACCTGCTCAAGCTGGTGATGGAGCGCCTCAACGCCACGGTGGAGATGGTACTGATCGACGACCTCTACAACAACGTCTTCTACGCCAAGCTGGTCCTCAGGCGCACGGACAAGTCGGGAGAGAAGTCGATGGAAATCGACTGCCGGCCCAGCGACGCCATCGCCACGGGCATCCGGTTCCGCGCGCCCATCTACGTGGCGGACGCGGTCCTGGAAGAAGGTCAGTGCGAACTGAACGAAGAGTAGTCGATTCGCAGCCGGAACGAGCGCTGTCAATGAACAGTCGTCATTCCCCGAGGTCTCATGGAATCAACGAGAGGCCCGTGGTTGGAGCAATCCACCACGGGCCTCTTACATGCGGGGCTAGGCCGAGTGTGCTAGACCACGCGGCGGCCGGTGAAGAGTTGGATCACCAGTGCCACTACTGCCAGCACCAGGAGTAGGTGCACCACGCCGCCCAGGGTGGTGCCGGTCACCAGTCCCACGAGCCAGAGCACCACCAGAATGGCCATGATCGTCCACAACATCGTGCGTTCCCCCTTGTTCGGCTTTCCTCGTCGTCTCCCTCGGGCCGCGTGGGCCAGGACCGGGAGGTTCGGAGTCCAATCATTACTTTCATTTGATGATCCCCGGCGGACGTTGGTCGTAAACACGGCTTGCAGGGTTGCTACTCTGGCGGACCGTGCTTCAGTAGGAGGTCGAACCTTGCTTGGAATGCGAATGTACACGGGACCGACGGTGCCCTGAGGGCATCGATACACTCGCGGTTGCTTCCCGTCTTCTTGCCACTTCGAGCGCCCCGGTTTCCTACTGTGGGCGACTCTTTTGAACGTCCCCACGCGGGCGTCCACTCCTTGGAGTTCCGTTTGGCGCAAGCCTCTCCAACATCGGGATCGCTGCTGCGGGGCGGGCGCGAGTTGCTGGAGCAGACCGGAGAGCTAACGCTGCTCCTGGTGCGGACGCTGGGCGTCATCCTCCGCAGCGGCGTCCAACTGGGTGAGTGCGTCCGGCAGATGACCGCCTTAGGGGTCGCGTCGCTGCCCATCACGCTGCTGACCATCGCCTTTTCCGGCATGGTGCTGGCGCTGCACACCGCCAACCAGCTCAAGAAGATGGGTGCGGAGGGCTTGATCGGCGGGATCGTCGCCGTCTCCATGGCCCGCGAGGCTGCTCCCGTATTGACCGCGATTGTGGTGGCGGCGCGGGTCGGCTCTGCCATTGCGGCGGAGATCGGGACCATGGCGGTCACGGAGCAGGTGGACGCTCTCCGGGCGCTGGGCGTCAACCCGGTGCGTTACCTGGTGGTGCCGCGCTTTGTCGCCTCCGTGCTGATGCTCCCAGTGCTGACCGTGTTCGCCAACCTTGCCGGCGTGCTAGGGGCCTACATTGTCGCGGTGCTGGGGGCGGGGGTGAACAGCCAGGTCTTCATCAGCTCCGCCCAGTCGATGCTCGTTCCAAGCGACGTCTACCTCGGCCTCGTCAAGACCTTCGTCTTTGGCGGGATCATCGCCGTCGTGGGGTGCGCGCAGGGGCTACGGACCTCCGGTGGCGCGGCTGGGGTGGGGAGGAGCACCACGTCTTCCGTGGTCACAGCCATCGTCCTCGTCTACGTGGCGGATTACTTCCTCGCCGAGTGGATGTTCCGCGACGCCGCGCTGGCGGTGGGCTGATCCGTGAGCGTCAGTGTGACGGTCACGGCGCTGGAGTACCGTGTGGGTGGCAAGCACGTATTGCGCGGTGTCGACCTGGAAGCTCGGCAGGGAGAGATCGTCACGGTGATGGGGATCTCGGGCGGCGGGAAGACCAGCCTGCTGAAGTGCATGGCGGGACTGGTGCGCCCGACCGCCGGCACCATTCACATCGGGGACGCGGAGATCTCCCGGATGCGGGAGAGCGAGCTGAACGAGCAGCGACGCAAAACGGGGATGGTCTTCCAGTACGCTGCGCTCTTCGACTCCCTCACCGTCTACGAGAACGTCGTCTTTGGGCTGAAACAGCACGGCGGCCATCGCGAGAGCGAACTCCGTGAACGCGCTCGCGAGCGGCTGGCGGCCGTGGGGCTGGAAGGTACGGAGCAGCAGTATCCCGCAGAGCTCAGCGGCGGAATGCGGAAGCGGGTCGGCCTGGCGCGTGCACTCGCCACGGACCCCGAGGTCGTTTTCTACGATGAGCCGACCAGCGGCCTCGACCCGGTGGTCGCCCGCGTCATCGACGACCTGATTGTGGGAGTACGGGACCGTTTAGGAGTGACCAGCGTCATCGTCTCTCATGATGTGCCGAACAGCCTGCGGATCAGCGACCGCGTCGCCTTCCTTCATGAAGGACGCATCGTGGAGTACGACACGCCGGACGCCATCAGGGCAAGCAGCAACCCCGCCGTCCAGCAGTTCATCCAGGGCCGCGCCGACGGCCCAATCCAGATCGCGGGCTAGCAGTCCACCTGAACAGAGCCCCGTGTTTCCGCCGGAATGGGAGAATGGAAGAATGGAAGAGAGGGTGAGTGGGAGAGGCATTCGGCCCCGAGGTCTCCCATTCGCCCATTCCCCCACTCTCCCATTCGCCCTGTCAGAAGAAGCTTCACACGGTAGAGAAGCGCCAACCAGGGTGGCCCAGTGGCCAGATCGCTTGCAATTCCCGCAACTCGAAATGCGCAACCCCCAATCGACTTAGGCGCTAACATACAACGGTTGCCGGAAGGCTGCCCTGCTCCCACTGCCGAAGTGAGACTTGGAGAGCATTTGCTCGCCCTGCCGTGAAAGGTCCCCGTATGGCTCGTCTTCGCCCTCTCTCGCACCGATCCCTCGCCGGGCTGGCACTGACCACCCTCGCGCTGGGGCTGGTGGTTGTCGGCTCGCCGCGTGTGCGAGCGCAAGAAGGCAAGCCGGACGGCAAACCGGATGCCACCGGCACCGGCATTCCCGCGCAGCGCCTCGTCTTCGCCACCTACCACTACGACTACCAGGGCGATCCCCGGAAACCAGTCCCGTTCCAGGGTGTCCGTGCCAAGAACGGCCTGAGCCTCCTGACCAACCACCCGTGGGAGAGCGCAGGCCCCTGGCTTAGCTTCGACCGCGCCCAGTGGCACAAGAACCACTTTCAGCTGATGGCTGCAGGCGGGGTGGATGTCGCCCTCGCGGTCTACAAGGGTGACCGCGCCAGCCGTCAGGCCTATGCCATCAAGGGTCTCGACGTGATGACCCAAGGCCTCAAGGAGCTGCGCAGCGAGGGTCTCGGTCCGTTCACGCAGTCCCGAGAGTTCCCTCAGATCGCGCTCGCCCTCGATCTTCAGGGCCTTGCGGATCAGTACGGCGGCCCCGTCGATCTGAAGGACGCGGATGTGCAGCGCAGCCTCTACGGCATGGTGCGCGACTTCTACACCCACGTCCCGGAAGAGTTCCGCGCCACGGTGCAGCTCCCTGCCAGCCGCCTCGTTGGCGATCCGGTGAAGACGCTGGGACCGAGCAACACCCCGGCGGGCACGGCATACGTCGTCCGGCTGATGGGTGACGCGGCGGTGAAGGACGCGAACGCCTCCGTGCTGACCAACGTCGGGACCCGCTTCGCCCGCGAGTTCGGGGCGCGGCTCGTTTGGGTCGGCACGCCGGCGCTGCAAGCGAAGGTCGGCACTTTCGACGCCGTCTCGCCCTACCCCGGTGCCACGCAGCCTTCCGTCATCAACACGGAAGGATGGATCACCACCGGCGCGTACGGACCCGGCTATGATGACGGCGCGCAGGGTCCCGCCACTCAGATCCGCCCGCGCGAGAACGGCAACCAGACGGTCCTCGACTTCCGCCGCATTCACAACGACAGCCCCAACTGGCTCTTCATCGACTCCTGGAACGGCTTCGGGCGCGGCACCGATATCGCGCCCAGCCTGGAGTACGGGCTGCTCTACCGCGACCTGGTCCGTGGCGCGCTCTACCAGTACAAGGGCTCATCCGATTACGCCGCCACCATCTTCAAAGCGAATACGCCCCGCGTGATGCAGCCGGGCGCCATCTATCAGGTCGACGCGGTCGTGCAGAACTCCGGCTCCGCCGATTGGGACGCCTTCAACGGCGCGGCGCTCTCCTACCGCTGGCTGCGCAACGGCAAGCCGGTGGGAGATCCCGGCTCCAGCGTCCCCAGCAACGGTCAGGCCCGGGGCGAGTCGAAGACCTACCTCATCGGCGTCACCTCTCCCATCAAGGAGGGCAAACCGGAGCCGGCCGGCGAGTACGAGCTGGAGTTCAACCTCAACCGACGCGTCGGTGACGAGCTGGTCTGGTTCGATCCGGATAGCACCTCGGCGTTCCGGGTGCCCGTGACCGTCGGCAACGCTCCCTCGGCGCGCCCGACCTTCGTCAGCAGCACCATGACCACGATGGGCCGCCGTGGTGCGACCTATCCGGCAGAGGTTCGCCTCCGCAACGACGGCAGTGACACCTGGAAGAAGGGCGAGGTCAGCCTCGGCTACCGCTGGCGCAAGGTGAGCACCTACCTCAAGGGCGGCGCCCCGGACAGCGACGTGGTGGTAGCCGAAGGCAAACGCATCCCCCTGGAAGCCGACGTGGCACCCGGACGCCTGATCACCGTGGAGGCCCCGGTCTCCATCGCCGGTGCGGACACCACTCCGCTGCCCACCTGGAGTGCCAAGGATGACTGGTGCTACCTGCTGGAATGGGACGTCTATCTCGGCGGCAAGTACCTGAGCACCACCGGCGGCTCCGTCTACCGTGAGGCGGTGGAAGTGGTCGACCGCGATGCGGGCGCGCAGTTCCTTGGCTGCAGTCTTCCCTCCGAACTGGTCGCTGGCCGCACCGAAAAGGTGACGGTCGGCCTCCGCAACGCTGGGCCGGAGGCGTGGATCAAGGACCGGGATAAGGTCGTGGTCCACTGGTACTACATGGACGGCACGGAAGCCTCGTGGAACGACGACACCCTGCCGCTCCCGGAGGACGTGCCGCCGTTCAGCCGCGTTCAGGTCCAGGTTCCCGTGGACAGCGGCCTCAAGGTGCCGGGTGCGGAAGAGCCGAAGAAGAAGCGCGATAAGAACGCCCCCAAATTCAAGACGGAGACTATTGTCCGGGACGCGGTTCTGCGGGAGGTCCCAGTCCGCGTGCCGTACTACTTCGGCCCGATGTACTGTGTCTTCGACTTCCAGCACGATGGCATGAACGCCAGCACCGGCACTTCCACCAAGGGCAACGACGTGCTGGTGATCCCGGTCAACGTCTACAGTCCCACCTTCACACCGCTCCCGGTGGCCGCTCTCTACAACCTGGACGGCGTCAGCCCGGATGTGGACCGTGGTGATGGCAGCATCGACGGTCGTGGCAACACGCTGCCGGCAGAGTTCCTGCCGCCCTTCGTGAACCGCCCCTCCGTGGGCGTCGGGCCGGGTGGCTTGGCGCAAAACCCGCTCTACCCCAGCGGTCTCTGGGCGCGCCCCCTCAACGACTTCGACGGTCCCCGCGCCTGCTTCGTCTACCCGAACAAGCAGAGCGGTCAGCCCAACCTGATCCAGTGCGCGGGCCAGCAAATCCCCGTCCCACCGCTTCCGCGAACCGCCGTCCACGTAATGGCGCTCTCCACGGAAGAGGATGTCGCCGGGGAGTTCATCCTCACCTATGCGGACGGCACGGTGGACCGGAAGAAGGTCACCTTCACCCACTGGAACTTCGCCCCGAAGCACGGCGAGTGGATCGCCTTCAGCACCCCCCACCGCCATACCCGCGCCGGTGACGACCCCACCACGCGCTGCTACATCAACCACTACGTGGTGCCGGTGGACCGCCTGAAGCAGCTTGTGCAGGTAGAGCTTCCCAGGAACCCGGCCGTCAAGATCATGGCCATCACGCTGGAATCGTCCGGCCTCCGCGCAATGCCGTGATGAATGCTTGAGAGTCCGGCCAATTCATACGAGTCTTCGTACGCTGCGCTTCGACAGGTTGATGCAGCTTTGGTGATTGCACAGCCAAGCTGCCTTAGCCCGCAGCGCGGGGTTCTCATGAATAGGCATCGGGTTCAGCCGATGCCGTGCGCTGCCGTCAGCAACGCTTACGGGTCCGTTGACCAATCCTAGTTCGATGGCAGCCAAACTGCCGTCAGAATCTCACATCGCCTCACAGATCCAGAACATCATGCGTGACCGTCCGCAAGCTACCAAACCGTTTGAGCCGGAGTACGTCTGGGGGGAAACCCCCGGCGGCAAGCCCGCCACCCGCTGGGAGTACGATGCCCGCGACCTCTGGGTCCAGACTCTGCCAGTGGCAGGCGTGGCGCTCTTGCTGGAGAAGCACCGCATCGAATTGCGCGGTGTGGAGCAGGGCGATACCCGCTGGCACCACGCCCTTCCCGGCCACCCGGATGAGCTGGCCGTCGATGCCAAACTGGTCGTCCTGGGCGAGGGTCAGGAGCTGCGCGCTCTCGATCTGGCAAGCGGTAAGCAGGTTTGGCAGCGCCGCATCGGCAGCAAGGTCTCCCGCCTCGCCCTGGATGCGGAGCGGCTTTACGTGGTCACGGAAGGCCCGGTCTTCGCGCTGAACCGCGCTACCGGCGAGAGCCTTTGGCGTGCCCCGGGCCGCACCGACCCCGCCGTCATCCCCTGGCCCGCCTCCGCGTCGCATCCCGGCGTCGTCATCCTGAACGACGTGCAAGGCGAGGCGATCCAGGCCTACGAGCCTGCGGCCGGCGCGCGGCTTTGGGAGTACACTTCAGAAGGCGAGCCGGTGGTGGCGGGTCCCGTTGCCGACGGCGTGGCGCTCATCTCCAACCATGAGAAGGGCGCTGTTGCGGTCGATGCGCAGACCGGCGAGGAGCTCTGGCGGCATCACACTGGCGGCGTCTTCGAGGAGCCTGCCCTGGTGAGCCCCGTGCCGAGCCCCGTGCCAAGCTCCGGCGGCGAACAGGCCATCTTCACCGACGGGGCGGTCCACGCCCTCGACCTCAAAACCGGCAAGCTCCGGTGGGAGCGACGCCTGGAGGACGGAGAAGACGCCATCTTCGCCATCCGGCTCGCGGGCAACCTGCTCCTTGCGGAGAGCTGGAAGGGCCGTCTCCTAGCGCTCGCCCTCGACACCGGCAAGCTGCGGTGGGAAGCGCACGTCGGCCAGCTCCACGGCGTCCAGAGCGACGACAAGCAGATCTATGCCCGGGTCAACGTCCCTGCGCCGGAGAACCGCTGGGCCGTCCTCGCGCTGGACCGGGCCACCGGAAACGTCGCCTGGGAACTCCGCGCCCGCCGCATGGTCCCCGACCTAACCCTCGTCGGCACCACCCTCCTCATCGAGCTACGTAGCCAAGCCCTTGCCCTTGCGGTTTAGCGCGAGAGCTTTCGCCGCCGCTGTGAAAAGCAACCCCACGCCGACAGGCACGCCATAACTCCCCCGGAATTGTGGGCTCGGGTGCCTCTCCAACAGAATCAAGCAGGGGGCCGAATTCCATCGGACCCCTGCTCTCAATGATCCGCGTGGATCAATCAAATCCGCGTCATCCGCGTTCTATTCCCAGTGGAACTAACCTATGGGCGTCCACTGTCCCGACTGGTCGATGTCATTCACGTGCTGCTCCACCACGTTGCGGGGGCAGAGCGAGAGGAACGAACGGCAGCCGAGCAGCAGGATACCCAGGTCGTCCATTTGGCCCAGAACCGGCATCAAGTCCGGCAGGAAGTCCATCGGCGAGAGCGCGTAAACCACCGACGCGATCAGCAGCAGCTTAGGTCCCGCATTTACGCGGGCATCCCGGAGCAATCGCATGAAGAGCCGTGCGAAGTTCGGGAGGTGCATGGCAAACCGGACCACGTCCCACGGTTGGTTCTTCCGGACGGCGGCTTTCACCCCCTCTTTGAGCGGCGCTTGCTTCACATTCCGATTCATCGGCGTTCTCACTGCGCATTCTCCCATCGGTTGCGCCGGCCAATTACTCGCCGACATGAAACCCACCTGCATGTTAACGCCCGGAGGATCCTCTTATTTCGGAGCCGCCGGAAAACCGTGCGGCGCATCCACAGAGGTACTATGGAGGTGAATGGCTCGGCTGTCCACGCTGCCCCCATCTTCCGACCAGTGGCACATGCAAAAGACCCGCAGGCTCCGACCGTAGTTCCATAGCTTGGAGCAACGACCGGGGCATCTTGGAAGGTGCCGCGGTTCTACTGCACCATGCGGGCCGATTCGGAGAATGGGAGACTGCTTGGAAA
>JANPLG010000434.1:0-3320 GCA_031426395.1 Actinomycetes bacterium
TCAACGAGCCGCGCAACTTCCTCGATGCCGCGCACCTGAACAAGCTCTACTCTGTGGAATGGACCCCCGATTCGGTGGAGTACTACCGGGGCGAGCTGATCTCGGAGCGGCAGCTCTTCACCTACTTTGGGTGGCAGGACCGCATCCTGGCCCTCGACCGGCGTGACCGCGCCTACAAGCAGCGCGCTACCTATGGTGCCATCAGCCTCGGTCTCTCACTCATCGCGCTCGTGTTCTGGGGCTACTCCTTCTTCTCCGGCTCACCTGTGGCCCGCGCCTCCGGCACCGTGGCGCTCACTGAGCTTCAAGGCCAGGAAGGGCGGCGCTTCGGTCCATTCCGGCTGACCCAGGTAGGCCGCGTCCACCGGCTGGAGCTGCGGGGGCAGATGCGGGAGCAGAGCAACTGGGTGCAGGCGATCCTGGAAGACCCGGAAGAGCAGGAGTTGCTGGCCGCCGAGCGCGACATGTGGGACGAAAGCGGCTACGAGGGCGGCGAGAGCTGGCACGAGAGCGACCTCTCGGCCACCACGGACTTCGTCCTGAAGAAACCGGGTGACTACTACGTACGCCTCTTCACGGAGCCGGACCCCGGTCGGACCCCGGGCGCGGATGCCGTGGCCTCCTTCACCCTCAAGGAGAAGGCGCTCTACCCCAACTGGGTGGGAATCTACGGCGTGGTCGCTCTCATCTTCGGCCTGATCTGCATCATGTCGAAGCCTGCTTCTGCTGTGAAGGGAGCTGACTGACGTGTGGCGCTTTCTGGTTCTGCTGTTGGCTCTTGGATTCCCCGTGGCGGTCGCGGCGTCATTCTTCGGCTGGGGCCTCGAGTCGGATGCCACCGCCCGTGCGCGCAATGTGCGGCAGGGCAGCCTGCGGGGTCGGAGCTTTTACGGAGGCGGCCCCGGATTCGGCAAGTGAACCGATTGCGGAATGCGGAATGCGGAATGCGGAGTGCGGAATGCGGAATGGAATGCAGGTCGGCTGATGCGGAAACCCGTGTAAGGCGACTTGCCACCAGCCTGCCACGAATTGGGCTGGCTTTTGATTGAGTTAGAGGAGACACCGTGAAGAAACTTGTAACCGGAGCCGGCGCGCTGGGCGCGATGCTCATCGGCACGGCGGCATGGGCGCAGGGAGCCACAGGCGGCTCCGGCGGCTACCGCCCCGCCACCCTCTGGGAGGCCATCCTCTCTACCGTCGTCTTCAGCCTGCTCGGCATCGTGCTGGCCATCGTCGGCTTCAAGCTGTTCGACCTCGCCATCAAGTTCGATATCGAGCGGGAGATCTGCGAGAAGAACAACCTCGCGGCCGCCATCCTCGCCAGCGCCGTGGTCCTCGGCACCTGCATCATCGTCGGCCTCGTGGTGATCAGTTAAACCTCTGTCAATCTACCTCTGGTGGTAACGAATGGAGGAGAGGGAGAGAGGGGGAATGGAAGACGGCTCCGCAGATAGCTGTCCCTGATTCTCCCATTCGCTTTGAACGTGACTTTTCGCCATGGATGGAGCACAAACGCCGACGTTGTGAGGTGACGCCGATGGGATTCTTCGACTGGCTCAAGGGGCTCTTCGGGCAAAAGAAGCAGCCACCCATGCACGCCTTCGTCTGGCTGCTCTCGGAGCCGAGGCCGATGGAGGTGGAGACGCTACGGCGCATCGTGGAGCGAGAGCTGCAGGTCACCTTCCCCGATGGAGAGGACGCGCACACTTTCGTGGTGGGCGAGATGCCGGCGTTCATGGTGAAGCTGGAGAGCCACGCCCTGCTGGTCAACACGTTTCCCGTGCCGTACGTGAACAACCCGCAGGCCACCTCTAAGTCGATTCCTGAGCTTCGACTCCAGAAGGCGGTTCTGGAACACCAGGCATGGATCTCCGCAGACATGCTGGGAGAGTATGAAGCGGAAGCGCTCACCGAGGGGTTCCGGCTTATTGGCAAGCTTGCGGCGGCCCTGGCAGACGACCGCTGCCTCGCACTCTATGCGCCCCACCTCAACCGAATGGTGCCGTACGCCCCGGAACTGCTGGATTGCCTCCGGTCAGACGACCCACTCGAGGCTCTCGGGTGGGTGCAGTCACCCGTCATCAACATCAGCGGCAACGATCCCCGGATGGTCGCTGCAGTAGCCGATGCACGGAGGCGCTGGCCGGAGTTCGTCGCCGCCTACGAGTCACGGCAGCAGTCGGACCAGGATCACTTCGCCGTGAAGCTGCCTATCTCGGATGGGCAGACCACCGAGTTCATCTGGGTCACGGTGGCCGCCCTCGAAGGCGACGAGATCGCCGGGGACCTGGCCAATCAGCCGGTCGCGCTCCGCTTCATGCGGGAGGGCAGCCGCGTTCGGGGCAAGCTCGCGGACCTGAACGACTGGACCTACACAGACGGGGACGAGATGATCGGCGGCTTCACCTCCAAGGTGTTGATGGAAGCCCAGGCCGGCAAGCGCTAACCCTTCACCGCACCAGCGGTCAGCCCCGCGCTGATCTGGCGCTGGAAGAGCATGTAGACCATCAGCGTCGGCAGCATCACGATGAAGAGGGCGGCGAAGAGCGCTCCCCAGTCGGAGCTGTACTGCTGGCGCTGCGTGATCTGGGCCAACCCCAACGGCAGGGTGTACTTGGACCGGTCCGTGATCAGCACCAGGGCCAGCGGGTACTCATTCCAGATCCCAATGACGTTGAAGACCCCCGCCACCACCAGCCCCGGCCGGGCCAGTGGCAGCATCACGCGCGTGAAGGTCTGCCATCGGGAGGCACCGTCCAGGCTCGCGGCTTCCTCCAACTCGCGCGGTAGCGACCGGAAGAACCCAGACAGCACGAAGACGGTGAATGGCAGGGAATAGGCCACGTAAGTAGCGATCAGCCCGACCCACGCGGCATCCCCGTTCACAAAGCCCTTGGGTGCAAAGTTGGGGATGCGGGTCTGGTTCAGCAACAGAAAGAGCGGGACCACCGCCAGGAAGATCGGGAAGACCATCCCGCCCACGAAGGTGTTGAAGAGCAGGTCTGCCCCACGGAAGCGGAAGCGGGTGAGGGCGTAGGTTGCGCACGCCCCCAGCGTCAGGATGAGCGTCACACTGAGCAGGGTCACCCAGACACTGGTCAGGAAGTACGGCCCCAGCCCTGGCTCATTGTCCATCCCGTTCCAGGCATTGGAAAAGTTGATCCACTGCGCCTGCGCCGGAAGCGCCCACACGTTCTTCGAGATCTCATCCGTGCTCTTCAGCGAGGTCATGCTCAGCCAGACCAACGGGAAGAGGATGATCAGCGAGTAGAGCGCGAGGGCACCATACACCAGCGGGTGAATGCGCGGCGAACGAGACC
>JANPLG010000435.1:0-34785 GCA_031426395.1 Actinomycetes bacterium
CCAAGTTCCGCTACATGTTCAACGACCAGGTCACCGTCCCGCTGATTGTCCGCACCCCGATGGGCGGAAAGCGCGGCTACGGGGCAACTCACAGCCAGTCGCTGGAGAAGCACCTGATGGGCGTGCCCGGCACCCGGATGCTGGCGCTCAACGGTCGCCTCGATCCGGGCCGCCTGTATGACACGCTCTTCCAGACTGTCGACCGACCCACCCTGGTGATCGAGAACAAGTCGCTTTACGCCCAGCGGTTGGCGGAGCGGGTGCCGGACGGCTGGCTGTCCGAAGAGACGGATGAGCTCTTCCCCACGCTGCGGCTGAGGCCCGCTGCCGACGCGGACGTGACGCTCCTCTGCTACGGTGGCCTTCTGGGTGACGCGGAGGCGGCTGCGGAACGCCTTTTCGATGAGCATGAGATTGCGGTCCAGGTGGTCTGCCCGAGCCAACTCTATCCGTTCAATCCGGTGCCGCTAGAGGAGAGCCTCTCGGGTCACGGTCGCCTGCTGATCGTAGAGGAGGGCCAGAGATTCGGCGCGCTCGGCAGCGAGGCCGTTGCGCAACTGTTGGAGCGCGCGCCCGGTTTGCTGACGCGCATTAAGCGGGTCGGCCCACCGGAGCACCCAATCCCGTCATGCGGGCCGCTGGAGAAAGCCCTTCTCCCCGGAGTTGAGCAGATCGTGACCGCAGCGCTGGAACTGGTGCGCGGATGAGCTTCTCGCTTCCAGTCCTGGTGCCGCTGGAGAACGTCAATGACGAAGCGGTGACCCTGCTCCGCTGGCTGGTCGCCGACCGCAGCCCGGTAACTGACGGCCAAGCCATCGCGGAGATCGAGACGAGCAAGGCCTGTGTGGAGATCGCCTCTCCCGGCACAGGGTTTCTCCACCACCTTGCGGCTGCGGGCACCGACGTGGCCGTGGGCGGAGAACTCGCGCGCGTCACCGACTCTGGCACGACCGCCGCTCTAGATGTGGCCGGCGAAGTCTCGCCTCCAAAGCCTGAGACTGAAACCGGACGCGGCCCCCGGTTCACCCCACTTGCCGCGAAGATGGCACACGAGTTGGGACTGGATGCAGGGCAATTCCGCGACCACCGCCGGGTGCGCCAGTGCGACATCGCCGAACGACTCGAGGACCTCAGTCGGAACACGAGGACGGGGCTACTAGGATCAGCCGAACTTGCCTCGTATCGGGGAGCCACCCGGTTTAGTACCCGTGCACTGGCGCTGCTGAAGGCGCACGGCTTCTCGCCCGATCGGTTCGAAGGCCAGGGGATGGTGCGGGAGCGGGATGTTCAGGCGCTGCTAGAGCCGTCCGCCCCCGTGACAGAGACGCCAAAAGTAGCCGTGCCTGCGGCATCAACGTCCACTGAGCTGGTCGGCGCTGCGGGAGTTGCGGTGAGGTCGGTAGCGCTCTCCCGACGCAAGCGCACGGAAGGGCAGCAACTCGCCGCCGGGCTTCGCCACACGGTTCCAAGCACGGTGGTGGTCGCCTGTCCGACGCAGGGCCTCCGCGTAGCCGCGATGAGCAACCCGGTTCTGCAAGGTAGCGCCACACCGCTGATCCTGTTTGAGGCGGCACGCCTGCTCCGGCAGCATCCCGAGTTGAACGGCTACTGGAGCGAAGGCCAAGCCCACCTGTATGAGGCGGTCCACCTTGGGTTTGCGGTCGACGCTGGACACGGGTTGAAGGTCCCGGTGATCAAGGATGCCGACCGCAAACCACTGCCGGAGATCGCTGCGGAGTTCCACAGCCTGATCCTGGCCTACCTTGAGAACCGGCTCACGCCAGCCGAGTTGAGCGGAGGCACCTTCACGGTCACCGACCTCTCTTCCGAAGGAGTCACCCACTTCGTCCCCTTGATCAGCCGGGGGCAGGCCGCGATCCTTGGGGTGGGGACGGAGCAGTTCCTGCGGGCGGCGCAAGGCTCACCCCCCTCGGGGACCTTCAGCCTGATCCTCACGTTTGATCACCAGCTCTCGGACGGTCGGCAGGCCGCTCGGTTCCTGACCGCATTGCGCGACCGGATGGCTGCCTACGAGCAAGTCCTCTTGCCGCCCATGGGAGTGGATGCCGCCTGCACCCGCTGCTTCCGCACCACCGACGACCTGAGCTTGCTCAAGGCCTATCTGGTCCCAACCCTCGATAGGCTGGGTGGGACCCGCCCGGTCTGCACGCTCTGCATGGAGGGTTGGTGAATTGGACCCGATCCTCGACCCAACCATGCCGAGCCGCGAAGCACTGCGTGAAGTGTTCGCGGCGTTTGCCGAGGTAGATCCCCGCGAGCTCCGCTCCGACTTCCCCCTCCGCGGAGCGCGCCTCCAGGGTTCGGTGGGCCGCTATGCGCTGGACGCGGCGCTCCGGCGACGGTTGGGCGTCTCAACTCCGGCAGTGTTCACGGCAGCCACCCTGGGCCAGTTGGAGTCGGCACTATTCTCGGAAGACGTGCAGAACCAGCATCCGCTAGCCGCAGCCGCGCCGCCGATCAGCCCTCCGCGCGGAATGGGCGAGGCCGTCACTTGCGGCGTCGACCTCGAGCACGCCGCGCACCTTCCTGAGGCGGTCGACTACTGGATGCATTCGTTCTACCAGGAGGCATTCACTCCTCGCGAACTCGCCTACTGCCTGATGCAAGAGCACCCTCGCCTACACCTCGCGGCGCGATGGTGCGCCAAGGAAGCGGTACGCAAGGCGATGCCGGAGTTCATGAGCATTCCGTTTCGGGAGACGGAAGTGGTGAGAGATCGCGCAGGAGCACCGTCGCTCATTCTCCGACGCGGCAATGTCGAAGAGCCGATCCCGTGCAGCCTAAGCCTCACCCATTCCGGAAGCAGCGCAACTGCCGTGGTCATCAGCGATCCGGTGAAGAAGTAGTCGTAGGCCGCTGCGGCTTGGTCTTGGCCTCCAGGCGATACCGTCAATTCAGAGCCCGCAGAGCGGGGTTCGCATGAATAGGCATCGGGTTCAGCCGATGCCGGGCAATGCCGCAAGCAACCCTCCCGCTCCTCAACGCCGCCCCTGGAACGAAACAGACTGACCACCGGAACGGATTCGATCGGACCCGAAAACGAATCACCGGAGTCTGGGTAGGATTCCAGTTATGGACACCCTGACCCCTGGACAGCGCAGCGAGGTGATGCGACGGATCCGGTCGCGCGGCACCCAGCCGGAGTTGATGGTGCGCCGCTTGACCCATCGCCTGGGTTACCGGTTCCGGCTGCATCGGCGTGATCTGCCCGGCACGCCGGACCTCGTCTTCCCTGCGCGCAAGAAGGTCATCCTGGTCCACGGCTGCTTCTGGCACCAGCACCCGGAGTGCCGTCTGAGCCGACTGCCGAAGTCACGTGTCGACTATTGGGAACCGAAGCTGGAGGCGAACCAACGGCGGGATGCCCGAAGGCTGGCGGAACTGCGGGCGCGGGGCTGGGAGCCGCTGGTCCTCTGGGAGTGCGAGGTGCGAAAGCGCAAGAACCTCGCGGCCCGAATCATGCGGTTCCTGGAGGAGCCGGATCGCGACCTACGGTAGTCAAGCACTCCGGATTGCAAACTGCAAATTGAAAAGTGCAAATTGCAAATTGGAGGGGTTAGCCCTTGGCGGAAGTGGTAGCACCCAACCGCTGACGATACTTCACGAAACTGCGGGTGTGCTTGCTCTCCAGCGAGACCGGCTTGCCGTTGATGAAGAGGTAGTGCAGGCTGGTGACGTTCTCCAGCGGGTCGCCGTCCGTCACGATGACGTTGGCGAGCTTGCCCGGTTCCAGGCTGCCGAGGTCCTTCTCCACGCCCAGGATACGGGCGGCGTCCAACGTGGCTGCCCGCAAGCCGGCCTCGGCGGGGAGGCCGTAAGCGCAGGCGATGCCGATCTGGTGCGGCAGTTCCTTGGCGGTGGAGGCGTCGTTGGTCTGGAAGCAGACCTTGACCCCGGCACGATGCAGCAGCGCGGGGACGGCGTACGACACGTCGTACGGGTCCCACTCGCGCAAGGGGAGTGTGTAGATGCCGCCGTAGATTACCGGCACATCCTTCTTGGCGAGTTGCTCCGCCACCCGCCACGCCTCCCTTCCGCCGGCAATGATCGCCTTCAGCCCGATCTTTTCGGAGAGGTCCAGCACGCCCTTGATGCCGGTGGCGGAGTCGGCCTGGAAGATGACCGGCAGCTTGCCGGTGACATAGGGCCGCAGGGCCTCCAGACGCGGATCGCGCTGCGGATCGCCGGGTTGACGAGGGGGCAAAGTGGCGTAGCGCTTCGCGCGTTCCAGGTACTCGCGCAGGGTGTCGGCGCGGGTGGTGGGAGGGACGCCGGCGTCGGGATCGGCGCGGCGCGTGCGGACCTGGGCCTCCGGATAGGTGACGAAAAGGCCGGCGGCTGGCTTGACCGCCATCTCGTCTGGGGTCCAGCCATCCAGGTTGATGATCGAACCCTGGCCGGCGATGAGGCTGCCGGTTGGGCGCGTGAAGGTCGACGTCACCCCATCGTAACGGGTCACCGCGAAATGCTCGCTGGCAGAGTTGACGGCGGTGAGGGCGATCAGGTCGGGCTGAAGATCGCCATATTCGCGGGTGTCTTCCTGGCCGCGCACGGAGCCGATCTCCGTCAGTCCTAGCTGAGAGCCGGCATCGATCATCCCGGGGTAGACGTGGAGACCTTTGGCATCGACCACCGTAGCGCCGGACGGCACCTCTACCCGTGCCCCGACGGCGAGGATGCGGCCGTTTTGCAACACGACGGTTCCGCCGGGGATGACCGGGCCGCTCACCGGATGCACCGTCCCATTGATCAACGCGTACACTTTCGCGGGGGCCGGGAGCGGGAGCGCGTGATGATCCGTGGCGCAGGATGTCACTTCAGCGTGGGCGACGGCACTCTTGTCCAGTTCGAAGGCGTCCTTACGTTGGAAGAAGAGTTCGCCGTCCACCACGGTTGCTACGCAGCGGGAGTAGACGCTCAGCGGATGCCCGTCCCACACCGCAACATCGGCGTCTTTCCCCTTCTCCAGGGAGCCGGTGCGCTTATCGATGCCTAGCTGCTGCGCCGGATAGTAGGTGACCAACCGCATGGCGTCGTCCGCATCCAGGCCGCCGAACTTCATGCTCTTGGCCGCATCGAGGTTGAGGCGGCGCATCCGCTCCGCATCGTCCGAGTTGACCGATGAGATGATGCCCGCCTTGCGGCAGAGGGCGGCGTTGTAGGGGATCGCTTCCCAGGCTTCGGCCTTGTAGGCCCAGAGGTCTGCAAACGTGGACATGCCGATGCCGGCGGCGGCCAGCTCCGGTGTGATGCGGTACGCCTCCAGAGCATGCTGGAATGCGGCGACCTTGAACCCGTACTCCTTGGAGAGGCGGGTCAGCATCAGCATCTCGTCGGCGCGGTAGGCGTGGCAATGAACCCAGATCTTGCGATCAAGGATGTCAGCCAGCGTCTCCAGGCGGAGGTCGCGCCGGGGGGAGACAGCGCCCTTCTCCCGCTCAAACTGTGCCCAGCGAGCCTTGTAGGCCTTCGCCTCATCGAAGCCGCGCCGGAGGATCGCTTCCACGCCCATCCGGGTGTTGGGGAAGCGGGTGGGGGAGCCGGGCTGCCCCTGGAAGTTGCTACGCTTGGGGTTCTCTCCCAGGGCAAACTTGATGATCCGGGGCGCGTCCGAAACGAGCATCTCCTCTGCGGGGCGCCGCCACTTCATCTTGACGACCGCCGCCTGCCCTCCAATGACATTGGCGCTGCCGTGCAGGATCAAGGTGGCGGTGACGCCGCCCGCCAGGCCGCGGTAGATGGCGAGGCTCTGCGGGTTCAGGACATCCGCGATCCCGACCTCCGCTGTGATGTTGTCGGTGCCCTCGTTGGTCGCGTCGGACGCGATATGGGAATGCGCGTCGATGATGCCGGGGGTGACGAACCGGCCCTTCGCTTCGAGGACCGGTACGCCAGCGGGCGCCTTGAGGCCGGTGCCGATTTCCGCGATCTTCCCATCCCGCACCAACATTGAGCCGTTCTCGATCCGTCCGCGCGTTCCGGTCAGGATCGTACCGCCGCGAATGAAGACCGTGCCGCGTGTGACCAGTTCGGGAGTGCGGTCAGTGTCCAGCTCAACCGGGGCGTCCTTCGCGCTGACGGCGGCGGCGCTGCTTACGGCGGCTAGGAATAGGGCAGTTAGACAACGCTTCATTCGAGGAACCTCGACTGTTCAATTGCGGAATGCGGAATGCGGAATGCGGAGTGCGGAACGAGCTTCACGACCGGTGTTCTAATGGTGCGGATGATCGTGGTCGTCTTCCATGGGGCGCATTGAAACCGGCATGGGAGTGGGGACGCGCTCCTTCTCCGGCTCGTGCTTGCGACCTTCGATGAAGAGGTAGCGCACCTTGGCGGTCGGGGCAGCGAAGTCGCCGGAGAGGATCGTCAGGTTGGCGATCTGGCCGGGAACGATGGTGCCCACCTGTCGTTCGACTCCAAAGAGCTTCGAAGGTGCGGTGGTCACCGCCTCAACAGCGGCGGACTTGGGGAGGCCGTTCTCCATCGCCTTGCGGACATTCGCCCAGAACTCCGCGTGTCCGCGTGTTCCACGCGTGGTGAATGCGAATGGCACCCCCGCCTTGTGGAGCACGGCAGCACCGGCCACACCGTCCTTCCACTTTGCCTTGCGTTCGGAGATGACCGACTCGGGGGTCTCGTCGTCCGTCCGGCGCCCGGGAGGCGTCGTGGGTGCTGGGGGAGCGGCCGGCGTGCCGGGCGCGGCTGGTGTCATCGGTCGTCGTGCGCCCGGCTCGGGTCCGTAGGCGGCGGCCAGCAGCACGGGGACGCGCTTCTCGGCAAGGAGCGGGGCGACCTTCCACGCTTCCTGTCCGCCGGCGATCCACGGCTTCAGCTTGAACTCGTCCGCCAGCTTCAGGGCGCGCCGGATCTCGTTCTCCGTGTCCGCTTCGAAGACGACGGGCAGCTTGCCGTCAAGTATCGGCTGCAGCGCCAACAGCGTCTCGTCAGCCGGGGGGCGGATGCCGGCGCCCCGTGACCATGCCGCTTGCATGGACCGGAAGTGCTGCGCGTCCAGCATGGTCTGGCGGAAGTGCGCGAAGATGCCCATCAGGCTCCCCGGATAGCCGGGACCGGTAGTGGCGAAGGCGACGTGCTGCGCCACAGCGGGATGGATGACGCTCTCCCGACGGGGACGGCCACCCAGATTGACGAGCGCGCTAACACCGTTGAGGGTCCCCCCCGAGGGCGCAATCAGGGCGCTTGTGAAGCCACCTTGCCGATCCGGAACAACCACGCCCTCGGTGAGCGCGAGGGCATCGGCAGCGCGCAGCTCCGGCCGCACCCCCTTGCGATTGGCCTCGCGGAGGGAAGCGGGCGCGTCGACCGAAGTATCCGCCGGGACGTCCTGGACCGGCTGCCACTCCGGCAGCCGAAGGCCGCGCGTCGCATAGGCGTCCACGAACCCCGGGTAGACGGTCAGCCCCTTGCCGTCCACTATCTCAGCGCCGGGCGGAACGGTGACATCCTCGCCAACGGCAGTGATCAGCCCCTCCCCGAGCAGCACAGTGCCCTTCTCGATCACCTGACCATTGCCCGCTTCGATGCGCGCGCCGGTGATGGCGTAGACCTCCGTGGGAGGTGCGGTGCGGGCGGCAACAGCCGTCAACAGCAGTGCGCCGACGCCAAGCGCCAGGCGTGCAACCGGTGGTTGGTGAATACGGGACATGGCGGAGCCTCCGGAGAGGGTGTAGACGGAACCGAAGCGGAGGTTAAGTAACCGCGTGGCAAGCTCCTTCCGACGCGCACCACTGTGGCCGTGCGAGTAACTACTCCTGCGTGACGTCGCATGAGTGCTGAGGTCGGTCAGTGGCCCCAGTAGTGTGCAGTCACTACCGTCTGGCTTCGGACACCTTAGCCCGCAGAGCGGGGTTCGCGTGGGTAGGCATCGGGTTCAGCCGATGCCGGGCATTGCCGCCAGCGACGCCTTGCGCACTTACAGTCACATCTAACTTGCCCGAAGGCTTCCAGATGCATTAGCTCTCACGGCCAAGCGCCTCCGGTATACTTTCGAGCGAGCGGTGACCCTGAGGCCGCTGGAAAGGAGTGGAGACGATGGCTGCGAAGAAGATCCTGATGCTGGTGGGCGATTACGTGGAGGATTATGAGGTGATGGTGCCGTTTCAGGCGCTGTTGATGGTCGGGCACACCGTCCACGCCGTCTGCCCGAACAAGAGCGCCGGAGACACGGTCCGGACCGCCATTCATGACTTCGACGGCGCACAGACTTACAGCGAGAAGCCTGGGCACAACTTCACGGTCAACGCCACCTTCTCCGAGGTGCGGCCGGAGGAGTACGACGCGCTGGTAATCCCCGGTGGCCGCGCGCCGGAGTACCTGCGGCTCAACGCGGCGGTGCTGAACATCGTCCGGCACTTTGCCGAGGCAAACAAGCCGATTGCGGCGGTCTGCCACGGTGCGCAGATCCTGACTGCGGCGGGAGTCCTGGCGGGAAAGTCCTGCAGCGCCTACCCAGCGTGCGGCCCGGAAGTCACCGCTGCGGGGGGCGAGTGGGTGGATGTGCCGATGGACGGCGCCCACGTATGCGGCAACCTGGTCAGCGCGCCCGCGTGGCCCGCGCACCCGCAGTTCCTCGCCCGCTTCCTGGAAGTACTCGGGACCCGGATCGAACCCTGATCGGGCTTTGGCGAGCTACCGACCGCTGTTTGGTGCGACTGCTGCGCGGAGATGTCCAGTGGCGGAGAAGAGGAGCGCCAGCGCCTCGTCTGTCTGCTCCGGACCGCCACGGCGAAGGCGGCGGTTGGAGCTTTCGAGGCAGTTCATCGCCTCGCGGAGGCACTCCTGGTAACCGGAGAGGGTGGAGTGCGAAGAGGCTTCGCGGCGAAGTGCCGGGGAGGTAGGTGGCGCTTCTGCGACGAGCAAAGCGGGGGAAGGATCGAGTTCAGGCATCGATTGGCTCCGGAACGCCGGAAGAGTAGACGGCCTCGAAGACCGCCACTGGGGAAGCCGGACATCGAACGAGGGTTACAGCGGGAGCGGTGCCAGCCACGGGTCCAACCGTACGTGCGGCAGGATCAGCGACCAGCGTGCTATCTTAACACCAATAGCATGTTCGGGGGCCCAGCTTAAAGTGAGCAGTGAAGCGCCCCACACGTTGATCTTGGCCCAGCTAGAGTGGCCTTTCGCCAGGGAGCCCAAACCCATTGCGTGCGCAGAAGTGCCCCCTCTTCCTCTGGTCCTCACTCGTGCTCGCAGCGTTGGAAGCGACGGTGGCTCCGGGCGCGGCCGCACCCCCCGCAAAGAAGCCGCCAGCAAAGCCCGGCACAAGCAAACCGGCGGCCGCCAAACCGGCGCCTGCCCCTACGGCCACGCCGAAGCTGACCGCCGGAACCCTGGCGCAGTCGCTTAAGGCGCTTGGGTACACTGCGGAAGTGGCGGGGGAACTCCACCGGCTGAAGGTGGAGGAGCCGGACCGGAAGTACGGCTACACGCTGGACCTTGCAGTGAGCAAGAGCGGGGATTGGCTAGTGGTCGCCGCCCAGCTAGCGCCCGTCCCCGACCTCAGCGCGATTCCGGCATCCGCGCTCCTCGCGCTCCTGACGCACAACGATGAGTTGGTCGGGATGGCCTTCGGCTACCAGCGGACCGAGGGCCGGGTCGTCCTGAACGCCACGCTCCCCCTTCGCGGTCTCGACCTTGCCTCCGTGCGCAACCTCATCGAGGCCATGAAGGCGACGGTCCGGTCAACGGAAGGCCTCTGGGACCCCACCCGCTGGTGAACCACGCCTAGCTATCCGGTCCTGGTTCAGGACGATGTGCCCGAACCATCCGTCGTCCTTTTCGGCGGCAGCCGTTCTGCGCGCGGGCACGTTGCCGTACGGAAATCCGCAGGACCCTCATGGCATGCACAGCTATGAAACGGTCGCAGAGCAAGCTGCTCCGCCGCACCCCACCGGTCGTCATCCTCGACGGTACTCGTCCCGCGCGAGGCACCCGTCTCCTTCGGGGATCCAGCTGTACTCGGCCTGCACGTGCGCGCCAGCCTCGCCAAAGCGTCGGCCGAGGTAGCTTCAGTGCGAATCCCATGCCCCTCGCAGCGCTCCCGGGGGCGCCCACGCAAGAAAGCTAACCGGATTTCACCGGACGAGCGGCTGCACTCACAGACACGGGTTTCTCCTCCGGAAAAGGGGAGCCGGCGTGCGGTTCATCCGCTTGCGATTCCGTCGACGTACGATGCACCACCTTCAAGCACGAACACGGCGAGCTAACTCCCCAATCGCTTGAAAGCGTCGGCCCCATTTCACGAGGTTGGGACGTTCACTCACCGCCTACGGACGGCTGAGGCTATCGACGATCTCTTCCGATTCCTCGTACGTCTCGTCCGCGATGCCGGATGAGGAGAGGGTCGCGGGGACGGCGGGGCCACCGTGGCTCGCAAGGTTGGCTTCCTGCTCCGCCTGCGTTTCCGGGAGGAGGTCCTGCTCCGTCCAGCGGGTCTGGACATAGTCTTTGCCCAGCAGCAACTCTTCCCACGGAACCAGGAAGTGCTTGGTGTTGAAGTTCAGGAACTTCTCGTACTGAAGAAAAGCGAAGCAGGGCTCCAGCGTGTTCGGGTCGACGAACACGTCTTTCACGGTGCCCACCTTGTGTCCCGTGGTGTTCATCACCTTGAAGCCACGAATATCGGTGAAGCTGAAGTCCCGGTGCTTTGCCAGGTCTGCCATCGGCATGTAAGCGCGAAGGCGGTTGCTCGAAAACTGGCCCATGCGTGATCCCCTTCTTGCTCCGGTGCAGTCGACCCTGCGCTAGGTCGCAGTTCGTTCGGGCAGAGGCTCTCTGCCCGCTCCTGCGGCCGCCGGGTCTCCGGTTCTTCAGACGATTGTACCCGGCCTCAAAAGCGAGCCAAACGCCCACCACCACGGAATGGCGGTTGCGGATACGTTCATTTGATAGAGGGACGGGCTTGGGTCTGCGGAACCGGCTCATCCGCAGAAAAGTTCCTAATCCTACTCTCAATCCTACTCAAGACCGCTTGGCCGTCTATCCCGCTCATCGGCAAGTGGGATGCCTGCGGGAGGGTGAGGAGTAGGATTAGGATTAAGAGTAGGATTGGGAATGTCCGGGAGACCGAACTTGAATCACGATGAGCTGAAGGAACGACTGCGCTGGGGCCTCATTCCGGCAGTGCCGGTCCCGCGCCGCGCGGACGGCACTCTGCACGACCAGGCGCAGGCCGATTACGTGGCCTGGATGGCGGGCCAGCCAGTGACTGGGGCTGCCGTCTGGGTCCACACGGGCCGCGGCCTGCTCCTCCCCGCCGAGATGCGCCGGGAAGTGCTCCGGAGTTGGCGGGCGGGGCTTGGCCCTGAGAAGATCGTGGTGGCGGGTGCCGGCGCGTTGCCGGACGAGCCCGACTACCTTCGCAGCGCAGTCCGGATGGCGGAGGAAGCTGCGGAGTTGGGTGCCGACGCGCTCCTCTGCTTCGCACCCGTGCCGTTCCGGGGCCGGCCTGCGGAGATCGTCGCCTACCACCGGGCCCTGGCGGAGGTCGGGCTGCCCCTCATCCTCTTCTTCCTGTATGAGGCAGCGGGTGGGGTGACTTATTCCCTGGACACCCTGCGCGAGCTGCTCTCCATCCCGTCCGTGGTGGGGATCAAGATGGCGACCCTAGACAGCGTCATGACCTACCAGGACGTCGCGCGGCTGGTGCGGGAGGAGTTTCCCGGCACAGTGCTGATCACCGGCGAGGATCGCTTCCTCGGCTACAGCCTGCTCGGCGGGGCGCAGGGGGCCTTGATCGGGATGGGGGCCGCGCTGCCGACACTCCAGGCCGAACTGGTCGGGCGACCGCCGCATGAGCACTCGGCGCGCTTCCTGGAGCTGACCCAGGCCGTCGACCGCTACGCCCAGGCAACGTTCCGGACACCCCTGGAGGGTTACATCCGCCGGATGCTCTGGTCGCTGGCGGACTCGGGAGTGATCCCGGAGGACGCGACCTTCGACCCCCACGGACCCGCTCTGCCAGAGTGGGAGCGCGAGGATATTCGACTGGAGACGAGGCGCTTCGCGCAAATCACCTGAAGCCCCGGCGCTAGTTGCGGCCAATGCCCCGCTCGTGCTTTGTGACACGTCCAAACGTTGCAACGCAGCCGCCACGGAACCCACACTCGATCTCTGCTGCGACAGCATCCGCTGCGGCCTCTTGATCTGGTACGATTAAGAGGCTGTTGCAGACGGATGCATGTTGACGGGAAGTGTGAGAAATGGCGTCGAAGACGAACCGGAAGCTACTGCTGGGTGCCGCAGGGTGCATTACCCTGGGAGCCGCAGTCGCCGCGCAGATTGCGTTCTCCCGACCTGCAACGCCGACCCCCGAGACGCAGACCCTTCGCCGCCTCGCGGACCGGCTGGCCGCAGAGCCGCTGCCCGTGGTGCAGCCCACCGTACCGCCAGTTGCCTCACGCCAAATCGTGGACGACGCTCCGATCGAAGCACCCAGGCCCAAAGCAGCGCCGTCCCCGAGGTCCAGCCGACCGCCTCGCCCCACCGCCCAGTCGCCGGAAGCCGCACGTCAAGCCCTCGCGGACGCCATCCAGAACATCGCGTTGATGGGCGTGACGCACCAGGGCGACGAAGATCGAGTCTGGCTCGTTGACATCTCCAACAACGAGCGCCAGGTAGTGTCCGAGGGTGAGGACGCCTTCGGCTTCACCATCCGTGAGATCGATGACGAGAGCGTCCATCTCACCCGTGGCGCTCACAAGTGGGAACTGAAGCTAGGCGAGAAGCAGATTCCGCCGCTCGCCGAGGATGCGTACATCCCCCTTGTAACGGCAAACACCACCGGGAACGGTTGGCAGGGCGGTGGCCGCGGCGGCGATGGCGGCCGGGGTGACCGTGGCCGCTCGAACGGCGGCAACTGGGGTGGCGGGCAACCGTGGGGCGGAGGAGGTTCGCAGCGGAGCAATCGCAACCGGGGTGGCTGGGGCAATCGCGGCTTCCGGCCCACCTTTGGCGGCGGGTTCCGGGGCGGGGGCGTTGGTGGCGGTGGCAGCTTCGGCGGCAGCAACCAGGGCAATCGCAGCTCCGGTGTGCAGCTCTCCACGTCCAATCCGCAGACTGCTCGACGACGGGGGTCGCCCCTGGTTGGCGGCGCCGAGCCAATGCCCGGCCCAGCCGCAGTCTCCAATCCGCAGACGGTGCGACGACGGGGCACTTCCTCCGGACAGGCGTTCGGGAGCAATGGGAACAGCTCACGCAACGGCGGCACGTCGCGGACCAACTCGAATCAGCGCAACGGAGGCCGCTAGCAGCCCACGCAGGCAAAGCGCCGATGCTTCAACCCGCGTTCTCGTCCAGCGCAGGTTCCAGGATAAGCAGGGATTCCTCGCCACCATCCTTCCGGCGAGTCACAACCAGGGTGTAGCTCTGCCCTCCGACTACGGCCAACTTGGCACTTGCAGCCGATGCCCCGCGCGATCCCGCCCTGAGCGAGTAGGTTCCCGCATCCAGCGGCACCGGCACGGAAGCTCCCGGCGCAAGGGTGGCGGTGCGGGTGCCGTTCCCGTCCAGGGTCACCTCCACCGCCTGGGCGTCGTCATTCCGCAGGATCACGACCGCCCGACCGGCCGAAGGCGCAAGAGAAGGCCCTCCACGCGCGAATGCAGGCGGTTCTGGCGCTCGGCTGGCGAACGCGTTCCCAGACGCCAAAACCACAGGCAACGTTGGGCGAACGTTGCCGGGGACGCTCGGCGCGCGTCCGGACACGGGATTCTTCACCAACAGTGACGGTGCGATGGCGGAAGCGGAATGCGGCGGATCGAAGGGCCGCGTGAAGACCTGTCGGGTGCGGACGGTCACAGTCGGTGACGGTATCGCGCCGGCCGAGGCGGGTGCCGGGGCATAGGGCGTGCTGGAGAGTGAGGCGTTTGCAACGCTCAAACCGGTGGGGGGCGTCGGTAGCTTCAGCGCTTGCGCCGGAGCCTGAGGTGAGACCGTCGCCTGCGGGTCATCGGACCCGCTTCGTCCAAGCCAGTAACCGACCGTGCCGATCACCAGCGCTGCGCAGACTGCGCCTCCGACGATCATGGTCGTCCGGGTGGCGCTGCGCTCATCACCGAAGAGACGGTGGGTGAATCCGGCGTCCCAAACGCCAGTTCGGTCGTCCATCTCACCCAGGCAAAGTGTCCGCTCGCCGAGACCGGGGCCGGTCTGTGCGTCTACTGGATCCGCAACCGGGCTGGGCAAGACGAACTGGCGTGAGCCGCACGCCCAGCAGCGGGATTCCTTCTCCAAGCAGAGGCTGCCGCACGCTCCACACGACTTTCGCACCACCTGGGACACTCCAGAGTTGTCGGGACCAAAAGCGGACCATGGGGTTGGCCGCGCTGCCGGGGCTCCGCCACGGTGTTGTACCCGAGGCAACGGCACATCACACGTGCAACCGGCCCTTGGCCCCAATACCATAGTCAGCAGCCTTGTGCTGCGTTCGATCACGGCGGTCGCCCGGCTTCTGCACTCGCCCAGCCACTATTGGATGCTTTGGCGTCCTGCTAAGTTCCGATGATTGCAGGCAGGCCCTCGCCTTGTTTACGAAGTAGACCGGCCGACATCGACACGGAGCGCCGTCTTCCGCGAGAATGGCACCTATGAACCAACGCGAACTCTGGGTGGTCGATGCCGGCCTGGTGCCGTACGCGCAGGGTGTTGCGCTGCAGGAGGCCGTCCACCGTGCCCGGCGTGCGGGGACTGTCCCGGACACTCTGCTGCTGCTGGAACACCCTCCGGTGATCACCCTGGGCCGAGGCGCGGACCAAGGGAACCTGCTGGTGGACCGGGAATCGCTGGCGGCCAGGGGGGTGGAGGTCCACGAGACCGCGCGGGGCGGCGATGTCACCTACCACGGGCCGGGCCAGTTGGTCGGCTATCCGATCTTCGACCTGAACGACCACGGCCGCGATGTCCACCGATTCCTCCGCTCCATCGAAGTCTCCCTGATTCACGCCCTAGCATCATGGGGCCTAACAGGCGAGCGGGTGCCGGGGTTGACCGGAGTGTGGGTTGGCTGGGAGAAGGTCGCCGCCATCGGTATTGGGGTCCGCCAATGGGTTACCTGGCACGGCTTCGCGCTTAATGTGAACAACTCCCTCGACGCCTTCAGCCTGATCGTCCCGTGCGGTATCCGTGACCGGGGCGTCACCTCCCTGCAAGCACTTCTTGCGAGAGACGTCCCACTGGACGAAGCCTCAGCCGCCGTGGTGGCCGGCTTCGCGGCAGAGTTCAACTCCACGCCGGTCGAGGTCACTCTGGCTTACCTCAGAGCCAACCTTTGAGACGCAGCACTGACAGTTCATGGAGGTCGCGGAGAAGGCTGAGTTTGGGGCGCACGGAGGGGCACTCGATGTCTGTGCGAGAACATTCCTTCGGATAGCTGCTAGCATTTCAGGCAAGCACGCGGCGAAGAGGTCTCCTCATGCCTCCCGTGACCCGGGTGGGGCGGTATCTCATTGAAGAAGAGTGGCGGGCGGAGCCGCTCGGCAGAGTGTTTCGCGCCAGTCTCCCGCAGCTTGACCGTCGCGTGCTGGTGGAGATCCTGACGCCGCCGCCCACCGTTCCCAAGCTGGACTTGGAGGCGCTCACCGAGTCGTTCCTCGTGGAGTGCCGGCGGCTGTCGCAGATCAATGATCCGGCGGTGCTGCGGCCCTACGACTTCGGGCAGGCGGAGAACGGAGCGCCGTTCCGGGTGTTCGACCGTCTGGACTGCGCCGGATTCCGCCCGGTCGAGAACCTGCCGCTGACTGTTCCCGCCGTGGAAAGGATTCGGATTGCGGCCCGACTCGCCCACGCCATCGCTGCCACGCGCGCCGCTGGGGTCGGGCTGGACAGCTTTGACGCGGACGCGGCATTCATCGGGCCGGGCGGCGAGGTGCAACTTGTACCCATCGGCGTGGGCCGACTTGCCGCCGACCTCACCCTCCCCGAAGCCCTGCGCGCTACCCCACCGCGAGGCACTCCCGCCCACGCCCAGAGCGGGGCCGGAGCGGCAACCTTTTCCCTTGCGGTGTGGCTCTACCGGGAACTCTCCGGACCAGGGCGACACTCGCCCCAGGAGCGCCTAGCCGCAGGAAAGCCGCCCGACCCGCTCTGGCTCCTGAACCCCGGCCTGCACGGCGGCATCGACGAGGTCCTCCAGGCCGCGCTCCACCCTTCCCCTCGGATCAGCACGCCAACAGCACTCGCGGAAGCCTTGGAAGCATGGCTCGCCCGCAACTTCACTCAGTCACAGGCACCGGTGAAGGTAGTGGAACCACCAGTGTTGGACGAGGACGACGGCACGAAGGACTCCCTCTCAAACCGGGTCCTGCACTATGGCGCGTGGGGTATCATGCTGGCGGTAGCGGCAATCGTGGCCGCGTGGGTTGTCGCCGGCATCATGCGGCCCGGGGACTGATTCTGCCGCAGTGCTAACCACCCCATCGGTCGAATGTAGTCGCGCCTGAACTTCCCACCCAGCCGTCATTTTCAATGGCAACAGCCTCGTGCGAGGCATTCGTCTACTTCAGGAATCTGACGACCCTTCCGGCACCAACATCCATGAATCCGTTGGCAGCACGTCGCTCCGCCGCACCCCACCGGTCGTCATTCCCGACGGTACCCGTTCCGCGCGAAGAATCCATTCCATTCGGGAATCCAGCTGTACCCGGCCCGCACGTGCTCACCGGCCCTGCCAGGGGAACAACGGCGAACGGACGAGGTAGCTTCACAGGCTCCAGCTACAGACGGACCGAACTTGGTTCCTCGCCGATCCTCAGTGAGACACGGACCACCCGTAAAACTAGCCACTCAGTAACTCAGGATTGACTGGTACAAGTCGGCCCAGTCGTCGTTCGATTGTTCGATGAGTTCCAGCTCTTGCCTGCGAGTCCAAGTCTTGATTTGCTTCTCCCGCGCGATGGCCGTCTCCATGGAGTTGTGGAGCTCATACCTGACGAGGCAGTGGACTCCATACCGACTGGTGAAGCCTTGAACGGCGTTGGTGCGGTGCTGCCAGACGCGGGAGGGCAGGTCTGATGTGACGCCGACATACAGCGTGCCGTTTCGACCACTGGCCATCAGGTACACGCAGGGCTGCTTCATTAGGGTCCTGCCGTGCGTGAGGATGTAACTGGACTACCCCACGGGTCGCCACGAATATGCCCGACCGATGCGGAGCGCAATTCTCCGGTCCATGCGGATACACCAGAATGATATCGAGATCATCCCAGTCAGTAGATAGCTCAAAGCTCTTGTGGCCGTAGCGGGGAGCATGCGCAGGCCGGGCATAGCGTTAGTCAACGCAACTGGGGTTGCGACTGGATTGCCGGTCCAGATTGTCACCCCGCCCAATGTGGAGGCTGCCGGCAATGACGGCTAAGAAGCAGGGGTGCGGCTCTACGACTCCGACCGTGTCAGGGATGTGAGTGACAATTGGAGAGGCAGATGCCTGCAGCCCTCCAATGCCTGGCGCGGGAATCAGTCCAGCGGATTGCGGGGGAACTTCAGGAACGGGATGCGTACTCCCCGGATCTGATGGTTGTCCGAGCGGATGCCCCGGGGTGGCAGGAAACCCTTCGCCCCATTGTGCGCCACGAAATCGTCCTGCTCCACGCCATCGCCGGAGATGCCGAGGCCGCCGATCAGCCGGCCGTCCCGGTAGAGCGGCATGGAGCCGGGGAAGAAGACGATCCCATTCTTCGGATTGATCGAATTGTCGCTCCCCTGGGTGCCGGGGTTGAACGTGTCAAACTTGAACAGCTCGAAGAACGGTCCGGGACGCGAATCGTCGATGCCGGACGGGAAGAGCGGCTGCGCGCCGAAGCTGATCGACCGGTTGGTGACCGCTGTGCCGACCGGCAGACCCGGAAGGTCGCTCGGTGGCCGGTTGGGACCGCTGAAGTAGACCACGTTCCGCGCCTTGGCGATGGCAACGTCCACGCTGAAGATGGTGCTGTCCTTCATCCGGTAGACCGCCAGGATGTTGCCGTCCAGGTCTCCAACCGCGATCACCATCCGCGTGCGGCTGCCAAGCGGAAGGCGGATGAGCGCACGCGTCGCACTGGCAGACCGCCGACTCTGCTCCACAATCCGCTCCACATCTTCCTGGGGAAGATCGAAGCTGGCGGTAGGGCCGACCACGTACCCGGAGGGGGTCAGCCCCCCGGACTTCGGATTGATGACGAAGTTGCCGGTTCCCGGGAACTCTCCCTTGGCAACGCCGCGGGGTCGCTTGCCGGTCAGGGCACCGTTCAGCACCTCCTTGGAGACAAACGGAAGCACGATGCCGTCCGCGAAGATGACGTCCTTCCCCGGATTGAACGGGTTCTTGAAGTCACGGAACGCCACCGTCGCCACGAACGCCGAGTACTCTCGCGAGAGGGCCGGGACGCCCGCGACCCCGATCCCGCCCACCACCTGACCGTTGCGGTAGATGGGAAAACCACCTGGATCCACGGCGCGGGGTTCGCTGTCGCGCAGATCACGCTTGCCGGTGGAAATCCCCAGACTGGGACCGGTCCCCGCTAGGTTGAGCGGTTCCGGAAACTCCTGCCCCGAATTGTAGGTGACCTTGCGGCTCACCCGGTTCGTGTTCTCAATCCCGTACAGAGGTGCGGACGGCGTGTTCTTCGCGTCGGGCGGGAAGTGGATGCCGGAGATGAATCGCACGGTCCGAGACGAGAGGGGGGCCTGATTGTTGGCGAAGAAGGCGCCGGTGCGGGCGAGCGAGAGCGCGCGCTCGTCGCCGGCGGCGGTTGCGAAGGGACGGCGCCACAGTGCTAGAGTGCGGCCAGCGCGGTCGACCACACAGACTGACATGCCTTCGCCACCGGACGAGAGAGCCGCTGCGGCTACGGCACGGCCCACTTGATCCACGGCCAGGACCGCTTCCAGCGGGTCAACCTCTGTTTGGACCGGGGCCGCCCCTGCGGCCGATTGGGCTGCGCTGTGAAGCGGCGAAAACGCCGAACCAGCCGCGGCCAGTCCGCCAACCGTTACCAAGAGTGCCGTTCTCAGTCCTCGCCGGGAGTCGTTGCGCATCTCAATCCTTACTCTGTCCAGGCCAGATCCACCACATCCGCAGCAACCGGCGCGTCACGCAAACCAACGTCGGCTCTTCTCAAAGCCGGCCTTCGCGACCTTGTAGGGGTCCTGCGCCCACAGCGCCTCGCTGAACAGCTCAAGGCTAACCGGACCGCCGTAACCGGTGGTCGCAAGCCCAGCGAACAACTCGTCCAGGGGGATGTCGCCGTCACCCGGGTAGACGCGGTCGCCATCCGTCATGTCGCTGATCGGCTTGGAGTAGGGGACATCGTCCAGGTGGACAATCGCGATCTGGTCCGCCTGCAGCGCTCGCAAGTCTTCGTGAATCGTTTCACGACCATCGCCACGCACCATGTGGAACCAGTCTAGGACGAGGGTGGCGGTGGGGTCGCCGGACCGATCCATGATCTCGCGCACGGCCGCGATGTTGTTGACCTGCTCCACGAAGCCGAGGAACTCCATCGCGGGCCGCACACCGACCTCCCGCCCAAGGTTTAGAAGCTCCGCGTAATCATCGGCGCACCGAGCGAGGTCGGTCCTGCCCATCGGCGGGGAGGCGACGATGAACGGCGCTCCCATCTCGCGTGCTTGCTCCATACGGCGCCGCGCTTCCGCCAGGCGCTCGCCGCGCCCCGCTTCCGCATTGCCGACGAACCCCATGACCGCGATCACGCTCGGCACGATGAGGCCACAGTCCGCCAGCAGGTCGCGCACCTCTTCCAGGCTGCCTCCACCGACGAGAAAGCCGTCCAGGTCGTCGTTCCAAAGCTCAACGGCCTTGAAGCCGGCATCCGCCGCCGCGTGGATCTTGTCAGGGAGTGACGCGGGCCGGAGCGTGCTCGTGTTCAGGCAGGGAAGGTAAGGCATCAGGTCGAGGTGCGTGAAGGGCGAAGCGTGCAACCGCTCGGGCCTACAGTTCACGTATATGGGCGTCAAGTTCCTGCCCAAAGCAGCAGGCCCCGTCCATCCGTTGGACAGGGCCTGAAGTCTTCTTGTGAACAGAAACTAGATCTTGAACAGGCCGTCGGCCAGGCCGGAGTTGATCTTGATGCGCTCGTAGTTCATCTGCGCGGCCTGCTTGTTCTCGCCGTTGAACAGCGTGGCACGCGTGGGTACGTTGACGCCGTTGATGGGCTTCACGTCCGTGTAGAGGATGCGCTTCTTGAACCCCGCCTTGCTTCGGTTACGGTGATGAGCGATTCGCTCCACCATCGTCTTGCTGGAGGGATCCACCCAGATCGTATTCTTCGCGCGGGCATCCTCGGGGTACCAGAACTCGAAAACTTCCAGCTTCTTGCCGTCCCGGTCCTCGCTGCGGATCCAACGGCTCTGGATTTTGCTGGTCCACGCCGTCGTGATTAACCCCACGTCCGAGATGGTATCCGCCTTGCCGGGATCTTCCCCCAGCTCCTCCACCTTGCGGATGCGGAGCGTGGGAACCTCGGTGAGGCGACGATTTCCGCTGGTGACGTAGCGGATGGTCAGCACGCCCTTCTTCCCCTGTAGCCGCGCCTGGCCCGGCTCCCGGAAGAAAACTTCGCGGTCCGTGAGGGTGTATGCGTCCACGTAGCCGGCACCGATCTTACGCAGCTCCGCTTCCTTGTGCGAGAGGACGTTGATGCTGGCGGAGAAATCCTTGAGCGAAGGCTGCGCGAACTCCTGGAGCGACTTCTGCGCGGATGCCGGTGCGGCGACCAGAAGCAGCGAGGCCCCAGTCAGCAGCGCCTGGGTGATGCGTTTCGAGCACATTCGGTTCGTTTCTCCCTTGTCGGGGGTGGGGGGCGGTTGGGGAGACGGGTCAAGTAGGCATGTCGGGCACGCTGCCGTGCACCAGCTTGGGACAGGCCGGGGGGACATCTGGCCGAACGGCACCGTGATTACGGTGCCGTCCGGAAATCCCCTTGAGGAACTACGAGGAGCGCCGTGCCTGTGGTCGTACGATCCAGGCGTGTTGCTTGGCCGTCCAATCACAAACGACCCTCGACAGCATCCTTGCATGCGAAATGATTTCAAGCCCCGGAGGGGCGGCAGTCAATAGCGAGGGGCGTGAGCCCCTTGGAGTCGACGCGGACAAGAACCAGAGCCCCGGAGGGGCGGCAGTACCCGCGAAGTGTAGCTGTTGCCAACGTCCCGACGCCAACAGCCCTGGAAGGGCGAAAGCATGTAGCCAGGGGCGCGAGCCCCTGGTACCTTGCCGAGAAACCCGGAGAGCCCCGGAGGGGCGAAAGCTCCCATGAGCCGAAGCAGCACTAGGCCGTGAGTGGCCCGGCCCCGCCAATGCCCTCGCGCAGCTTGCGGAGGGCCCGCAGTTGAACATGCCGCACGCCTTCGCGGGACATCTTCAACTGGTCCGCAATCTCCTTCAGCGTGTGGACCTTCCCGTCCTTTAGCCCAAAGCGCTTCTGGATCACAAGCTGCTCCCGAGGCTCGAGCGACTCCACCTGCTCCAGCAGGATGTCCCGCTCCATCGCACCGAGAGCGGTGTCCGCAGGGTCCATCGCTTCGCTGTCGACCACCAGGTCGGCAAACACCGTGTCATCGCTGTCACCCACCAGCACGTCCAGGGAGAGCGGGTCCTGAGCGTACTGACTGAGGTTCTTGATCAGTCGCAGCGGCAACCCGGTCTCCTTGGCAATCTCCTCCGGTGTCGGCGTCCGCCCCAGGAGCTCAGACAGCGTCCGCTCCGCGCGCTCTGCCTTGCGGACCGCATCGCAGCCATAGACCGGGAGGCGGATGATTCGGTCCTGCTTCTCAATGGCGCGGACAATCGCCTGCCGGATCCAATAGGTCGCGTAGGTGCTGAAGCGGTTGCCCAGGTTCGCGTCGAACTTGTTGATCGCCTCCAGCAGCCCCAGCATGCCTTCCTGGACCAGGTCCTCAAAGGTGAGCGTCTTGCAGTTGTACCGCCGGGCGATGCTCAGGACGAGGCGCACGTTGGCTTCCATCATGGCCTGGCGCGCGGCGGGATCACCGCTCCGGGCGCGCCGCGCGAGGATGGCCTCCTCACGCTTGTTCAGCAGGCGATGGGCGGTGGGGTAGGCAAGGGTAGTGCTCGCGGTTCCGTCCGTCGGGACGCGGCGGGGACGCGCTTCCATTTCTTCATTGATCAGGTCATCGCCGTCACGACGGCTTCGAAGTATCCGGGGAAGCCATCGATCCAGTGCGGGGATGCCTTTGGCCATGGATAAGTCCTCTCTTACGTCCCATTCTCTGCGCAATCAACCAGCGGGCGACGGTGCCATGCAGGTGCGGACCGGGCGGAGCAAAGTTCAATCCCAGTTCCGCAGCCAGTGTAGGACAAGCGTTCGATGCTCTGTTCAACGTAAACGACGCACGATAAGTGCCCGGAACAACTTCGCGAATCTCTGCGGGCGGTTTCAGTGAGCAGAGTCACCAAGGGTTTGCTTGCCAACTGCCGCTCACCCACCGGTGCTCGGTTTAACGCCGCACCTCCCGTGAAGGTTTCGCTCAATCGAGTCCCAGACTCCCGTTGTTCCCTCCCTCACCTGATGATCGGAGCTAAAGCGTCCGGCGAAACGTCGAGTTTCGCGCAGCCAGCCCAATTCCCCCTCGTTTACAAAGATGGCCGCGTTCGGGACGGGCGGCATCCTCGGTTAGTTGGACCCCCAGCCATTGCCGTTCGTTCCTTGCGATGTGGTTGCTCTATCGCTGCCACGGACACGCACCGCTTCGACCTCCCGCCCAGCCGAAGACCGCGATTCCGACAGCCCTTCGAACGCTAAAGTAGTGCGATCCGCACCCATCCAATCCCCGTGTGCGTGGATCAGTCCAATCCGCAGCCTGCCCGTATGGGTCATCCGCGTTCCATTCCTCCTCACTGGCCGTCAGGCATCAGCGGGTCAGGTAACCCGTGACGTAGACAAGCGCCGGGCTAGCGGCGGTGGCTTCCTTATCGCTGCTGACCACCAGCTCCTTAGCACCCTTAAGCTCGAAGCCGGTGATCATGTGCCACTGCTCGGTCTGATTCCCGAGAAGCCGCATCCGGTTGACCAGTCCCACGGCCTTGCCGTCCAGATAGCCGCCCACCCAGACATAGCTCTGCGACTGCTCCGACACGCGATGTCCCTTCCCGTTGAGGGCGTTGTAGGCCACTACGTCCGTCACCACGGCCCGGAAGCCGTCGGGAATGCGCGTGATCACGTAGTCCTTGTCGTCCGGCGGAACCAGCAGCACCTGCTGGAACGGCTGGCGGTCCGCCGCTCCCTGCGCCACGGCATCGCGCGGAAGGACGGTCGAGGCCGTCACGACGGCGAGGGTGGAGAGCGCAAGGACGCCCCCCAGGAAAGCTCTACTCTTCTTCATTGTTTCATCTCCCTTGACGCGTGATATCCACGATGGCAGGGCGTCCTCGCATTACTGTCACATCAACGCCCCGAACATTATCGTTCCGCCAGGCGCACCCAAGCGGTTGAACCTTAGGCCCCAGACTCAGACGCATCCCGTGCCGTCGGTGACAGAGCGCCGCATGTCAGCGGTCATCGCGTTCAACGATTCCCTGCGGAAGGCGATGGCACACACTACCGGTTGAATCGAGGGCTACAATCGCCCACGCACCGAGGAATCGGATCAGATGGAAGACACGCGGTTACTGACGGAAACCGTTGCAGACTTGGTGCGAAACGGCGAGACGGAGTTGCTCCGCCGCGTCCTGGAGTCGCAGCGACCGGAAGACCTGGCCGATCTTCTCGAGCACGTCGACCCCGATGTCCGGGATGCCGCCTTCGAGGCGATGGCGCCGCAGCAGGCCGGCCACACCGTGGTGCTCCTGGACGACACCGTCCGCGAGGAGCTCCTTGAGGATTTGCCCGCCGCCCGCCTCGCCGACATGGCGTTCGACCTGGAAACGGACGATGCCGTAACGCTCCTTGAGGACACCGCCCCGGATCTGGCGGCCGATGTCCTCCGCAGGCTGGATCCGGAGGACGCTATCGAGGTCCGAGAGCTTCTCGGCTACGAGGACGAGTCCGCCGGCCGGGCGATGGCCTTCGGGGCACCGGTCGCTCGCCAGGAGATGACCCTTCGCACCACCATCGAAGCGCTCCGGGTTGCAGCGGACGAGTTGGACGAGGTCCAGGCCATCTTCGTGGTCGATGGCGCGGGCCGGCTGCTCGGTTACATCCCCCTCGACGTGCTGCTGCTCCGGCCGGAGGATACCCCCGTCCTGGAAGCGATGCGCACCGACGTCACCTTCGCCTACGTGGATGAGGACCAGGAGGCGGCAGCATCCCGTGCTCGTCGCGCCGGCCTCAGCGTCATACCCATCATCGATGCGCGCGGTATCCTGCGTGGGCAAATCACCGCAGACCGCCTCCGGGAGATTGAGGAGGAAGAGGCATCCGAGGACATGTATCGGATGGTCGGCCTCTCCGAAGATGAGAGCGTCTACTCGTCCTTCGGCTTCTCACTGAAGAAGCGGCTGCCCTGGCTCGTGGTCAATCTGATGACGGCCTTCCTAGCAGCGTGGGTCATCAGCTTCTTCGAGAAGACCATTGAGCGAGTGGCGATCCTCGCGGCGCTGCAGAGCATCGTGGCGGGGCAGGGTGGCAACGCTGGCATCCAGACCCTCACCATCGTGGTCCGGGGGCTTGCGTTGGGGCACCTTGACTGGCGAAATGCCCGGCGGACCTTCTACAAGGAGCTTGGGTTGGGCGTTGCGAACGGGGCCGCAGTGGGTGCCGCCGTCGCGCTGGCCGTGCTGCTCTGGAACCGCAACCTCTGGCTGGCAGGGGTGATTGGCGCTGCGATGCTGCTCAACATGGTAGCCGCTGCGGTGGCCGGCTTCAGCGTGCCGCTTGCCCTCCGCGCCCTCAAGCTGGACCCTGCCCAGGCTTCCGGCGTCTTCGTAACAACCGTGACGGACATCTGCGGGTTCTTCTTCTTCCTCGGCCTGGCAACCCTGGTGCTGAACCAACTGCCGCAATGACGAGGTCAGCTGGCGGTCTGCACCGCAGCACGGTCGGCAGAAGGTCGTTCAGTCTCATCGGATGCCGTGGTTGCCGTTGCGGCATGGGCCAGGTGCATCCATCCGGTGATCCCGATGATCACCAGCAAGAGCACGGCCTGGAACTGAAACCCTAACGAGTAGAGCCGATGGAGCTGGTCGAACTCCGCCATCTCTCCCGCGATGCGAAGAGCCACCATCCGGTCGAACATCCCGAACATCAATGCGGCTTCAACCACCAACGCAACGGCGGTCAGGGCGGAACGGACGGCTCCCCGCCTGCTGCAAAGCCCCGCCAACCGAGGATAGACCAATCCCGCGAGAAGCGCTACGCACCCCGCAACCAGCACCACCACATTGAGCCGCGCAAAGATCCCCTCCGCTGCCAGCCCCGCGAAGTTGTAGAGCGGGGTTCCCCAGACGGTATCCCCTGCGGCCTTGGCCGTCTTGAACACCGCCGGAGCGGCCACGGCCCCCGCCCCAAAGATGCTCCCCATCCAGATCGCAATCGCGACCTGATGAACCCAGCTCAAGAGCAACGCAGCGAACCGCCGGGAACGCATCAGAAGAGGACCTCAAAGCCGGCCGCACGGAAGTGGCGATCATTCGTGAACGCACGCGTGATCCCAAGCCTACGCATCACTGCGAACGAGAGGCAGTCGACCAGTCCCGCCCCTCCCGCTTCTTCGCGCCGGTAGAGGATCCAAGCTTCATCCCAGTCGTCCTGCGACGGAGCAATGAGCGTTCCCGCGGCTTCTAATTGCGCCCTCAGCCGGTCGGGTGAACCGCGAAATGGACGGCGGGCTGCCGCGTTCGCAGCTTCTGCAAGCACAAACGTTGAGCAATACGGCTTGACACCGTCCCGGCGAAGCCGGTCAAACACGGCAGCCGCAGCGGTGTGCCATTGATCGTCCACATCCCAGACCGCAACGAGTCCGACCGTGTCCAGCATCACGGATCTCACGGTTGGTGTTCGTTGTGTCGCTCGGCGATATCATGCTCGCCACTGTGATACCGCTCCGCGAGGACCTCGTAGATTCGCGCTATCGCTTCTTCCTCCGCCACAATACGCAGCCCACGGTTGACGGCATCGCTTACGCGAGGCTCAAATTCGACATTGCTATTCTCGGGCAAATCCACAAGCTCGAGTGGACGGAAGACACCATTCTGAAAAACAGCATGCACAGTCATCGGGTTTCCTCGCCAAGCGGCACTCAGGGATTAGGCGCCGCTCGAGAACTACTGCGTCGTACGGTGAGCCTCCGCAGGCACGACGGGGCGGCGGGTACGATTCAGTTATCTCTGCGCGACGCCTCATTCTAGCCCCAGGCGCTGCCTCAGCGCCGCAGAGAGCCTGTCCGCAGCCTTGGCACCGCCCTGGACATTGGGATGAACACCGTCCGTATAGTCCTCACGGCCTAGCCAGCCCGTGGTGTCCACGAAGAAGAGCCGACGGTCGCCCGCCGCATTGCGGGCCGTGACCTCTGAGAGCACGTTCTCCGCGTGGTAGCCGCCGAACGGTCGCAGCGCGGCGATCCATGCGTTGGGATAGGCCTTGCGGATCTGTTCCAGGTAATGGCGGTAAGCGGGGCGGAACTCCTCGGCGGTGCGGCGGCCATCGTTGGTGCCCTGGTTGACCACAACGATGTCCGGTTGCCACGAATCGCGCGGGACGCCGGCGTGGAACCAGTTAAGGCTCTCGGCAGAGGGCGGGACGCCGCCGTTCCCTTCGATGGTGACACCCAGGCGGCCGAACCCTACCTGCCGCCACTGGGCACCCAGGCGCAAGGCGGTCTGCGCGGAGTAGGCCAGGCGACCGTCTCCCCGCCACGGCCAGCTCTCCTTTCCAGGGCGCGGGGGATGCACCACGACCCCCTCGGTGATGCTGTCGCCCAGGAACTCCATCTTGAGCTTCGGCTCCGCTGGCGGTGGGAGGAGACGCGCCCCCGTAAGCCCGAGGAACGTCACGCTGGCGGTGAGCGGCTCCGACCACCGTGGCTGATGCTCATCCAGGTCGCGCACCATCAGCATCAGTTCGTGATCCCCCCTCTTCAGCCCGGATGCCAGCGTGACGGAGGCCGCCACCTCCGCTTCCTGCCACTCGCCATCATCAACGCGCCAGGCTAGGGTGGGGAACGGTGCGCGGTTGCGTGAGGTGTCGAAGGTCGCCGTGATGCCCGACCCATCGAACCGCGCGACGAGATAACTGCCGCTATTGACGGTGACGGCCCTTCCGGGGGCCCGCAAGTCCCAGCGGCCATGAAACCGCGGTGCCGCCGTGGCGGACGAAGTGCGTTGGGAAGGTGCGGCCATGGCAGTCACAGCGAAGGAAAAGGCCGGCGTCAGCGTTAGTAGGAGAAGGCGTTGAAGGTACATTTCGATCCTGGAGAGCCGAGGCGGATGGTCAGCGATGAATGAGAGGCAGCAGGTCCAGATCAGCAAGTTGCTCAGCAAACACCTGCGCCATGAGCCTGAGGTCCTGGGGCTCACGCTTGAGCCCGGCGGCTGGGTTGCGGTGGATGCGCTGCTGGACGCCGCCGCACGCAAGGGCATGTGCCTTACCCGGTGCGATCTGGAGTCGCTGGTTGCGGAGAGCGACAAGCAGCGCTTCGCCCTTGATGAGTCGGGCGGCCGCATCCGCGCCAACCAGGGGCACAGCGTGGAGGTTGATCTGCAGTTGGTGGCGCTAGAACCTCCCGCCATTCTCTTCCACGGTACCGTTGCCCGGTTCCTTGACGCCATCATGGCCGAGGGTCTCAAGCCGATGAGCAGGCATCACGTTCACCTCTCCTCTGACCAGGAGACCGCCCGGAAAGTGGGCGCCCGCCGTGGGAAACCGGTGGTGCTATGCGTGGACGCGGCCGCCATGCATTGCCAGGCGCATGTGTTCTATCGATCGGAGAACGGGGTCTGGCTGACGGATGCGGTGGCCCCCCAATTCCTGAATCGAACGAGCCCTCTGAGCGAGGTGAGGACAGCGTAGGATCGTTATTGTAGACTTCAAGCAACCGTGCAGTACATGGAGGCGTGACGTGTCACTCCTGGCAGAACCGATCCCATCCGTAGCCCCGCAACCGATCCGCTGGACCCGCTCCGAGTATCACCGACTGGCAGAAACGGGCGTGTTCGAGGGCAAGCGCGTTGAGCTAATCGAAGGAAGCATCATCCATATGGCACCTATGGGTCCCCTGCATTGGACGGCGGGCCTAAAGGTCCGAGACTGCCTCATGCAGGAGTTCGCCAGCGGCTTCCTGGTGATCGCAAGTATTCTGTTGGGCCTGGGTGCCGCGTCCGACCCTGAACCTGACGTTGCGGTGATTCCGGGGACTTTGACCGACCTTCAGGGCACCGTTCCCAAGTCCGCGCTGCTCGTGGTCGAGGTGTCCGATTCGTCGCTGGCTTATGACCGGTGGGAGAAGGCCAGCATGTATGCCAAGGCTGGAATCCAAGATTATTGGATCGTCAACATCCCGCACCGGCATATTGAGGTATATCGCCTGCCGCAGCCGAATCCGGAGATGCCATTCGGCCACGGATACTCGCTCCGTCAGATCCACCTCCCCGGCGAGGCGGTCAGCCCGCTCTGCCGACCGTCCGCAGTGTTTCAGGTGGATGAGTTCCTACCCTGACGCATGCACGCTGTCTGAGCCTCCAGGGTAGCAACCACTATCCGCAACGGAGCGAGGAGTCTCCTCCGGTCGCGCCCCTCGCTGTGGTGGCCTACCAGAAGTAGCAACCACTATCCGCAACGGAGCGAGGAGTCTCCTTCTCCTGTCGAAGCGCGCCGTGTTTGGGAACTCAGCGGGAGACAGCGATGGACGACTTGGCGGGGGTGCTCGTGCCGATCTTCGGCATCCTGTGGCTTTCTGGGGCGCTCAAGGTGCTGGCAACCAAGCTTCCCGGAGCGTCGAACCACGATACCCGAGCACTCCGTGACGAAGTGGCTGCTCTCCGCGAAGAAGTGCGCCGACTTCGTGAGGAGAACAGCACGCGCATCCTTGATCTGGACACAACGTTGGACCAGGTGGACCGCCGCCTCGGCCGCCTTGAGGTGCGTGGTCCCGCTCAGGAATCGGTGGAGGCGGTGGGACGCAGATAGCGCTGCTCGGCGGACAGATGCAACGGCAGGTCGCCGCCGTCTCCTTGATCGAATGTAAACTGCGGCGTTAGGTCAGAGCGTAGGAGAAGTTGATGGGTGTGTTCGAGATGATCGTTTCTGTGGTCGGCATTGCGTGCAGTACCGGCATCCTGGTGAAGCTGTTTGAAACTGTTCAGGCGGCCATCGTGAAGCGGCCCTCTCGGAACTCAGAGCAGGTGGTCGAGGGACTGCGGGCGATGCGCGACGAAGTCCGTCAGCTTCGCGCCGAGAACAGCGCCAACGTGCTGAACCTGGACTCCACTCTGGAGACCCTGGACCAGCGGCTGACCCGGTTGGAGTTGCGCGGTACGACCGCCGAACCGGAACGGATGCGTGTCGGCCGCTAGTCTCAACTTCCGGCTAGAGGCGGATCTCGCTGCCGATGCGCGCCGACTCGTAGATGGCGTCGAGGATGCGCATCACGGTGAGACCGTGCTCCCCCGGAGCCATCGTCTCGGTCCCTTGGATCAGGGCGCGGCAGAAGTGCTGCTGGGGAGTCTCGCCGTCCTGGTGGATCTCCGGCCAGTGCGTTTCCAGATGGCCGTCGCGGTCTAGGAACACGCGGGTCTCGTACTGGTAGCCTTCGTCGTAGTTACGTAGCACCGCGCCGCCGCGCCGGCCCCAGAGCTGCGTGGCCTGATCCTCGCGCTTCTCGCTATTCCCCGCCCAACTCGCCTCCATGGCCAGCGTGGCACCGTTCTCGAAGCGGATGAAGGCGGCGGCGAGGTCGTCGACATCGAAGGCGTGGCCCTCGCGGCCGGCGATCTCCTGGCCGAGGAAGTTGTAGGCGGCGCCGGAGACGGCAACCGGCTTCGGGAAGCCCATCAGCCAGAGAGCGAGGTCGAGGCGATGGACGCCGAGGTCGATCAGCGCGCCGCCACCGGACATCGACTTCTGCGTGAACCAGCGTCCAATGCCCGGGATTCCCCGGTTGCGGTGCCAGTGCGTTCGGGCGAAGTAGATCTCACCAAGCTTCCCGTCATCCACGAAGCGTTTCACGGCTTGTGAGGTCGGCTGGAAACGGTAGTTGAAGTGGAGCATCAGCGTGCGGTCGAGGCGGCGCGCGGTCTCGACCATCCTCGCTCCCTCCACGGCGTTCATCGCCAGCGGCTTCTCGCAGAGGACGTGCTTCCCGGCTTCAAGCGCCTTGACGGCGGCCACGCAGTGGAGCGCGTTCGGGACGCAGATGCTGACGGCGGCGATCTCGGGGTCGGCGAGGAGCGCGTCCATCTCGGTGTACGTGCGCCGTGGATGCACCTCGTGGCTCACCTGCTCCAGGCGACCATCATCGGTATCGCAGATCGCCACCAGTTCCGCTTCCGCGCAGTCACGGAAGGCGACCGCGTGGTTGCGACCCATCCCCATCCCGATCACGCCCACTCGCACTCGTTCCAATCGCATCTCTCCAGATGAAGCAACTCTCCCCGGCAGGCTCGCCGCGACCTCGCCGCACTCACCGCTACTTCCTCGTGCCGCTTTGCTACGGTGCAAGGAATTGCCCTGTGCGGAAGCGGAAGTGTCGCCGGGAGACTGGATGAAGCATATCAGCGTTGAGCGTGCCGTCTCTGATGCGCGCCGATCGCGTCATTGAAGTGAACCTCTGGAGGTCAAGAATGGCTGGTCCTCTGAAACTCGGCATCCTCGGTGCCGGCAGCATCGGCATCCGGGGCGCGCTGAAGCACCTGGCGGTGGGCGACTTCGCTTCGCGGGTGGTCGCACAGGCGGTTACCGACCCTTTCCCGGGTCGCGCCCAGGCCGCCGCTGAGCAGTACGGTGTGCCGCAGCACTTCGAGAGCCTGGAGCAGATGCTTTCAGAGGGCGAGATCGACGCGGTCTCCCTCTGCACGCCCATCGGGCAGCACTATCAGCAGGGCCTTCAGGCTATCGCTGCCGGGAAGCATCTGCACTTCAACAAGACGATGACCACCACCGCTGCGGAGGCGGACGACCTCATCAGCCGGGCGAAAGCGGCGGGCGTAAAGATCGTGGCGTCGCCCGGACAGATGCACCGGCCGCACCTCCGCCGCATTCGGGAGGCGGTGCTGGGCGGCGAGATAGGTCGGCTGGTCTGGGCTGTGACCGGTGCCGCGTTCGGCACCTACCATGAGGAGGAGTGGATTCGCCAGGGAGACGGCGTGCTCGCGAATATCGAGCCGACCTGGTATTGGCGCAAGGAGGCTGGGGGACCGCTCTACGACATGACCGTCTATGGCCTCCACAGCCTGACCGGCATCCTGGGTCCCGCAAAGCGCGTCACCGCAATGTCCGGGGCCCGCATCCGTGAGAGGGAGTTCCGGGGCGAACGGTTCCCCAGCGACTGCGAGGACAACACCGGCGCGCTGATTGACTTCGGCGACGCGCTCTTCGCCTTCGCGTACGGCACGGCGGCGGGGAGCGTGAATCCGGCCTTCGGGACGCCGTCGTTCTTCGGTCAGCACGGGAGCATCGTCGGCGAGACATTGAACGACCAGCCCCTCCACTATCCGGGCAGAGAGATGGCGGCCGCCCGCGAGATGAACGTGGTGCTCCCGGACTACAATGACCGCCACCCTGCCGAGGAGTTCCACGTCTTCCAGGACATCCTGGCCCTGGCAGATCTGGTCCGTGACGGTAAGCCTACTGTGGCCACGGCCGAGCACGCCCGCCACGTCGTTGAGATCATCGATGCGGCGTATCGCGCCGCCGAGACGGGGCAGACGCAGCACCTGCGGACTTCCTTCACCCCTTGCCTTTAGTCTTCCGTTATGAGCCGCTGCCGCGGGACTACGGGCACGAATTCGTGCACTGCCGCACCCCTCCAGTACCGTGTAGGGCACACTCGCCGTAGCGTGCCGTCGTCCCCGTGAACCGTTACGTTCTTCGCAAAGTGGACGCGCCTTTCACCGCCGACGGGCCGAAACGGCGTCCGGCCCCTACTGCGCCCGGCGCACGCGACTAATGGGTTCAAGTCCCATCAGAGGTACCTGTGCAGACAACGCCTCTGTAGGCAACGGCGAAGCCCGGCACAGAAGCCTGAGACGTGGTTGGCGCTGGGATGGAGGGAACAGCCGTGTGCGTGACCCGGGGAGACCTCAACCATTCCGGCCCGGGACCGACCCCCCCGGTTCGGAGTTCGCTTTCCAACGCTCATCGCGGAGAGGGGAACTGGGAGAGGAGTCAGAGCGGCTTATAGTAGCGATGACGCCCATTGAAAGGTGGGACGAACGAAGGGGTCGCAGCCAGGAAGGACGCGCGAGAGCGTCAGGAGCAAGTCGACGATGAAGTACGGAGTAGGCCAACTCACGCTTACGTTCTGTCTCCCCGGAGAACCCCGGGAATCCGACCGGAAAGACGGGGCGGAGGAAACTCAAGACAACGGCTCGTCGTCAAGCTGCCCCGTTCCCACTGTCGAGTGCAAGCCAGCGCGCAAGCGCATGTGGCACTCGCTGATCGACAAGTCTACGCCCCAACGAACCTGCAGTCCGCTGGGGAGGGGGTGAGAGCCAACGCCGGCGCCGGCAGGACCCGTGGAGTGGAGCGATTGCACTCGCCCGGAAGGGCTGACCTGGTGGTGAGCCGTATGCGGGAAAACTGCACTTACGGTTCGGGAGGGCAGGTGGCGGGTAACCGCCCCTGACCCTCATCCCTAGCGCGACGGGCAAGCAGGGTCGGCCGCAGGTTGGGTGCGCCTGGCCGGTTGCCGCGTCGGTGTAAGTTAGCGAAGGATGGCTTTGACGACCTGACCTTCGTCGGTGGGGCCGATTAGGCGGTTGTTGAGGCCTTGGAAAGCGTAGTGGAAGCGGTGCGGATTGAGGCCCATCTGGTGGAGGATGGTGGCCTGGAGGTCCCGGATGGTGACCTTGTCCTTTGCAATGTAGTAGGCCAGTTCATCCGTTTTGCCGTGGGCCAGGCCGCCCTTGATGCCGCCACCCGCCGCCCACATGGTGAAGGCGAACGGGTGGTGATCCCGCCCGATGAACCCCTTCGCGCGGTCGGTGCGGACGTTGTTCTGCTGCATCGGCGTGCGGCCGAACTCGCCGCCCCACACCACGAGCGTGCTATCGAGGAGGCCGCGCTGCTTGAGATCGCTCAGGAGGCCGGCGATGGCGCGGTCGGTCTGACGGCACTTGATCGGCAGGGTCTCGTCAATGGACTCGCCGGGGGAGCTGCCGTGATGGTCCCAGCCCCAGTCGTAAAGCTGGACGAACCGCACACCGCGCTCCACCAATCGGCGGGCCAGCAGGCAGTTGTTGGCGAAGGTGGCATCCTCGCCCTTGTAGTTGGCGCGGGGATCGTCCTGCCCCTCAATGTTGGAGACGTGCCCCGGCCGCGCGCCGTACAGGTCGAGGACGTGCTGCGGCTCCTTGCTGATGTCCGTCACCTCGGGCACGGACATCTGCATCCGGAAGGCCAGTTCGTACTGCTCGATGCGGGTCAGGGTTTCAGGATCGCCCACGTTCTTGAGCTGATACTCGTTCAGGTCCTTCAGAGCATCCAGCGTCTTGCGGCGCAACCCTCGATCCATACCTGCGGGATTGGAGAGGAAGAGAACTGGGTCGCCGCCATCGGTGCGGCACTGGACACCCTGGTAGACGCTGGGGAGGAAGCCGCTGCCCCAGACGCTCTTGCCGGCATCGGGCACCTTGCCGCCGGAGGTGAGCACCACGAACCCAGGCAGGTCCCGGTTGGCGCTGCCGAGGCCGTAGGTGGCCCAAGCGCCTATGCTCGGGTAGCCGAAGCGGGGTTGGCCGGTGTGGATGTAGAGCTGCGCCGGCGCGTGGTTGAACTGGTCGGTGAACATCGACCGGATCACGCAGAGGTCGTCCACCTTGGCGGCGAGGTTTGGCAGCAGCTCGCTGATCCACTGGCCGCTCTGCCCGCGCTGGTGGAACTTGAACTGGTGCCCCAGCATCTTGGGGACGCCCTTGATGAACGCGAACCGCTTCCCCTCCAGGAACTCCTTGGGGCAGTCCTGGCCGTCGTACTTGTTCAGCGCCGGCTTGTGCTCGAACAGCTCCAATTGGGAGGGCGACCCCGCCATGTGGAGGTAGATAACCGCCTTCGCCTGCTGCGGAAGCATCGGGGAGCGGCCATTCTTTGCGACTACGGGCGCCGCCCCGGCCTCGGCCGCCAGCGCTCCCAGCGCCATCCCGCCGATGCCGAGGCCGATACCGCCGAAGAACTGCCTCCGCGTCACCGCGCGGGCCTGCTCCAGGCGAAGCTCAAGTTCATCCTCGGGGGTCAGCATCGTGTCAGTCTCGGGAAACGGCTGATGGCCGTGGCGGGTGGTAGGCGGTTCCATTGATCGGATGTTGGGACGTCCGGGGTTGCGTTCAGGTTCAGCACACAGGGGATGCGGTCCTACCTGCGCATTGGGAGCACCGGGATAGGTCAAGCGCGGGGCCGTCCTGGCCGGGAATGAGCGGTTTTGCGCGGTTTCGCGCGCTCATCGCATGGGGACCTACGCTCGCAAGCGGGTCTCTGGGAATCAGGTTGTCGTGGTTTCAGGCGTGCTGTCCTCGGAGGGTAGGTGCGGCGTGTCTTCATTGAGGGTGGGACTCTCCAATGCCAGCTGTGCTGCCTGAGGGTCAAGCGTGCAGGCTGACGTGGGATCGGGGGCAGGTGAGCCGTTGAGGATGGTGATGCGATC